>NZ_JBIUXR010000010.1:0-432832 GCF_044744085.1 Streptomyces sp. NPDC087428
TCCACGGCGAAGTCCCCATGCCCGAACAACGCTGAATCTCTGACGCGGACACGGTCAACAGGACCGATCCACCTCATTGTGTTAGCCGTTGTAAGACCGTCCCGTGGTCGGCGCCAGGCTTACAAAGCAGCGATCCACCATCCCAAGCTCATGGCACGCGTCGTGTTCTACGAACCGATCCTCGGGGGCATCCCGCCGGCCCTTGCAGAGCAACCGGACTGGTATAACGCAGCGGGGAGGGGGACTCGACAATTTTCGCTCGGCCCCCTCCCCCGTAGCGGGGAGTCTGTCCTCGGTTGGCGCTGTTGTGCGCAGCCTCTTCAGATTCGGCGAGGCTCGCTCACTACGAGCAGATGCCCGCGGCTGGCCGCAACCCGAAGCACGTCCCGCAGGGCGCCAGTCAGGTCGTGAACCAGACGGCGCAGGTCGTTCAGGTCCGTGTCCTGGTCGTCGAGGGTTCCCGAGACCTCTTCAAGCAGTTGGGCCGCCGTCCCGAGTTGGACCGCTTCGATGCTGTCCGCTAGGCGGGACATGAAGCCGGCCGGGTCGTCAGTGCTCAGGTAGCAGGGCTTATCCTCTGGGCCCGACCACGGGAGGAGCCGCAGTTCGTTCGGCGTAGTCATCCTTGGGTCTGCCTTTCGTCGAGCACGTGATGGGCAGTGAAGACGGCATCGACGCGGTCTCCCGGGAAGGCCAGAAGCGCGGCTTCGATGACGCGGCCCGTGGAGTCGGTGGCGATGCGGGTGACGGCGAGGACGGCTGCGGTGGATCCGATGCGGAGGGCCGAGGCTTCGTCCGGTGTGGGAGAGCGGGCGCAGACCGTCTCTCGGACGGTGGCCGGCGACGGGCCGAGGACGGCGAATCTCGTGACCGCCTCCCGGCGCGCGGAGTCGTCGTCGAGCACTCCGGCCGGGGCCAGGTCGCGCGGGATGTAGATGCGGGCCAGGCCGTGCGGCGACCCCTGTTCGAGGCTGAGGCAGGAGTACTCCGCGAGGGGGCTGCCCGTTGGCACCTTCAGCAATGTCGTCAGGTGCGCGGAGGCCGGGACCATGGTGCTGCGAACCGTGACGCGCAACGTTGGCTCAGCAGCGGTCCAAGGGTCCAGCGTGCCCCAGCCACCGACGTACATGATCTTGCGACGGGGGCGACGGACGAAGTTGCCCTTGCCATGGATCTTCTCGACGAGGCCTTCGCCCTGGAGCACGGCGAGAGCACGACGCAGCGTCACCGTGCTGACCTTGTACCCGGCGGCCAAGCCGACTTCGGACGGTAGGCGCTCGCCGGGCTTGATGCGGCCAGTCGTGATCTGGTGGCGGAGGTCGTCGGCAATGTCGTGGTGACGACTGGGCACGGAGCCGGTCACCGCCTTCTCAGCAGTCGCACGGCGACGAGCCGGGTACGCGTGTGTATGGCTAGCAGCTCCCCCGACTCGAAGACGAGCTGTTTGGCCCCCTGCGGGAGTTGGAAGAGGTCCCTCACCCGGCATGCCTGGCCGCCGAGTTGGATGATGTCGCCGCGTTGCACGGTGGCCGCGGTGACCTCGATGTGGGAAACCAGTGCACCGGCGGGGCCTTGAGGCCTCACAGCGTCACCTCCACGGCCGCGGACCGGTCGGGTGCCGAGTGGCACGGGCATTCGCACGCCTCATAGATCACCGGGACGTCGACCGGTGCCAGGAGCGGGGAGGACTCAACGCAGGAGGAGTGTGTGCCGATCCGACACGCGATCGAGCGGTAGGGGACGGACGTGGTGTCCGCACCGCGCGGCTGTCGACGAGGGGGCATCAGCGAACCCCCGCGAGAGCCGACCAGGCATCGGCCGGCAGACGAGGCGCGACGACCACCGCTCGCGTCCGAACACGCGCTTCCCACGCCACCAGGTACGGCCGGACAAGCGCGACGTCTTCACCCCTCAAGGGGCGACGGTGGACCGCGCCAGCCGAAGCCTGGCCCAGGGGAACGGTCGACGCATCATCCGGCGCGGCCGAGGTGGGAGCGGCCAGCGGCCGGGAGGGCGTTAAGGGGCGGCGGTGCCGGCCCTTGGGGAAGTACCGCTCTCTGGTGAGGGAGGCGGCACGGCGGATACGGTTGAGCATGCTGGTCAGCTCCTATCGCTGATAGCCCGGTCCCCCGACATCGCCCGTCGTGGGGACCGTTTTGCGTACGACCGCCCATAAGGTGCGGCCGTTCAAGCTGGTGGCCAGGAGTCCGAATCGATCGGCATCGGCCACCACGTCCAGGACCTCCCGCCAGGACTCGGCGGAGAGCGTTTCCGGCACTTCTGCCTCGACCGTCGTGAACCCGTTGTGCTCCTCCACGCGCGTGGGGAGCCCGGCGGCGGACAGCCGGGCGGCAATGGCCGCCGCACTCACTCCCGAAGCGGACACAGCACAGCCCCCGTCACCGACGATCACTTTCAGTGAAGCTAGTTAACTAGATTAGAGCTAGTGGACTAGATTTTCCATATGTCTGAGCAACCGCCGTATCTCCGCATCGCCGACGAACTCCGGCAGCGCATCGCGGAGCACGTCTGGGAACCGGGGGACCGCCTCCCCTCTCGCGCCCAGATCGGCCAGGAGTGCGGCGTCGGCGAGAACGTGGTGCGCCGGGCGCAGGAGTTGCTGATCTCTCAGGGAGTGCTGGAGGGCCGGGCCGGATCGGGCACGTACGTCGCCGAAGCCCGGCAGCGGGTTCGGGTCGTCCGGTCATCCGCACGCGAGCAGCCCAGCGGCTCCCCGTTCCGCCAGGACATGAAGGCCCTGGGCAGACAGAGCGACTGGGAGAGCCGGACCGAGGCGAAGGTGCCGGCCCCGGCGGAGATTGCCGCGCGGCTGGGGATCGGCGAGGGTGAGTTGTGCGTGCGGACGACGTACGAGTTCCTGGCGGACGGCAGGCCGGTGCAGCTGTCGACGAGTTGGGAGCCCTACGACCTCACCGCGGGCACTCTCGTCGTCCTCCCCGAGGGAGGGCCGCACGCCGGGGCAGGTGTCGTGAACCGCATGGCCGTGATCGGAGTGACCGTCAGCCATGCGGTGGAGCAGCCGGAGCCGCGGCAGGCGACCGCCGAGGAGGCGTCGCTACTCGGCATCCAGAAGGCCGCACTCGTGACGCACATCAGGCGGACTTACTACAGCAACCAGGGACGCCCCGTGGAAACAGCAGACATCGTCGTGCCCGCAGCGCACTGCGAGATCGTCTACGCGATCCCGATCGACCGGTAGCGAGCGGACGTCCGACACCCTGGAACATCCGAAGCCGCGCCCAGCCGCGCCCTCGTCCATACCCGGATGAGGGAAGGAGGGCTCTATGAGACACCGCTCTGAGGAGAGTGGTAGGGCCTGACTGCCCGGGGCTCGAAGTCATCCGAGGATCCAGGCCCTGCTCGCACCCGGTTGCCCCCTACAGGCCGCCGGGGCGGTTACGTGTCCAGCCAAGGACGCTTCATGGCAGGTAAACGGCGAGTTAGACGAATGGCAGACACGAGCGACACAGGTACGTGACAATATTGTCGTGACTAGCAATCAACGCCGCGCCCTCTGGGGCGGCACCGCAGCCCTTGGCGTAGTCCTCCTAATCGTCAGCGTGTACTTAGGACTTGAGAAAGCGAGCATGCTAGGGGGGATCGTTGGCGCATTTTTTGGCTTGCTCGGAATCGCCATCGGAATATATCAACTCCGAAGCACGCCAGGCGGTTCCACCGGAAGCCCTAAGCAGATCCAACGCAGCGGAAACGACTCAGTCAACTTGCAGAGCGGAAATGACCTGACGATTGGCGACAGTAACACGTTCGGAAAATCACCATGAAATGGAATACTAGGCAACAAAAATCGCGCGACAATAGTCTGAACATGCAGGCCGGGAGGGACATTGCCATAGGGATGGGGTACAGGGATGTAAAAGAGATTTCTCGTGATACGGCAATGGAAGTTTTTGCAAAGAACTTTCAATCACTCAGCAGGGAGGCTCACGCTATAGCTCAACAGCGGGCCGATGAATTCACCCTCAACCTGGTCGAATCTCTTCAGCAGCGGGCCCCGTATGTCCTGGAAGACTTTCAGGACCCAGGCACGCAGTCGGCACTTTTCTCCGCGCAGTCAGGGTACGCAAAGACGGGTGATGCAGACCTTGGTGAAGTGCTGATTGAACTTCTCATCAGTCGCGCAAGTTGCCGCCAGCGTGCCACTTCACAGCTTGCCTCGAACTTCGCGGTAGGAATCGCCGAGCACTTGTCATCTCATCACTTCGCGATTCTCACCTGCAATTTCGCATTAAAGCAGCTGGCCTACGGCGAAATACGTTCAATCGGTGCGCTTGCTAGAAGCATCGGAAAGTCCATCGAACCATTTTTTCAAGATCTAAGGGACGCCGATCCTGCCGACCTAGATTACCTAGCTGGCCTCGGTTGCACGATCGCTACAGCCGGATCCCTTCCCCCCGGAAAATATGCCGGTCTGAACTATCCCGGTTTATTCACGCGGGGATTTTCAAATAAAGAGATAATGCATGCCGAGCGCCTTATTGGCACTCGACTGGTGCGCCCCTTTGGGCCGGAGCCTGACCGCTACCAAATAAACGCCATCACGAAGGAAGAGCTTCTGGACCTCATTGACACTCTATTCCTCCAAGAGATCACCGACTTGGCTTTATCGACTCTCAAAAATACCGTATTGGATGAGCGCGAGATCGAGCGAATGCTCACTGAGAGCAGGCCAGATCTAGCACCGATCTTCAGGCGCGTAAGGGAATTGGAAATGAACGGACACATCAATACAGCGATCGGGACTGCGATCGCGCACGCCAACATGCGCCGGATCATCCCCGAATTTGACGTTCCGCTTGCCGCCCTCATCCCAGCTGGATCAGCATCCTAGCTACTCTTGGCACCCCGAACCATCTCTGAACGTAGAACGGGTATCAACCTTGCAAAGGAATGCCCGTCGAAGCTGTTTCAGGACGAAGTGGCGATGGCGCCTGGGCTGGCCCCACCGAGAGGACATACACCGCTGCTAGGCTCCCGTTGATGAGGTCGTCCGCACAGTAAAGGGCGGGACCCGGGGTGCGACATGGGCCGTCTGCCTCATCATCTGACCGCACCAGATGCGCACCAGATCGAGCGGTCAGCCACGGTCAACGCCGGATCACCGATGCCGAAGTAGACGCACCGCAGACTCGTTCCCTCGCAGGTCAGGCACCCATCCAGGCTGACGCGAACGGTGATTCCCAAGCTCAGAGCGCGAGTTCGATTCTCGTCACCCGCTCCATGATGAAGGCCCTGGTCGGAGACCAGGGCCTGTTTGTTGTCTAGACCATTTTCAGAGCCCGTGCCATTCGCGTGCCATAACGGCCTCCCGAGGCGCATCCATAGTGGATGCGTCACCCCTCAGGGCGGGCGAGGCACCAGCGGGTGAACCCTCGCACCTGCTGGCCGGAGTTCGTGAACAGCGACTCGACCAGGTCGACACCGGCACAGGCCCCGCGAGAGAGAACCGGGCGTGCGCCCGTCGCCTCTCACCCGTCACCTCTCACCCTGCAGCTCGACACACGCGCAAGCCGCGTCATGGGTACCGTTCTGGAGACGAACTCTGTACGGACAGACCGGTGATCGCGCCGGGGCGTCCGGCGGCCGGGAGGTGTCCTGATGCTGGAGGAAGCCGAGGAGATCGGCAAGCGCGTCCGCAGGGCGAGGCTGCGGTTGGGCATACCGCAGGCCGACCTGGCGACAGCCCTGGGGAAGTCGCAGGGCTGGGTGTCGAAGATGGAACGTGGCCTGATCGAGCTGGACCGGGTCGGGCTGCTCAACCAGGTGGCCGCGGAACTGCACATCCATCCGAACGACCTGATCGGACGCCCGTACAGCAGCTCCCCCGACGACAACCAGTGGCAGGTCGCTGCCTCGTCGATCCTGCGCGAGCTGCGCCGCTACGACCTCGTCCCCGTCTTCGACGGGGCACCGCGGCCCGCATCACAGCTGTGGCGTGAGGTAACCCGGCTGCACCGCCTGCGGGACACCGCCTCAAACGTGGCGATTCTCCGAGTCCTCCCGGACCTGTTCCGCGAGGCGCGTGCCTTGGCGGAGGAGTCGGAGGGGCACGAGCGGGAGGAGGCGTATGCCATCTACGCCGTGTGCTGCAAGTTCGCACACACCGCCGCCCACTCCCTCGGGCACCTCGAACTGGTCGCCATGGCGTGCGAGCGGGCCGCATGGTCAGCCAGGTTGTCGGGAGATCCGGTGCTGCCCGCCGTCGCCGACTGGATGAGGGTCTGGGACATGTGGGCGACGGCTGACTGGGCCGACGCTCTGACGCTCTCGGACAAGGCGATCACCTCGGTGGAGCAGGAGTACGACCGTGGCGAGCCGCTGGCCGTGCGGGCCTGGGGCACGCTGCAACTGCGGGCTGCGGTCTCTGCCGCCCGAGCCGGCCGCGCCTCGGAGGCCGAGGACCGGATCGGCCACGCGAAGGCTGCTGCCGAACGCATGGACGCGTACGTCGGGGCACCGGTGTACGACCGGCATTCGCTGACGTTCTCCGCCGGGAACGTGCAGATCCATGCGATCAGCGTGGCCCTGGAAATGGGCAAGCAGGGCAAGGCACTGGAGATAAACCGCCGTACCAGCCCGGGGCTGGTGGGTTCGCTGCCCAACTCCCGTCAGGGACACCACCACATGGACGTCGCGCGGGCCTGGCTGTGGGACGGGAACCGGGGAAAGGCTCTGGCCGAGTTGGAGACGGCCGAGCGGATCGCACCCCAGCTCGTGCGGAACCACCCCATCGCCCGTTCGACGCTTCGCAGCATCGTCTACGCGGAACGAGCAGCCACGCGGGAGAAGTTGCGGCGCCTGTCCGACCGCTTCCACCTGGACGGATAGGGGTCGTATTCCTTCGGCTCATATTCGAGGGTTGCCCTGACCCTAACTTCAGGGCATGACGCCACGACGTTCTCCCCACCTCCCTTCCCAGGGAGCCGGGTTAGCTACCGCAGCTCCCTTCGTCCCCCGGCTCGGCGACCTCGCCACCGACAGCGCCCGCGAGGACCGTGTGGGGGTCGTGGTCACCCTCCCTGGCGAGGGCCCCGCCACGACGTACCACCTGCGCCCGCCCGGGGGCGGGACCCAGTGGTCCGCGCCCGCCGACGGGACGACGCTCAGACCCGTGCCGGTCAAGGCCACCCACGCCACGCTGCTGCCCGGCCGAGACGCGGTCTACGACCCGAGGGCCCAGCAAGGGTCGGTTCCCGTCGAGTTCCACTTCGATGACGGCACGACCCTCGACGGCGCGCTCATCCTCACCTCTACTGAGCTGGAGCGGTTGCACTCGCAGACCAGCCGCCTCCTTGACGCCCACGAACGCGCCCTCGGCGGCACCTCGTGACCGGGGCTCGACGCCGCCATGCCCGAAACGCCGCGTCCAGACACGCACGGCCCGACCACGGAAGCCGAATCGCGCTCACGTTCCTGGCCATCGCCGGCCTGGTCGGCCCGGCCTGGGCACTGCGTGAGCACGCCGGCCCGCTCCTCGAAGGCGCTGGTCACCGGCCCTCCGCCGTCGCGCCGGACGCGAGCCTGACCTCCGACCGCTGAGGCCGCTCCCGGCACCGAGGCCGCTGCCTGCGCTCGGCCGCCGGAGCCTCCCACGCTGCTCTCTCGTCGAGCGGCGCTGAAGAACCGTGTCGCTCAGCGCGGCTTCGGCTGCCCGGAGCGGGACGGCCTGCACCCCGTCAGCCATCTGGAACATCCACGCGTGATTCTCCAGGGAGGGATCGTGGACATCCCATACATCGTCATCGACCAGCTCGTCCCCGCCCAACAGCAGTTCTGGAAGACATACTTCGGCGACGCCGACCGGCCCCGCTACATCGAAGAAGGCATCTGGCGCCGCACCCAGGAGAAGGCCACCGCCGACCAGTCCGGCTGGGCGGCCTCCGACGACGCACGGCGGCGGATCATCCACTACCGCTACAGGTACGGCTTGGTGCCCACCACGGCTGCGCCGGCCATCGGCTTGACCGACCTGTACCTCTATCACTCCGCGTCCGCGCCGTCCGACGAGATCGACGCGCACCACGACGCCCTGTGGGATTCACTCGCCACTGGCGGCTGGAAGGAGGCTCCCGGTGGATTCTTATGGACCCGGCGGGATCTGAAGTGCCGGATCACCGAGCACGACGTCCACCCCCAGGACGCCGCTGCGGGCCGCACCCTCCCAGTCGGCTACCGGAGCCTGGACGTGCAGATCGCCTCGGTGTCCTACGCACCACCGCCCGCTGTCCGGCAGCTGCCGTGGAACGTCCTCTCCACCGGGATCAGGTGCAAGGACCGCCCCGGTACGCCGACCCGCGTCCCGGACCTGTCCGTCCTCGCGGACCTGCTGCCGTTCCAGGTGGAGATCGGCTGCGGTACGTCGGTCGAGGCGGGTATCCCGCCCCTGCACCGGCTCCACGAGATCTACCGGGTGACCGACCGCCAGGGCCACGAGCCTCGGGAACACCGCTTCACCCTCTCCCCGACAGCGGACACGCTCCTCCACGAGGTTCTGACGGAGCCGGAGGAGAAGACTGCGGAGTTCGTGGAGATGTTCCGCGCCTGCTTCCTGGCCGAACCGACCCCGGCGATGTGGGCGCTGAAGGAACTGAAGGACGCCGGTCACCTCGTCGGCCCGGTCATCACCAACAACTTCGACGTGCTCGCGGCGCGTGCCGGGCTCGACGAGTGCTTCATGCGCCGCTACGACCAGGCCGTACCCGATGTCGAGTGGGTGGACGGTGCCAAGGCCCTCCTCGTCGTCGGCCTGCACGCCGACCGCCGCAAGGTCCAGGCCCGAGCCCGCGCTCGCGGCATGCAGGTCGTCTACCTGGACCCGGAGGGCTTCTGGCACGACGGCCAGTTCATGCCGTACCCGCTGGAGGGGCCCCAGGACGGTGACCTGGTGTGCCGGGCAACCGCCGCTGAGGCGTTGCCCGCACTTGTCAATCTCCTGAAGCAGCAAGCTGGTTGATTGACCTGCGCGAAGAGGGCCGCGCCGGATGGTGGCGCTAGCGTGACGCACCCGGCCGGCCCGGACTCCCCGGGCGGGCGAGAGACAAGGAAAGGAGCGTCGACCCCATGCGCGTATCCGTCATCGGCTGCGGTCACCTGGGCATCCCCCACGCCGCTGCCATGGCCGAGATCGGCCACGAGGTCATCGGCGTGGACCTGGACCAGGCGAAGATCGACCGCCTCAACGCCGGCGAGTGCCCCATCTACGAGGAGGGCCTCCCGGAACTCCTTGCCACCCACACCGCATCCGGGCGACTGCGGTTCACTACCAGCCTGGTCGAGGCCGCCGAGTTCGCCGACATCCACTTCCTCGCCGTAGGCACGCCCATCGACGCGGACGGACGGAGCTACGACACCGGCCAGGTCTTCGGCGCCGCCCGCGCCCTCGCCCCGCACCTAACTCGCCCGGCAGTGGTCATCGGCAAGTCCACGGTCACCGTCGGCACCTCACGCGACCTCGGCGCACTCCTCGCACGTCTCTCCCCGGCCGGTGAGGACGTGGAGGTCGTCTGGAACCCGGAGTTCCTCCGCGAGGGCCACGCCATCGACGACACCCTGCGACCCGACCGCATCGTCGTTGGCGTCCCCTCGGCCCGCGCGGAGGACGCCGTACGCCAGGTCTACGCACCTCTCCTGGCGAACGGGATCCCACTGTTCGTGACCGACCCCGCCACCGCCGAACTCATCAAGGGCGCCGCCAACGCCTACCTCGGCATGAAGATCTCCTTCATCAACGGCGTCGCCGACATGTGTACCGCCGCCGGAGCCGACGTCCAGCAGCTCGCCGAGGCCATCGGCCTCGACCCCCGTATCGGCCGCGGCGGCCTCAACGCCGGCCCCGGTTATGGCGGCGGCTGCCTCCCGAAGGATGTCCGCGCCTTCACCGCCTCTGCCCGCACTCTGGGCGCCGCCGAGGCAGCGACCATGCTGCGCGCGGCGGAAGAGGTCAACGAATCCCGCCCCACCGCCGCGCTGAAGCTCATCGAGCAGACGCTCGGCCGCCCCGTCGACGGCGCACGCATCACCGTCTGGGGCGCTTCCTTCAAGGCCGGAACCGACGACGTCCGCGAATCCCCGGCCTTGGCGATCGCCGCCCTCATGCACCAGCGCGGCGCGACCGTCACCGTCCACGACCCGCACGCCGTACCCACGGCACTGCGCCGGCACCCGGAACTCGACTATGCCGAAGCCCTCGACGACTCCGTCCAGGGCGCCCAACTGATCGTCCTGGCCACCGAGTGGCCCCACTTCCGCGAGGCCGACCCCAAGGCCCTCGCCCCGCTGGTCGCTGACTCGGTCCTCGTCGACCTCCGCAACCTCATCGACGCCGACGCCTGGCGCATGGCCGGATGGACCGTACGCCAGCTCGGTCGCCCCGCACAGGAATAGCCGAACCCATCGATCGGAGGTCCGACGTGGACACCCTGTGGGACAACATCGAGAAGCTCTCCGCCGTCTGCCGAGCGGCAGGCGCTCACCTCCCCGACGAGGAGCTCAAGGCTCTCCAGGTCGGCAAGGTCGCCGAAGAGGCCGGCGAGGCCATGCACGCCCTCCACGGCCTGAAGGGCCTCACCACCTGTGGCGACGACCACTCCTGGTCCGAGGTCCAGAACGACCTCGTTGGCGCCGTCATCGCAGCCCTTCTGACCATGCACTACATCGACCCCGCTGGTGCCCGCGCCACCTTCGACGAGATCTTCCACCGTCGGACGCGACGGGGCCGGGAGGCCGCTGCTGCGGCCTGACGGCCTCCGGACATGGCCGTCAGGCCGCAGCAGGTGAGCGCGGTCGACGGCCACGTCCGACACACAAGCTGCGGCAGGCACCTGCTCCCAGCGCGGTAGAGCTTTCCCTACTTAATCAAGGCGGCTCGCTCCGCTCGCCGCGCGCTCCCCGGCTGCGCCGGTCGCGCGGCTGGAGCGAGCACCAAGTGGGGAAGAACCCCGCCGTGGCTGGGGCGGTCGAACATTCGGGCGAATTTGCTGCTCTCGTCGACCATTTTTGACATTTGGCGTGCGTTTAGCTGCGGATCGGACCCATAATGCTGCCGAGCATGCCGATTGCGTCGAGGGGGACACGTGGCAGCACCGAGGACTACCGTGTGGCAGCTTGACCCGCACACCAAAGCCAAGCATGACCTTTTGAAGTCGTATCTAGGCGGCTGGTTTCCCGTCCTGTCCTCCTATAACGGCAGGATCGTTTTCCTAGATGGTTTTGCAGGTCCGGGGCGCTATCAATCCGGCGAGCCGGGATCCCCGCTCATCGCACTTGACACCCTGCTTTCTCACAGCTACTTCGACAAGATGAAATGCGAGTTTCTTTTCTTTTTCTGCGAGTCAAAGAAGGATCGATTCGAGAGCCTCACTCAGCAAATCGAAGGCTATAAAGAGGCGAACCAACCTTGGCCAAAGAACGTTAAGGTACAGCTGGTCAACTCCGAGTTTTCCGAGACGGCGACCAATCTGATAGACCACCTTCGAAACCAGAAGCGTCGCCTTGCGCCAACTTTCGCTTTCGTCGACCCGTTCGGTTTCTCAGGACTCCCGATGAGCATCCTTTCAGAGCTGCTCTCATTCGACAGCTGCGAGCTGTTCGTGAACTACATGGTCGATCACGTTAACCGCTTCGCCACCGCAGGAAACGTAGATCACCACCTCATCGACCTCTTCGGCACGAACGAATACAAGCAGGTAGGAAGCCTCCCGCCCGGCGTAAGTCGCCAGCAATTCCTGCACGATCTTTACGAGCGCCAGCTCACAGACGTCTGCAATTTCCCTTACGTGCAGTCATTTGCCATGATCAACAAAACCGGGCACATCGGCTACTACCTCTTTCACGGAACTCGCGGCATCAAAGGCGTCGAGTTGATGAAGGAGGCCATGTGGAAGGTCGACCCTGGAGGCGGCTTCAAGTTCTCGGACCGGTTGGCCGGCCAAGACGTACTGTTCACCGACTCAGCCGTAGACACCGATCCACTGCGACGAGCGCTCCTCGCTCAGCACAGCGGACGACGCGTCTCCATCACGTCCCTGGAGCAGTTCACTTTGATCCACACGCCGTACAAGAAGACGCACCTGCGTAAGCCCGTCCTGACGCCGCTGGAGAGGGCAGGAGTCATCCAGGTTCAGCGACCGGGCCGGAGCGGCTTCCCCGACGGCACCTGGATCACGTTCCCCTGACCTCATACTCCAGCGCGGGACTTCGCTTTCGGATACTCGTCCCAGGTGCGCCCCTGTAGCAACCTACCTCCAGCCTTGGGAGTCGATCCTCCCCATTGCTTAAAGAAGAAGGGCACGTCGGCCTCAGAGCACTGGTCCCGCAAGGAAGTGACCCAACTTTCTTCAATGGGACGATGCCCCTTTCCCGATTCACCTCCGGCGATGACCCAGCCGATACCATCCAGATCAACCGTGCCGAGCTTTCCGATCAAGGGCTCGCACGAGAGGAAGCGGACAAACGCCGGAGTGCTCCTCAAATCGTCAATTCTCGCTTTGAATTCAGAAGCTTCGACAGTCACCCCCATCCAGACATTCTCAGGCCAGTCAATTCGATCGGCAACATTCCGCATTCTTCGCGACCGCTTTGTCAGAATCTGATACGTATGCTGCGGAGTTTCGCGCATCACATCAAAGATGTCCTTGATGTAGGAAACTGGCACTCTTGCATGGAAAAGGTCAGACATTGAATTAACGAAAACCACTCTCGGCGACTTCCATGTGTACGGAAGCCTCAATGAGTCTGGATGTATAGCAAGCCCGAAGCCTGGACCCGACGTCCGCGGATCTCCGTCGATCTGATACTTCGGAGACCCCATCGCCTTCAGCCGCTTCGCTAGCACCAGGGCATAACAGTTGTCGCAACCTTTCGAGATACGGTCACACCCTGTAGTGGGGTTCCATGTCGCCTCAGTCCACTCAATGGTGCTTCGGTCTGCCATTTTGGGCTCCATCCCCTAGCGCCTTGGGCTCCGCCCATACTCCCTCATCTTCAACGCTTCTGGAGCGCTTGGGAAACCACTTCATCAGTACGGAACGGCACAGATTCATGTCGATCACCCCTGAGCGCCCAGGCTCAACACGTCGTCAGCCCCTCAATCAGGTCTTGACCAGTCGCTTTGCCGCGTACGAGCGTGGCCCTTGGCCAGTTCTCGGCACATGCCCTGAGTCGAGCCAGTGGCAGCCAGCACGAGCGTCGGAGCCATTCCCACCCAATCTGCCCCGACGCCACCACGCGCTCCGCCATCCCGTCAGGGACGGGCATGCCAGATGCATGCCAGACCGCACGGGCAACAGCGGTCAACCTGGGACACCGGAGCTTGGTCGAAGGGTGCGGTGATAGTGCATCTTGCCTGGCCAACGCCTTCTAGGGGCAGATCGATCCGTGATTCCCAAGCTCAGGTGAAGGGTGAAACCTGCTGGCTCGCCAAGTGCTCGAGTGTGGCTTCCAGGCACGCCTCGGCGGACGACAGGTCAGTCCTGAAGACCCCCTCCGGCCCGAGAGCGCCGCCGGAGACGATCACCATCCAACGCTGCCCCTGTCCGCGCTCACCATCAGCCTTGAAGACCACCGAGCATCCTCGCTCGGCCAACCACTCCATCAGTTCCACGACGTCCACGACCGCCCCCTCCCAGGCCCGTCCAGGACGAGCCGTAGCGCACCAGATTGGCACCAGAATGACCGGTCAACAGTGGTCACCACGAGCCACGCTGACACTACTCAGCTCACCCAAGATGGAGACGTTTCACCAGGTCCACGTCTCAGCCGCTCTCAAGCGATCAGTGATTCCCAAGCTCAGAGCGCGAGTTCGATTCTCGTCACCCGCTCCATGATGAAGGCCCTGGTCAGAGACCAGGGCCTTGTTTACTTCCGGCTGCTACGGCTCCGTGTCGAGGAGTCGGGCGGCCTCGCGAGGGTCCATCAGATTGGACCAGGCTTGTTCGGCGGGGAGCAGGTCCCGCTCCGGCAGGGCGTATTCGGGGTACCAGCCGTCGGCCTCGCAGCCGGGGACGTTGCGCAGGATCAAGGTGGTGAGGTTCGGCGGGACCGAACCCGTGATCCGCACCGCGAGGTACGTTTCGTGGCCGTCGTCGGCGCGAACCTGGAGGCCGACGGTAAAGGTGTCGAAATCCACTGTGTGTTCCTGGCCGTCCCGGAGGGTGGCACGGCTCAGGGCCAGAACCATGGTCCGGAGTCGCCGGACGAAACGGACTCCCGCTTCGGCGCGATAGCGAATGTGGTCCTCGCGAGCGGGGAGCAAGTGGGCTGTGTACGTGGCGGACTTGAGCGCTTCGGCGTTGCCGGCGTTGTAGCGGGTTCGGGCGGTCTTGCCGTCGGCTTCGAGAGCTGCGTAGAAGTCGTCGGTGGAGCCGTCCTCGCGGCGGCCGGCCGCCACCAGCCACGGAAGATCGGCGTCCACCCAGACCGCCCCGCGCCAGCGCTGGACCTTCACCTTGAACAACACCTGGTCATCGACAGCGCGGATGCGCTCGTGCTTGGCATCGTCCGCCGCGAACTGCTCGGCGGTCTTCGCCAGGATCGGGTGCTCGATCTCGTCCAGGGGGTCGGTCACCGCCGGCAGGGGGAGTCCAAGGTCATCGCGTAGGCATCGCAAGGTGGGCCTGGCGGGCCGCATCGCGGCGGGGCCGGTCATTCGTCGATCCCGCCGACCGCGTCGATCTCCTCCGATGTCAGACCGGTCAGGAGCATGACGTCCGACTTCAGGGAGCCGTCCAGGACGCTGAGCGCCTCCACCATGCCCTCACGCAGATCCTCACGCCGTTGGTCCAGGTAAACCCGTACCGCCTCCGCGACCAGGTCCTTCTTCGTCAAGCCCAGGAAATGCGCGCCCTGGCTGATCAACTTGTCCGTCGCCGGGTCCACCTTGAGCGGCGACTGCCGGGGCGGCTTCGAAGCCGTGGTCATGAGTCCCACCTCCACATCCACGGTACCTTAGTACCTCATGTTGAGGTCTCGCTGATGACCACAATGAGACGCGGTCCGCCGGTACTACGGCTCCGAATCAATGACGGACGACCGGGGCCTTTCGCTTGCCCTCCAGCGGAACCGGCCCGGAGCCTCACGCTACGGAGAGCCGGGGTGCGACCGCCCACTATCCCCGCCCGGAGCATGCGGCCTCGACTGTCAAGGCTCGGGTCCTGAGACCCGAGCCAGCATGTGCATACTCCAGTATGCTTAGACTCATGTCCTCAACGACTCGCATCACCGTCACGCTCCCCAGCGACCAGGTGGCGGAGCTCCGCAAGCTCACGGACAACGTCTCCGGCTACGTAGCGGAAGCCGTGGCCCGCCAGATCCGGCACCAGCTCCTGGGCGAAGACCTCCGCCGCTATGTGGAAGAGCACGAACCCTTCAGCGACGAGGAGCTCTCCGAAGCCCGCGCGAAGATCTTCGGCTCCGCCGGCACCTCCAAGGGCGCGGACGCCGCGTGAGCAAGCGCATCGAAACCGTCGTCCTGGACTCGGAAGGACTCTCCGCCTGGATCGCGCAGGACCGCAAACTCCTCGCGATGCTTCAGGTCTTCCACGACATGGGAGCCGACCTGGTGATCGGTGCGAACACCATCGTGGAAGTCAGCCACTCCCGCACCAACATGCCTCGCCTGAACTGGACCCTGTCCCGCATCAAGGTGGAGCCCGTCACCGAGCAGGCGGCGAAAGCGGCGGCTGAGCTCCTCAAAAGCGCCGGGCTGCACGGGCACAAGTACGCCATCGACGCCACGGTCGCCGAGGTCGCGCTCCGCCAGCCGAAACCCGTCGCCCTGCTGACGTCCGACAGCGATGACATGACCAAGCTCTGCGGCAACCAAGTCCGCATCATCCCCCTCTGACCAGTCGGCCCGCCCGGAGCACGCGTCGCACTGCCAGCTCTCGTGCCCCATCCGTGCCCAGCAGAGCGGACAACAGCGGTCAGACACGGCTCCCAGAGACCGGGAGCCATCCACCTGCCCATTCCGAAATCGCAGGCCAGAGCCCCTCCAACAACGTAAGAACCGTTGATTCCCAAGCTCAGAGCGCGAGTTCGATTCTCGTCACCCGCTCCACAGCAAAGCCCCAGGCCAGTGGCCGGGGGCTTCTTTATATGCGGCAGCTCGTCACCGTTCGGTCTGCTTCGGTGGCCTCTCCCTGGATAATCGACGTATGGCATCACAGCCCAGCCTTTCCGATCTCCGCCGCGCCAAGTTCGCCCGGCGCCTGCCCGCAGCACTCTCCGAACTTGCCGGCCCTGAGCACGGCACAGTGAGCCTGCCACTTCACCTGGCGTGGTCGGGACTGACCACATTCGATCTCGATCAGCCCCGGCTGCGGATGAGCTACTACCGCATCGTGCTGGCCGAGGGCCAGCACGACGATCTGGTCCGGTATCTCAATCGCGGCCTCGTCGTCACCTTGTGGCCCACACTGCGCGCACTGATCAGCCGTGACGTCCGTGAAGTCTGGGAACGCTCCTTCGACGAACTCGCTCACAGCGCCCGGTCCGCTGCGTGAACCTCACCGACCTGCACCGCCGCTTGCTTGCAGACGTGCTCGCTGTGGGCGGCTCCTACCCTCTGGCGCTTACCGGCGGCTACGCGGTCCAGGCACACGGCCTGGTCGACCGGCTCAGCCAGGACCTCGATGTCGCGACCGAGAACCCCGATCGTATGGAGGACATTGCCACTTCCGTGCGAACGGGCCTGGAACAACGCGGGTGGCAGGTCAGCGCTCTGGAAACAGACCCGCTCTCCGCCCGCCTGATCGTCACCGATCCTGCCAGCCGTGAAGAGTGCGAGGTCGACATCCTCAAGGAAGCACTCTGGCGGCCACCCGTGCACACAGAGCACGGCTTGGTGCTGTCCCTCGAAGACGTCGTCGGAACCAAAGTCCGCGCGCTGGCCGACCGCGGACTCGCCAGAGACTTGATCGACGTACAGGCCGCCGCGAACCGCTGGAGCCATGTCGAACTCGAGGAACTCGGACGGCGCCATGCTCGCGACTCCTTCGATCTGAGCGAGCTTCAAGCCCGGCTGGGCGGAGCCGACTGGATCGACGACACGGAATTCGCCGCCTACCGACTCGACGAGCAGGCAATCACCGGGCTGCGGCAGTGGGCACAGGCATGGGCCACAGACATCGGCGAACGACTCCAAGAGCTGGAGACTCCCCACGAAGACTGATGGCCGCGTGGCGACCGGACATGCTCAGCAAGATGCACGGCAGGCTACTCAGCCCCCAGCGGCTGTGCCCCATCCGTGCCCAGCAGAGCGGACAACAGCGGTCAGACACGGCTCCCAGAGACCGGGAGCCATCCACCTGCCCATTCCGAAATCGCAGGTCAGAGCCCCTCCAACAACGTAAGGACCGTTGATTCCCAAGCTCAGAGCGCGGGTTCGATTCTCGTCACCCGCTCCATGGAAAAGCCCCAGGCCAGCCGCCCGGGGCTTTCTTGTTGGCCCGGAGCGGAATCCGGATGACGCCGACTGGCTTCGGTCAGCCAGGCCGGGGTGGACATCAAAATGGGACCTGCCGCGCCGCCCCGCCCTCGTGCTGTACCAGCGACCTACTCACGACACTGTCGCGTCCGATGCCGTGCGGTCCACCGGGTGATGTGCAGCCGATCCCCAGGGCGCGCACCCGGTGCGGGTGGCGGGCTGCGAGTTGCTGGGCCAGGCGTCCGCCCATGGACGTGCCGTAGGCGTCGGCCCCGTCGATACCGAGGTAGTCAAGCATCGCGACGAGGAGCGACCCGGCGGTGCAGCCGCACAGAGTGCTGCTCCACCCGGTCTTCCTGACGTCATAGTCCACCTCGTCGCCCTTCTCATCTGGCGTGGCTTGTCGTGGAAGCCGGAGAGAAGCTCTCACTCAGCTGCTGTCCGGCGTGCGCTCACCAAGCTGTGGGACCCGGGCAGCGCGGAAACTCCACTGGCCGAGCAGGCCGTCGTGTCGCAGCAGTGACGTCATCAAGGGCTTGAGGTGCGTCCGGGGAGTCAGGCGGTGATGAAATTCTGCTCACGGTCCGGCGTTCCGGCCTTGGGCTGCTTGTTCGGCAGCGCGAGCCGGAAGACCTTGTGCCACGCGGAGAACACCTGCTTGGGCAGCGGGCCGGTGATGTACTCCAGCTCGTACTTCTCGAACAGCAGGCGCACCTTCACCGCGACCTCCGCGTACCGGTTGCTCGGCAGGTCCGGGAACAGGTGGTGCTCGATCTGGTGCGACAGGTTGCCGGTCATGAAGTGCATGGCCTTGCTGCCGCTGATGTTCGCCGAGCCCATCATCTGGCGCAGGTACCACTGGCCGCGTGTCTCGCCCGTGATCGACTGGCGTTCGAAGACATGTACGCCCTCGGGGAAGTGCCCGCACATGATCACTGAGTGGGTCCAGATGTTGCGGACCAGGTTCGCGGTGAACGTGGCGCCGAGTGTGGTGAGGAATGAGGGGCCCGACAGCAACGGGTGGATCACGTAGTCCTTGAGCACCTGCTTGCGGATCTTACGGCCCACGGCCTTGGCCCGCGCGCGGAACTCCGGGTTCTTGCGGCGGCGCTTGGTGAGGTTCTTGCCGAGCTCCAGGTCGTACGCTGCGATGCCGTACTCGAAGAAACACGCGTTGAGGAAGTTCCACAGCGGCTGGCCGAGGTGGAAGGGGTGCCACTTCTGGTCCTCGTCGACGCGCATGATGCCGTAGCCGAGGTCGTTGTCCTTGCCGATCACGTTGGTGTACGTGTGGTGCAGCTCGTTGTGCGAGTGCTTCCACTGATCGGACGGCGAGACGTGATCCCACTCCCAGGTGGTGGAGTGGATCTTCGGGTCTCGCATCCAGTCCCACTGGCCGTGCAGGACGTTGTGGCCGATCTCCATGTTGTCCATGATCTTCGCCACGGACAGCCCGGCGGTGCCGAGCACCCACGCGGGCGGGAAGATCGAGAACAGCAGCACACCCCTGCTGACCAGTTCGAGCTTGCGCTGCACCGAGATGACCTTACGGATGTAGGCGGCGTCCTTCTCACCGCGGCCGGCGATCACCTCGTCGCGGATCGCGTCCAGCTCGCGGCCCAGCTCTTCGATCTGCTCCGCGGTCAGGTGGGCGGTGGGGTCGATGGCGGTCAAGGTGTTCCTACCGTTCGATGTCGCAGGGGCCCGCCGCGGCGGACACGCAGGTCTGGATGAGGACGCCCGGCTCGGCCTCGGTGATCTCGCCGGTGCGCAGGTCGCGGACAGCGCCGGCCTTGAGCGGCGTGACGCAGCCGAAGCAGATGCCCATACGGCACCCGGAGGGCATGAGCACGCCGGCCTCCTCGCCGATGTCGAGCAACGGCGTGGCGCCGTCCGCGTCGATGGTCTTGCCGGTGGCGCTGAACGTGACCTCGCCGCCGTCACCGGCGACGACGATGCCGGGGCGGAACCGTTCGGTGTGCAGGCGTTCTTGGGCGCCCTCTTCGGTCCAGTGCTCTTCGGCGGCGTCGAGCAGACCTGCGGGCCCGCAGGCCC
Source organism: Streptomyces sp. NPDC087428 (assembly GCF_044744085.1). NCBI lineage: Bacteria > Bacillati > Actinomycetota > Actinomycetes > Kitasatosporales > Streptomycetaceae > Streptomyces > Streptomyces sp. NPDC087428. Next base: position 19,517 of record NZ_JBIUXR010000010.1, read on the forward strand.
AGGTCTCGCGCTGGGCCCAGTCGGGCACGAGTTCTTGGAGACGGGCGATGTCGAGCTTGCCGTCCGTGTCGGTGTGCACCTCGGTGAGCCGAAGCTTCTTGTCCGCGACCAGACGGTGCAGTTCCTTGCGGAAGATCACGTCCTGAGGCTGTGGCGCGCAGTGGACCATGACGACGTCGTCGAGTTCGATGTCGCGCAGCATGCCCATCACGGGCGTGATGCCGCTGCCGGCCGTCAGGTAGAGCACCTTGGCGGGCTTGGCCTGCGGCAGGACGAAGTCACCGGTCGGCTGGTCGAGCTGGATCAGCGTGCCCGGTTTCGCCCTGCGGACCAGGTGGTTGCTGACCTTTCCGTCCGGGATCGCCTTCACGGTGATCGTTACCCGGCCGTCCCGGCGGTTTGTCGGCGAGGTGATGGAGTAGGCACGCCACAGGCGCACTCCGTCGACGTCGACTCCGATCCTCACGTACTGGCCGGCTGTGTGGCCGCGCCAGCCCCGCCCCGGCCTGATCACGACAGTCGCGGCGTTATCGGTCTCGGAGTGCACGGCCTCGATGCGCCCACACAGGTCGGCGCCCGCACGCAGCGGGCTGACCAGGTCGAGGTAGTCCGACGGCAGCAGCGGCGTCGTGACCATCTCCAGCAGTTTCCACGCCCTACTGCGGAGGGCTCCACTCGTCATGACTCCAGCTTGCTGCGCCTCCAGGCGTAAAGTCCTGACCACAGGACGTAAATCTGGTCGGCTGAATTGTTCGCAGGGAACAAAAATGAGCTATGCAATCCGGAGGGCCAGCGAACTGAGCCTGGACGAGACGACGGTCACCGCCCTTCGGGCCGCGCTGAAGACCACCGCCGACGAAGTCGTCCAGGCGATCATCGACGAGGTTCCTCCCTACGCCCATGCCTTGTCGGGCCGCATGGGCGCCACCATCCGCAGAGCCGTCCGCACCGCCCTGGCGCACTACCTGGACCTTGCGAGCGGGAACGCCACGGGCGGCGACGCCGGGGACGCCGCCTACGAGCTGGGCCGCGGCGAGGTGCGCGACGGCCGTTCGATGGACGCCCTGCTCAGCGCCTACCGCGTCGGCGCCCGGGTCGCCTGGCGATGTCTGGCAGCGGGTGCCGTACCCGCAGGTCTGCCCGCCGCCGAGGTCGCGAAGTTCGCCGAGCTGACCTTCGCCTACATCGACGAGCTCTCCGCCGCGAGCGCCGCGGGCCACGCCGACGAACTGGCCGCCCGGGGCAGAGCCCACGAGCGCCACCTGGAACACCTGGCCCGCGACCTCCTCGCCGGCGCGAGCCCGGACGTGCTGCTGGCCTCCGGCCAACGGGCCAGGTGGCAGACCCCGCTTTCGCTGACCGCCGTCCTGCTGCCCGCCGCCCAGGCCCGGCCTGCCTACCGGACACTCGACCCGAGCACCCTCGTCCTCGACGATTTGCCGGACGCCACCGGTGTGCTCCTCGTCCCCGATGCCGACCGATCACGTCTCCTACGGCAGCTGACCGACCGCGCCGCCGTGGTCGGCCCGGCCCGGCCATGGACCCACGCGTCCGCCTCGTACGCACGAGCCCTACGCGCGCGCTCCCTTTCCTCTGACATTCGCGACACCGAGGACCACCTGCCCGACCTGGTGCTCAGCGCCGACGAGGACGCGTTCGCGGACCTGCGCGCCCGAGCCCTCGCACCGTTGCAGACCTTGCCTGCCGCAACCGCACGACGGCTGGAGGAGACGTTGCGAGCGTGGCTGCTGCACCAGGGCAGGCGGGACGAGGTCGCGGCGGCATTGTTCGTCCATCCCCAGACGGTTCGATACCGGATGTCGCAACTGCGGGAGCTGTTTCCCGATCTCGCGTCACCACACCGGGTCCTTGAACTGACGCTGGCGGTCGGTCTCCGGGTCCGCTGACGCGTCACCCGTCCACCGCCGCGTCCGCGAGCGTCCAGAAATCGTGCTCGTTCCCGGTGCCAAGCCGCTATGACCCTGGAAAACGGCTTTCCGGTCGTCGCGACAAGGGCCGGGCCGCTCGTCCCAGGGGCCACCGCCGTCCTGCGGCGGCGGCCCGTATCTCCCTCCCTGCAGCCGGCCGGACGACCGGCCGGGGCCGACCCGGCACACCGCGCGAGGGATGATGGGACGGAGTACGAAACGTGAGGTCAGGAGCTCCCATGACAAAGCTGGTTCACCGACCTCGTGAGGACGCGGAGTTCAGTTTCATCCTCGGGAGAAGCAAGGTTCCGGTCCTCGCATACTTCACCGGGGCATGGCCCAAGGCAATCGAGCCCTGCCGGGTGATGGATGTCGTCGTGGGCGACATCGCCGCCGCCTACACGGGCCGCCTGACGGTCGTCCGCACCGACATCACGCGTTGCCCGGCGGCAACCGAGCGATACGGGATCACCGGAGCCCCGTCCTGCCTCCTGCTGAAGGAGGGAGCGGCGGTGGCGCACGGCACGGGGCCCATGACCATCGACGAGGTACGGAAGTTCCTGGACGGTCACCTCTGAGCGGCCGCTGCGGCGCCCGGACCGCCGCTTCTCGTCGCGTTCGAAGCGGACGCGGGCAGTTGGCAGCCCATCGCCCGCCGCACCACCGCAGGGCGGTTCGAGGTCGTGCGCGAGACCGTGCTCAGGTACTGGCGGGACAATGCGGCCCCCGGTCAGATCTTCGCTTCGTGGGTGCGGCCTCCGATCTAACCCCCCGAGACCGCCAGGCACGGTCTCCTCGTCCGGCGCCGCGTGCAGACCGGCGGGTCGGCCCGCGCGCCGGTTCCGCCGGTCATCGGGTGGGGCGGGTGGTGGCGGGTGGTGGCGAGTTCGGAGGCGCGTTCAGGGCCAGTATCCGCTGTACGGTCGATCTTCGATCCCGTTGCCCGAGTCTCTGGGTCAGGACTCGACATCGAATTCGAATTCGTCGTCCTGCATCTGCATCCCGTCTGGCGACTGTCACGGACGGGGCCGTCGCGGAGGTCTCGTTGGAGGACTGCCCAACTCGGCCGTTGAAGCCCTTGGCCGCCGGGTCAAGGCAGGAACGACCGCTCAAGAACCGCTGATTCCCAAGCTCAGAGCGCGAGTTCGATTCTCGTCACCCGCTCTTTCACAAACCCCGAGGTCATGAACCTGGGGGTTCGTCGTTGCCCAGACTTCCCCCGGCGTCGCGCACCACCTGCGCACCACCTGGCCCCTTGGCCTCGTGGGCTCGGGCGGGTATCGCTGCGGTGGCGGCCACGGCCTGGCGGAGTTCGGCCCGTGCAACGACCTCGGTATCCCCCCCCCCGAGCCTCAGCAACTCGCAGCAGGCGTGCTCGATGCCCTCAACCGGGATGACCGCCTCGGCCCATCCGTCGTCACCGCCGGCGGTCGCGGTGGAGCCGAAGGCCCTCACCGCCGCAAGGGCAACGTTGCCGAGCAAGCGCCGTCATTCCCGGGGAGAAAGGCGGACGGTGGCTGTGCCGGTATAGCAGCGGGCCTGGAAGTCATCGAGGCAGGAGACCCAGTACACGCCCGGGTCGAAGTCCTGCGGCCGGTCGAACCGCTCGTCGCCCAGCATGGGGAGGGGGCCGAAGAACCCTTCGGTCCCCTCCCACGTCCGGTCAGAGCCAGGAGTCCCAGATGCCGTACGCCGTCGATCGGGTCACGGCCTCGACGCCCGAGGCGTCGAGCCGTACGACGCGGTAGTAGTACAGGCCGAGCCGGTCCTCGTGCACCGTGGTGTCCATGTAGAACGCGGCGTCACCCATCGCGCCCTCCGCCAGGGCGACGTAGGCGGCAGTGACGGGGTCCCAGCGCTCCACGCGGTAGCTCGCGAACCGGGAACAGTCACCGAGTCCGGAGCTTTCGGAGCAGCCGACGTACAGATCCGGGTACTGGCCCTCACGGACCTCGGTCTCCGTCCAGCCCGGCGGCCGGGTGTCGGGCAGGGTGACCGAGACCTCGGCGGGGTGGAGGACGCCGAGTGGATCGTCGCGGTAGTCGTCCATCGCGGCCACCTTGTAGACGTGGGTGGCGCCGTCCGGCACGGTCGGGCAGAGGATTTCGGTCCTGGTCAGGGAGCTGCCGGTCCAGCAGTTGTTCTTCCAGACCGTCTCACCGCTGTCCGGGTCGGTGACGCCCTGCCACGCGCGGTAGCCGGAGACATCGGTGTCGGCGGGCGGCGTCCAGGTCAGCCGGACGCCCAGCGGGACTCGTTCCGCGGTCAGGTCCTGGACCGTGGCGGGACGCTGGGTGTCCGGGGTGGTCTCCGTGGCGGGCGGGCCGGCCTGCGACACATGTCCGTACCGGTCGGTCGTCACGACTCGGTACTCGTACGTCGTCTCCGACTTGCCCTGGACGTCCCAGCAGCTGCCGTTGACCTGTTTGCGGGCGGACAGAGGAGCATCGTCGTCCGCCCAGGTCCAGTACGTGTCCGGGTCATCCAGCGGCTGGTCCACTGAGCTGTTCGGCTTGCACTGGTCCACGATGTCGGTCTCGCCGGTCGCGGTGTCGGTCCGGATGATCTTGTACGTGGGAAGAGGCCGCTCGTCGACGGTCCACGGGTCGACGCTGCTCCACTCGACCATCACACCCTCGTCGAACCCGTTGGCAGTGGTCTTGAACGCGGGGATCGCCTCCGGACGGTCGGCCAACTTCAGAGTGATCTCCACCGGCGCGGCAGGGTTGCCCTTGGCGTCCAGCGAGCGCACCGCGTACCGGTAGCTGTCGGCGACGGCGGCCGACTGGCGCGGCACCACGTCGGTCCGGGTGCTGGGGCTCCCCTCGGGAAGAGCGTCGGTGTAGCCGCCGGTCGCCGGTTCGTACTGGAGGACCTGGTACGAGGCGGCCCCGGTGACGGGCGACCACACCACATGCGGAACGCCCGACCGGTACTCGGCGCGGAGCCCCGTGACGGCGGCGGGCGGGGTCAGGTCGGGGGTGGTGAACGTCGTGGCGGCCGAGTACGCCGACCAGTTCCCGGCGGCGTCCCGGGCCCGCCCCCGGTAGGTGACCTTGCTGCCGTCGGCCCGGTAGCCGGTGTCGCAGATCGCACCCTTGGTGCCGGAGTAGACGGTGCTCCAGCGCTTCGTGGTCGCGTCGAGCCGCTGCATCTCGTACCGGGCGATGTCGGCGGCGTTCTTCGCCGTGGTGACCAGCTCCGGTGCCGCGTAGGGCTGGTCGGCCGGGCAGGCGTCCCATTCGACGAAGGGCGCGGCGGGCGGCGTCCTGTCAACGGTGGTGACGAGCTTGTCGGAGCTGCCGCCGGATGCATTGCCCGCCTTGTCGACGGCCCGCACCTCGTAGTAGTAGGCCGCGCCGGTCCTGGGCAGCGCGCTGTCGGTGTACGACGTGGCGGTGGTCGTCGCGAGCTGCTTGCCGTACGGCGCACCCTTCAACCGCCGGTAGACCCGGTAATTCGCCAGGTCCATCTCCTTGCTCCTGGTCCAGGTGAGCTTGGCCGCGCCGGTGGCGGGGTTGTACGAGACGGCCGCGCCCGTCGGGGTGAGGGGCTTGACCTTGTCGTAGGCGGCGGAGGTGCGCGGCGTATAGGCGAACCTGACGTTCGCGGAACCCGTCCAGTTGACGAAGTCGAAGCGGATCGTGTGCTTGCCCGCGGGGATCGTCACGTTGACCGTCTTCTTGACGGTGGCGGAGACGTTCTTCCACACGTTGATCTTCCGGACGCCATCGAGGTAGACGCGCATTCCGTCCTGGGCGGAGGCCGTGAACGCGAAGGGACCACCGGAGCCGAAGTCGCGCGTCACCGTCCAGCGCACGCCGAAGTTGTTGGACGGCACGCCGGAGGCGGGTGCTCCCTTGCCCCAGTTCCGGTCGATCGAGGAATCGCAGTCCGTCTTCTTCGGCGTGCCCGAGAACGTCGTGTTCGCGAAGATCTGCCGCTTGAAGACGGGGGAAGTGCAGTTCACCGCCGCGGAAGCAGGTACGGCGGTGGCGTAGAGCACTCCGCCTGCCGTGGCCAGGACCAAGGCGGTGGCGGTCGTGCGTCTGGCTGGGTTCATCAAGTCCTTCAGTCCTGTTCGGCGGCCGATGTCGGTCAGACGTCGCCGAACAAGACAGACAAGAGGGCCGGTTGGTTGTACGAGCCTCAGCCGTAAAAGCTCAGACGCTGGGGCACGGTCTCCGTAACGACTCCCGTGCCCCATCCGTGCCCAGCAGAGCGGCCAACAGCGCGGCCCAGGAACCGTTGATTCCCAAGCTCAGAGCGCGAGTTCGATTCTCGTCACCCGCTCCACAACGAACAGGCCCTGGTCATCTCAGAGTCGGCCCTGATGGCGTGCTGACGTACTCGAAGGCTCAAGGCTCAGAGCGATGCCTCGGCTCCGAGGCTTCCGGCGCTGATGGCTCCCCGTAGGACGTGGGCGATCTCCTCGGGCCTGAGGTCGATGCCGTCGAGCCCCTCCATGGTCAGCGGAATCTCCTCCAGCGCGTATTCACCGCGGCCTTCAGCGCTGAACTCGGGACCGGTGCGGTCGTCGAAGGACCAGGTCGCGATGCGGGCGAGGTAGAAGAGCTGACGCTCGTCGTCGGACTCCATCGTGTGGAGGAGGCGGATGATGTCGGCCTTCCCCGCGATCTCCTCGTGGATCTCCCGGTGGAGGGCCGCCTCCCGGGACGCGTCGCTGGGTTCGACGCCGCCGCCGGGCAGGACCCAGTATTCGGGGATGCCGGGCCGGGTGCGGCGGATGACCAGCATCGTGTCGTCTGCGGTGATCAGGACAGCGCGGACTCGTTCGATCATTTCGGTTTGTGCCCTTGCTTGTTGGTGGTCTCAGTGCAGCAGCCGACCGCCGTCGACGTGGACGGACTGCCCCGTGATGAACGAGGCGGAGGGGCCCACGAGAAACGCCACCAGGGCCGCGACATCCTCGGGCCGGCCACGGCGCGGGACACACTGGCGCTTGATCCGGTCCTCCGGCCGCGCACGGTGCTGGGCGGGGAAGGTGTTCTCGGCCTCGACCTGGATGCCCCCGGCCATGACGGTGTTGACGCAGATCCCGTACGGGCCCGGTTCGCGGGCGAGGGAACGGGGCAGTCCCAGCAGCCCGGCCATCGCGGTGCTGTACGCGACGAGGTTCGTCCGGCCGGCGCGGGCGTTGACACTGCCGATGTTCACGATCCGGCCCCGGCGGCGTTCGATCACGCCGGGGGTGAACACGTGGCAGGTGCGGTAGTGAGCGGTGAGGTTCACGTCGAGGGAGTGGTTCCAGACGGTCTCGTCGCTGTCCTGTTCACATGCCGGACAGGATCCGGCCTGCCCGAGTTGCCGGCCGGCGTACGGTCCTCTGAACGGTTCGGTGATCAGCCCTGCCACGTAAGGCACTTCGACGGCGCCCGTCGACGTGGTGCCCGTGAAGATGGTGCCGTCCCCTCAAGGGCGTAGCACCCGGTACGCGTCTGCTGTCGGCGTCAGATGTGCGTGTTCGTGGCCCACACCTGCTTTCCACCGGCCATGATGACGACGTTGCCGCCGGGCTGGATGACCAGGGTGGCGTTCGTGAAGCCGACGGGGTCCGAGGCCCATATCGCTCGACCGGCCGCGGTGTAGACGACGAGGTTGCCGTCATCCTGGAACGCCGCCATGTTGTCCTTGCCGGAGGTGCCGGCAGCCCACATCACCCGCTTCTCCTGGCGGTCGTAGAGCACGAGGTTGCCATCGGCCTGCATGCCCAGCTGTAGACGGCTGGTCTTCCAGGACGTGGCGGCGTGCAGCTTCGCGACCGGCTTGACGACGAGCGGCGCCGGGGCCGTCGCAGCATCACTCGCGGGGTGTTCCGGGGTCTCGGCCTGAGTGGTCGTCTGCCCCGTCGGTGAGGTGTGCGCCGTCGTCCCTGTGCTGGGGAAAGGGGTCCCCGCGCTCGGGAGAGCCCCGGAGGGCGCGAGGTCCTTGGCCTTGTCGGCGGGCTTCTTGGGCTTCGTCGACGCGGATTCCAGCCCTCCCGGCACGTCGGCCGGGCTGTTCCTCGCCTCCGGCGACGTGGTCGATCCGACGGCCCCGAGCTTGCTCTCGTCGTCCGTCGAGCCCTTGCCGTGGCTCAGGAACGGCAGGGTGATCAGGGCCACCGCCACAACGCCCGCAACGGCCGCCAGCACCTTCGTCCGGCGACCGCGTGAGCGACGGCCATCCGACGGTTCCCGCGTCCCGGCGCGGCTCCGCCCGGCCGAGACCGCCGCGGTGACCCCGGTGGCGGGCCGCTCCCGCTCCTCCGCCCGCGCCTCGGTCTGCGGCGGCTCTGGCATGTCCCGTTCGATCAGCAGTAGTTTCCGGGAGGCCTGCTCGGCCGTCATCCGGTCCTGCGGGTCCTTGCGCATCAGGCCCTCGATGACCGGCGTGAGCGCGCCCGCCCTGTGCGGCGACGGCAATTCCTCGTCCACGACGGCGCGCAGTGTCGCCAGCGCCGTCGATTGACGGAACGGTGAACGGCCCTGGACGGCCGTGTAGAGAAGCGCGCCCAGCGACCACAGGTCGGACGTGGCGTCCGGCGTCCGCCCCAATGCCCGCTCCGGCGCCAGGTACTCGGGGGAGCCGACGACCTCGCCGGTCATCGTCAGCGCCGTGTCTCCCTCCACGGTAGCGATTCCGAAGTCGGTCAGTACCACCCGGCCGTCCTCGGCGAGCAGGACGTTGGCGGGCTTCACGTCGCGGTGCAGCACTCCTGCCCCGTGCGCGGCACGAAGGGCGGCCAGCACCTTGGCGCCGATGCGCGCGGCTTCCTTCGGTGGCAGCGCGCCCGTGGCGGTGATGAGGTCGGCCAGCGACCGGCCGCGGACGAGTTCCATCACGATCCACGGCCGGCCGTCGAAGGTGACCACGTCATAGACGGTCACGACCTCAGCGCTGTCGATCCGTGCCGCCGCCCACGCCTCCCGCTCCAGCCGGGTGTACAGACGCGCTCGGTGCTCTGCCGGCAGCTCTACGGGGGCGCGTACCTCCTTGACCGCCACCTCGCGGTGCAGCACTTCGTCATAGGCGCGCCACACGGTGCCCATGCCGCCTTCGCCCAGTACTGACAACAGTTGGTAACGCCCGGCGACCGCACGCTTGTTACCGGCGTCCGGCGGAGCCGATTCCTCGTTGTACATGGGGGAGAACTCCCTGCCTAGACGAATACCAGGGCCAGTATGATGAATGCCGCCACATCTACTGAAACCGTGTCCTGCGTGATGACGTTCCGGCTGGACACGCAGGCTCGTGTTCGGCCCTCTCCCCGGCCGTCCTGGCTGTTCGTCGAGACTCCGCCCGGCCCCGTACTCCGCGGGCTCATGCACCGGACACGACAGCGTGTGTCTCTGCCTCGCGGTCGAGAGGGCCGGCGCCCCCGATCGTGGCCGGCGTACAGCTCACCGGCGCGTTGACCGCGCTCCTGGCCGTCCTGCCCTCGCGGCCACTCGGGACCCCGGGTCCCGAGTGGCCGTCGGATCCGCGTCGTCAGGAGATGCGGATGTTGGACCAGTTCACGGCCTTTCCGGCCTGCGAGCGGTTGCCGAGACCGCCGTGGCCGTTGCCCCGGTTCAGCCAGGCGCGGCCGTTCTTGTCGAGCGAGACGAGATCGGGCCGGCCGTCCCCGGACAGGTCGAGCCCGCCGACCACGTCCTTGTAGGAGGTGCCCCAGTCCTTGAAGACCAGCGACCGGGGCCTGAACGTCCCGGCGCCGGTCCCCCTGAACCGCCACAGCTCGTTCGACGCGTCGAGGGCCAGCAGGTCGTTCTTGCCGTCGCCGTCGAGGTCTCCGGCGGCGATCAGTCTCTTGTAGCCGCCGAAGCCGGACCCGGTGAGCGAGCGGGCCTTGAAGCCGCCCGCGCCGTTGTTCGCGTACACGTACAGCTTCCCGGTCGAGGCGGACCGGGTCAGCAGGTCGGCCCGGCCGTCGCCCGTCACGTCGCCGGGCGAGACGACCGCGTCGTACCCGCTCCAGTCCGAGGACACCTTGATGTGGGACGACTGCTGGTCGGGCAGCCCGCCGCAGATCGTCGGGTAGACGCGGGCCTCGCCCTTCGGGTAGCGGACGAACACGTCGTCGCAGCGGTCGCCGTCGAGGTCGCCGAACGGCAGCACGAGCGTGCCCGTCGGCCAGCTGCTCGCGCGCTGCCCCGCGGACAGCTTCGTCGAGTCGCCCGCGTACACCTTCAGCGCGGTGCCGTTGCGGCCGAACAGGTCGGCCTTGCCGTCGTCCGTGTGGTCACGCCACTTGGGCAGCGCGCGGCCGGTGGTGGTGGTCTGGTGGACGCCGTCCAGGGCGTAGCTGTTCGTCCCGGTCAGCTTGTACTCGTCCCACAGCGCGACGGGCCGGCCGAGCGCGTCGGCGGCCACCTGGGGCGCCCCGGCGAACCGGGCACTCGTCGCGCTCAGCCGCCGCGGGGCGGACCAGGTGCCGCCCTTGAAGACGGCGGCCATCGCGTACTCCTCGCCCGAGTAGCCCTCCCGCCACGTCACCGTGACCGTGCCGCCCGAGGTGGCGGCCGCGTCGACCGCGCGCACCTTCTTGTGCGTGGAGAAGGGCTGCGTGTACGGCTGCCAGGCGCCGGTGACCGCCGAGCGCACCGCGTACCAGGGGCCGGTCGAGTAGCCCGGCCCGCCGGCGACGAAGAGGTCGCCGTTGGGCAGGTAGGCGGGTGCCGTCATCCCGTACGTGCTGCCGTGGTCGGCGGCGGACCGCGGGGTGCTCCACTGCGTGGCGCCGACGGACCGGCGCGTGTGCATGAGGTGCGCGAGATCGTCGTAGAACACGTCGAAGCCGCCCTGCGGACCGGCGAACACCTTCGGGCGCGCCAGGTCCACGCCCGGGACCGGAAAGCGCTGGACCGCGGTCCAGGCGGACGCGCCGGGGGCCTTCTCCAGGGCGACGACGGCCTTGCTCGCCTGCCACTGCCACACCAGCAGGGCGGTGCCGTCCTTGGCGACCGCCAGGTCCATGCTGGAAATGTCCCGGCTGCCGGACGGCGGCTGCTCGTTCAGGTCGGCCGGAGCGGTCCACGCGGCCTTCGGGCCGGTCTTCTCGGCGGCCTTCACGACGCCGGAGACCGACCACACGGCGACCAGTCGGCCGTCGGGGGCCGCCGCCAGGTGGTGGTAGCCCTTCTCGGGGACCGCGGCGACGTACTCGGGCTCGGAGAAGGCCGTCGCACCGGGCTTGAGCGTGGCCACTTTCAGCCAGTAGTTGTCGTGGTCGTCGGCGCGCTCGGCCCGCCAGACCAGACGTACCGAGCCGTCGCCGAGCGAGACGAGCTCGGTGTTGTATCCGCCGGCGTCCGGCCAGGTCTGCGGAGCGAGCCAGCGGGTGCTGCCGGCGGTCCGGATCCGGGTGGAACGGGAGAGCCCGTCACCGGTCAGGGAGACGAGGGCGCCGTTCCCGGCCGACTCCAAGGCGTTCAGCCCGCCCGAGGCGGAAGCCGGGTCGGGGTTCGGGGCGTGCGGGGTGCTGGTGCCCCACGGACCCGGCGCACGCGTCTCGACGGCGGCCTGTGTGGTGGCCGCCGTGGCGGTGGTGCCGGTGGCCGCGCCCACGGCCTTGGCGGTCGCGTGGGCGGCGGCCGTGGCGGTGTTGTGGGCGGCGGCCGGAGCCGCGGCTGCCAGGGCGAGGACGGGAGTGAGCACGATGCCGAGCACCGCGCGGGACTGCGAAGTCATGGGAAGCCCCCCCGGGCGTGACGTATCCGGTGAAACGGATTCGCCATACTGTTCGAACAAGTCTGGCGCAACGTATATCAGCCAAGATCGGCCCGCGCAGAGGTTTTCCCCTCGCTCAGAGGAATTCGGCCGGCGCGCCCAGCGCGCGGCGACGCCCGGATGCGGGGTGGCTACGCGATGTCTCCCCCGAGGACGTGCCACAGCATGCCGGCAGCGGCAGTACTCCCCGAGGGGCACCGACCTGTCCGCCCACGGCCCCGAGGACCTCAGCGCCATTGCCGCCGAGCTCAGCCGAGGGCCTCAGCGCCGTCGCCGCCGAGCTCAGCCGAGGACCTCAGCGCCGTCGCCGCCTAGCTCAGCCGAGGGCCTCAGCGCCGCTGCCGCCGAGCTCAATGGATGCCCACGCAGAACGCTCGGCCGGGACACCCCGGCCGAGCGCCTGCACACATTCCTCGCAGCCCGGTCAAGCCGACCACGTGTGGTGACGACCCCTGGAAACCGTCGGCGCCCTGGGTCCTCGCGCCGTTGGGGTCACGTCGGCGAGACGCACCCCGAGGCGGTTGCCGCCGAGCCACCGTCCGGTCGGGCCGGCCTCCGGGGCCGGTGCTTCCGACACGTCGGCACCGGCCTCCGCCGGGTGCCGCTCCCCCGGCGCCTCCGAGGTTCCCCGCGGCGCGCCTTTCCCGGGGCGTGCCCCGGTGGTACCTGTGCCTCGGGTCAGAGCGCCGAGGTGTAGGCGGCGAAGAAGGGCGTCTTCACCGGCGCTCCGCCGGGATCGAAGCACGCTACGTAGAGCCCGACGGAGCCACTGGTCCTGCCCCAGGGCTTGTACAGGCCGCAGTAGTCGGCGCTCGGTCCGTAGGCGGTGACGTGGGCGGTGTCCGACGGGACGGCCACCGACGGCATGGTGACCGTGAAGGGCGCTCCCGAGCCACTGAGGCTGTTGGTGGCTCCGCCGGAGTTGTAGTTGGTCAGGGCGGGCAGCGATCCGTTGAACCAGAGATAGCCGAAGGACTTCGGCGGAAAGGCCGGCCCGTGTACCGCTCGCAGATAGGAGTAACTCAGGGTCCACTCGGTGTCGTACGGCTTGTTGGACGCGTCGTAGCAGGCGACGATCACGGTCTGGCCTGCCGAACCCGGTGTCCAGTCGGACACCTTGCACCGCGCGCCCTGCTTCGGGTCGACCGCGGTGACCTGGAGATCGCCTGCGTAGCCGGACAGCCCGAGAGACGGAAGCCACGCCTTCCAGATACCGGTCGACCCCTTGCTCACCGAGTTTGCCGAGCCCGCGGAGTTGTACTGGGTGAGTACGGTGCCGCTGCTGTCCGAGTTCAGGTAGCCGTACGAGCCGGAGGGCGTGGCGGGCAGGCCGCTGCTGCTCGTGTAGAGGACCGTGAAGGTGGAGTTGTCCGGTGCGCCGCTGGGGAGGTAGCAGTTCACGTACACGTCCTGACCGGGCCCCGCAGTCTTCCAGTCGGCGATCTGGCACCAGTGGGCAACGCTGTTCACCGCGGTGGCGTGGGCGATGCCGCCCGGTCCGCCGATCAGCGGGAAGTGCACCACGTACGAACCGAGGCCGATCTGGTCGACCTTGACGGGATTGGCGGACGGTGAGGCCCAACTGCCCCACTGCCTTGAGGGGTCGGGCGCGTAGCCGGGAGGGGGAGTCGCGTTGTCCAGGTACGCGAAGCCCCAGCGGTCGGGTACGGCGGCATGTGCCGGGCCGGCGACGGGAAGAGCTGCGGCCAGAAGAGCGGCCACCATGCCCAGGACGAGCATCACGGCCCGGACGGGTCTGCTCGACAGATGTGAGGTGCGGACGTGCATGGGCGTGCCTCCTGTTGATGAGGGCGGTACTGCCTGCGCGATCCGGTGCTTGAGTGCGATTACCTCGAATACCCGACACGTGCCGCGGGGGCTGGGATCAGTCCTCCTGCGGCTTTTCAGAACGGCAGGGCTTGCGCCCCGACGGCGTGCCGTGGGTTCGGAATCCGATTTCTCACTGTCCCAGAAGTACGGCCCGGCAGAACGCTCTCGGTCAGCCGTTTCGGTGTTCGCCTCACCCGCCGCTGGGGCCCGGAGGCTCACTCTGCTCGCTCGATGCGCAGCGCGGACCAGCAGTTACGGCCGCTGCCCCGCCATCCGCGCTGTCTCCCCGCCCCTCCCACCTCACCTGCCTCTGTGCGCACCACCGCCTGACCTGTCCGGAACCCGCCTGCGTGATGCCGCGCATGATCCGGCGGCACGCGTCGCGGTGCCGGAGCCGCCTCTGCCATCGCCCCGCCTCGGACCTCACCTCGAACCTCGAACCCCGAACCCCGAACCCCGAACCTCGAACCCCGAACCCCGAACCTCGAACCTCGAACCTCGAACCTCGCCAAGCGGTACGGCGCAGAGGGGCGGGCAGGTGGGGTGGAGGCGTGCGGGACGACGATCTCCACCCGTCGTTCCACCCATGGGTCCAGGTGCGCGAGGCCCTGCGCCAGCAGTCTTGAGGGCATGACAACGACCGAGTGGATCACCGACATCGCCCTCGTCCTGATCGTCTTCCGGCAGCTGCGGGAAGGCCGTCTCGACCTCAAGACCTTCCTGATCCCGCTGGGGATCGTGGCCTTCGTGGCCCACACGTACCTCGACAGTGTGCCCACCGCGGGCAACGACCTGGTGCTGATCGGCGCGCTCATGGCCGTCGGCGCGGCGCTCGGCGTCGCGGGCGGCGTCTACACCCGCATCCGGGTCGCGGGCGAGCACCTGCTGATCAAGGCCGGCGCGGTCTCCGCGATCCTCTGGGTGCTCGGCATGGGCGCCCGGATGGGCTTCCAGTTCTGGGTCTCGCACGGTGGCGCCGACAACGTCGCGCGGTTCAGCGTCGCCCACCACATCACCTCCGACCAGGCCTGGGTCGCGGCCTTCGTCCTGATGGCACTCACCGAGGTCGTCACGCGACTCGCGACGATCTTCATCCGGAGCCGGACGGTGAACGGCAGGCAGGCGCGGACGACCGCGTCGACGCACCCGGCGCCCTCTCTCGACCGCACGGCCTGACCGTGGACTATGGTCACGCCGTGCCCGAAGCACAGAGCGTCCCAGAGAAGCAGAACACCCCTGCGGAGCAGAACACCCCTGCGGAGCAGAGCACCCTTGCAGAGCAGAGCACCCTTGCAGAGCAGAGCGTGCCCGGTACGGGCTCGGCCCCGTACCGGGCGTCCGGCGTCCTGACCTTCACAGGTCAGGATCCTCGCGTGGGCTGGGTCCTGACCCTCTGCGTCATCGGCTCCGCGTTCCTCACGGTGCGCCCGATCGGTCTCGGCGGCCGGGGCCTCGTGGTCGCCGCGCTCATCGTCGTCAACTCCCTCGCCCTCCTCGCCCGGCACCTGCCCGAGCACCGGGTCCCGCACCGCGTCGCCCTGGTCTGGCTGACCCTCGGCATCGTCGCCGCGGCCTCCCTGATCGCCGTCAGCCGCAGCGGATCGGGCTACCTCTTCGCGTTCTT
This sequence comes from Streptomyces sp. NPDC087428, assembly GCF_044744085.1. Lineage (NCBI taxonomy): Bacteria > Bacillati > Actinomycetota > Actinomycetes > Kitasatosporales > Streptomycetaceae > Streptomyces > Streptomyces sp. NPDC087428. The sequence goes on from NZ_JBIUXR010000010.1 coordinate 34,628, forward strand.
CCTCGTCGGCCACGCCGGATACCGGCTACAGCCCAAGCCGGCCCTGGTCCTCGCGGCGTTCTGCAGCCTGCTGTGCGGCGGAGTCCTGTACTTGCGCATCGGCCCCGGCCACCACCTGCTGCCCTGGGCGGTCGGTCTGGCCACCTGCGCCCCGGTCGTCCTCGGCATCATCAACCGCACCCGTCGGCGCGCCGTCCAGGCGGTGATCGAGGCCGCGGAGTCCGCCGAGCGGGCGGCCCGCGCCGAGGCCCGGACCGCCGTCCTCACCGAGCGGGGACGGATCGCCCGCGACGTGCACGACGTCCTGGCCCACTCCCTCGCGGGCATCAACATGCAGCTGGAACTGGCGGACGCCCTGATCGAGACCGGTGACCTGGAGAAGGTCCGCGAGGCGAACCAGAAGGCGCACAGCATGGTCAAGGAGAGCCTGAAGCAGGCCCAGTGGACCGTGCACGCGCTCCGTGAGGACTCCCTGCCGCTGGTGGGCAGCCTGACCGCGATGCTCGACTCGTCCGGCCACCGCGACGCCCTCACCCTCATCGGCACCGAGCGCGACGTGCCGTCCCAGGTCACGCAGAACCTGCTGCGGATCGCGCAGGAGTCGCTGACCAACGCCGTCCGGCACGCGCCCGGCGGCGAGGTGCACGTGGAGCTGACGTTCGACGCCGCATCGACGACACTGAGGATCCGTAACAGCGCGGCGACCCGTGCGGTGCGCGCGGGCGGCGGCAGCGGAATGGGGCTGATCGGCATGCGGGAACGGGTCGCCCTGCTGGGTGGCACGATCACTGCGGGGCCGGTCACCGAAGGACCGGACGCAGGCGGCTGGCAAGTGGAGGCAGTGATACCGGGATGAGTGAACCGACGCGGAATCCCCAGCGGCTGCGTGTGATCGTGGCCGACGACCAGGCTGCCGTACGGGAGCCGCTGGCCGCGGTCCTCGGTATGGCCGAGGACATCGACGTCGTCGCCTCGGCCGCCGACGGCACCGAAGTACTCGCCGCAGTCGCCGCAGGGCCGGTCGACGTGGTCCTGATGGACCTGCGGATGCCGGTGATGGACGGCACCGAGGCGACCCGGCGGCTCACCGAGGAGCACCCCGAGGTCGCCGTGGTCATCCTGACCACGTTCGCCGACGACGACTCCATCCTGGCCGCGCTGAGCGCCGGCGCCATCGGCTACCTCACCAAGAACGCGGGCCGCCAGGACATCACCCGCGCCATCCGCGCCGCCGCGGCCGGACAGTCCGTCCTCGACCGCGAAGTCCAGAACCGCCTCCTGCATACGGTCCGCGCCAAGCCCCCGGCCCCCGGACAGCCGCTGCCCGGCGACATCACCCCGCGCGAGCGCGAGGTCCTCACTCTGATCGGGCAGGGTCTGCCGAACCGTGCCATCGCCGAGAAGCTCTTCATCAGCGAGGCCACGGTGAAGACGCACATCAACAACCTCTTCGCCAAGGCGGACATCAAGGACCGCGCCGAAGCCGTGCGCCGCGCCCTCGGGGCAGGCCTGGCCTGAGTCGTCGAGACGTCGCGGCCGCCACCTCGCGCGGCGCTACCCGCTGCGCAGCTCAGCAGGTCAGCAGGTCAGCAGGTCAGCAGGTCAGCAGGTCAGCTTCAGCAAGTCAGCAGGGACGTCGTGCTGGTTGGGGCTGGACTTCCACCCCAACCATCCGGTGCTCCTCACCGGATCCACCGATCCCCCGGACTGGACCGGGACAACGCGCCGGCTTGAAGCGACGGCAGACACATCGTCGTCCGGACGCGCGGGCAGACCGCACCCACTCGGGTGTCAATCAGGAACCGCGCTGTGCCTGTCCGGGCGATCGGAGCCTCCCGGTGACCGCGGTCGCGCAGCATCCGCTGTCAAGGGTTGGCCGAGACGACCTGAGACTGAGCGGAATTGGTGTCCGCGACAGGGAACCCGGGACATCCGAATCTCTTCATAGTCGGTGCCGCATACCGGTCATAGTCGGTGCCCCATACCGGCAACCTCCCTTATCTGAAGGCGTAATGACACAACTCGCACGTACTTCCCGCAGTACTGTCCGTATCGCGTCACTGGCCGCAGCAGCGCTCGGCACCACCGTCGGGCTCCTCGGTGGCTTCATGGCTCCGGCCGCATCTGCCGCCGAGTCGGCCCACCCGACCTACGACAACTACGTGGCGCTCGGCGACTCGTACGCCTCCGGTGCCGGTCTCAGCATGGTGGATGACGCCGACTGCGACCGCACCAAAGAGAGTTACCCCGCGGTGATCGCCGGGGCGGTGAAGGCGAAGTCCTTCAAGAACGTCACCTGCAGTGGTGCCACCACCGCGGAGATGGCCAAGGCCCAGGGCACCAACCCGGCCCAGCTCAGCGCCCTGTCGGCCGACACCGATCTGGTCACACTGACCATCGGGGGCAACGACATCGGGTTCACCGAGATCATCACCACCTGTGTCGTCGGCAGCTTCAGCGATCCGACGGGCAGCCCCTGCAAGACGCATTACAACGCGTCCGGCAGCGATGCCATCGCCACTCGCATCAACTCCGCGGCGGCAAAGCTCACGGTCACGCTCGATTACATACATGCCCTTGCGCCCAAGGCCCGCGTCCTGGTGGTCGGTTATCCGTCGCTCGTTCCGGACAACGGGAAAGCCTGCCGTCCCGGCGTGCCGTTCGCGGACGGCGACGTGCCCTACCTCCGCGATGTGAACAAAAAGCTCAACCAGGCCCTCGCCGACCGGGCCAGGAGCGCCGGCGCGGAGTACGCCGACACGTACACGATGACCGTCGGCCATGACATGTGCCAGAGCGAAGCCGACCGGTGGATCGAGCCCCTCGAAACGAAGCTCGCACCGGCGCACCCGAACAGGTGGGGCCAGTACGCGATGGCCTACGGCGCCTACAACCAGCTCCGCAACTAGGAACCGTGCTCCGCACACTTCGGGGGTGTGGGGGAGCACATCCGATGTCGCTCGGCCGGCAGCAGTGCGGCCGGTGGCCGCGCCAGTGCTCTGGACCGTCCGTCGAGCCCTTGCCGTGGCTCAGGAACGGCAGGGTGATCAGGGCCACCGCCACAACGCCCACAACGGTCGCCGGCGCCTTCGTCCGGCGACCGCGTGAGCGACGGTCACCCGACGGTTCCTGCGCCCCGGCGCCGTCCTGCCCGGCCGAGACCACCGCGGTGCCCGTGGCGGGCCGCTCCCGCTCCTTCGCCCGCGCCTGGTCATCTCCGACTGCTCCTCGGCGTCGCTCTTGTTCGTATGCGGCACCCCGAACCACCGCCAAGCTGTCCACGTGAGATCAGGCTCGGGCCGCATCGCGATTTCCCCTCAACGACGCCCCAAGGCGATCAGAGCCTTTTGATCCGAGGCGGACCGATAAAGGTTCCTCTGCCTCATCAAGGCACCCGGCTGTACTCCGGCCCTCGGCATGCGTTCCGGAAAACGAGGAGGAGCCCGCCAGCAAGCTGACGGGCTACCACGAAAGATCGGGGCTAATGTGCCGTCCGATCAGATCGTCGGTGTGTCATCGACGACCTCTTTGTGCGGTTCGACAATGAACTTCCAGCCCTCGCTGGGCTTCAGGAACCGCACTCGGGTCGGGTAGATGTCCAAGGCGCGACGGTCACGGAGCTGGCTGCTCGTGTTCTTCCGCGCCTTGGCCGGCTCCTCGAAGAGGTCGACCTTGACATCCGGCACCACGGCGACTTCCTCGCTCCAGCGCTGAACGATCCCCGCGCCGAAGGCCTCCCGGGCGGCGGTGTAGAGCGACTCCAGGGCTTCCTGATTCCCGCCGGGCACGAAGAGGGCGAGATTCAGGAGGACGCCGGCACTCTGAAGGACCTCGATTTCCTGCCCTGCCTTGTCGGCAACCCAGACCCCGCTCTCTTCGGCGTTGCCCGGAAGAACGTGGACCTCCTCACCGAAGATTGTCTTCGCGACAAAGGACCCGCCCTCGAAATTCTTACCCGGCTCCGCAAGGAAAGCCGGAGCGTAACAGTCGAGAGAGAGCCCGTCCATCGCTGCCGAGACGAAGATTCCGTCCTGGAGACCCAACTCCGAAACCTCTTCGGCCGTAAGCCGTCGAGCCGTGACCTTCTCGGTATTCACGCCGTTCCCCTTTTTTCGTGGCGCCCTGTAAATTCATTGAAACTCTATCACGAAAACGATCACCCACATCGCACTCAATTCCTCCTGGGAGAACGGCAGAAGAGCCTCACCGCGTCGCAGGTAAATCGCGGCGGGCGTGCGTAGGCGATACGCGATTCACAAGTCCGCTCACTCACTTCAGCGGTGTTTCCGGCAATCAAGTCGGTCACGCAATGGAATGCGAGCAAACTTGGCAGAATGGAAAAAACAGGCAAGGAGTGCCTTGGTTCCCGGAATCGCGTTGCGCTTGCGATCCCACCGCCCCGGGCCGGCGTGCCGCGACCCGACCCGACCCGACCCGACCCGAGCGAACGAACGAACGAACGAACGAACCGCAACGGCTCCTCTCCGGTCAGGTGCTGCGCGGCGCACGGACTGGCCGTGCGGCTCGAGCCTGACGAGCCCGGCGGCAGGGGCGGCAATCCCCGGCCCGGGATCGGCCACCGCGCGTCGGAACACCGGAGCCGCTTTCTGGCCATTAGTCATGCCATAGGTATGTCTCACGGCAGCCGGGGATAGATAGCCGGACAACAGCGACCGCCGTGGGGGCAACAGCCGAATGATCCGGGGGGGGATCCAACGCGTGGAAGGCACCCGTGCCAACAAGGTTCAGTTAGGGAACTTCGCCGAGGACGGCTTCCTCGTGCTGCCCTGCTTTCTGCCGCCCGGCCTGGTCGACCGCCTCATTCCGGAAGTGGACGACTGGGTGACGACGGGCCGGCGTCAACGGTCGATCGACGCCTGTGTCCGTCCGGGCGCTCGACCGCCCCGGGTGGTCGAGCTGGAGCTCGAGGCGCACGGTGAGCTGGCGGTCTACGCGCCGCTGATGGAACTCCTCAGTCACCCTGCCCTGCTGGGTGAGTCCTTCGCCTTCCACCATCTGCACAGCGACCGGCGGCCGGCCGGCGGAGCCGGCAAGAGCTGGCACCACGACTACGAACAACGCCCGCAGCGCGACCGACGCCTTCCCATGATCCACGCGTTGCACTATTTGGGCGGCCTCCACCCGGATTCGGGTTGCCTGGCAGTTCTCCCCGGTTCGCATCGGGAAGTCGCCGAGAAGGCAGCCCGCGCCCACCTGGGAACGGACGTGCTCCCGGGCGAAGTGGTCATCGACCGCCTGCCTCCCGGTTCGACCGTCGTGCTCCACTCGGCCCTCTTTCACGCCCGACGGGCCGCGTCCGCACCCCGCCCGGACACGGGACCGCGTTACATGATCGACGGCTCCTACTGCCGCACCGGCGCCCTGTGGCCGTCGGTCAAGCCGTACTGGCGGCACGTGCTCGCAGTGGGGCGGGCACGTGGTCTGGACGCCGGGCGGCCGGAGTTGTTCTCCGAGCGGCACTTCAGCGAAGACGTAGCGGTGGAAGGGCACAGCCTGTGAGAGTGCTGGGAACGGTCCGGTTCGACGCGGTCATGCACCACTTCTCGCGGAAGCACCCATTCGACGGAGCCGATCAGGCCAACTCCAACGACGAGGCCGAGGGGCACATCCGCAACGCGCACCGGGAGTCGGACGGCCGCTGGCATCGGGTCCTGCTGGAGGGCCCTGAGGTGCGGGCCGTGATGCTTCCTTGGCACCTGGGGGAGGGCGGAGAGCTGGAACTCATCCCCAAGACCGGCTTGAGCGTGGACGAGGCCGTGGACCGGCTCGCGACGCTGGGTGCCTCGTATGCCGACACCAACCCCTTGTGCGCGTTCAAGATCGGCCGACAGTCCACGGCTGCGCGGCTTCCCCTGTTCCTGAGCACCAGCCCCGCCCCGGGGCCCGACTACGCGTCCTTGGTGGTCCGCGAAGGCCTGATCCATCTGGACGGGCTGCATCGCATGATCGCTTGGGCCCGGTCGGGGCAGTTGGTGCCCGGCACCTGGTTCGAGGCGTATGTGGCCGGCCTAACCCCGTCCCACGTACGGCATGGAGCTGGGCATGACCAGGACGGACTGAATGTTCACGCCGAGCGGCAGGGCGGCCATGGCGCGCACCATGTCCACGACGTGCCGGACGTCCATGGTGGGTTCGACCCGCCGTGAACCGTCGGCTTGCAGGACCATCGGCTGGGGACGGTCCTGCGGCGTGACGTTGCCGATGTCGATCTGGCCGCACGAGATGTCGTGGCGACGGCCGTCCAGGGACAGCGAACGCGTCATCCCCGCCACCGCGTGCTTGGCCGCGGTGAACGCCAGGGAGTCCGGCCGGGGCACCTCGGCGGACGGTGCTCCGTTGTTGATGATCCGCCCCCCGCGCGGTGTCTGCCGCTTCATCACCCGGAAGGCGGCGCGGGAACACAGAAAGGTCCCGGTGGCGATGGAGTCCATCACGCGATGCCAGTCCTCGGGTGCCACATCCTCGGTCGGGGTGTACGGCATGGTGTCGGCAGCGTTGTTGAACAGCACGTCCACCCGGCCGAAGCGGTTCACGACGTGTCCGAACAGGGCGTCCACGGCAGCGGGATCGGTGATGTCGGCGGGGAAGGGAACCGCACGTTCACGACTGCCGACAGGGGCTTCCGCGACGGTCTCCGCCAGCGCTTCCACCCGCCTGCCGACCAGGACCACGGTCCAGCCGTCGTCCAGCAGGCCCAGCGCACAGGCTCTCCCGATCCCGCTGCCCGCACCGGTGACGACAACCGTTCTCCCGTCCACGCCCCACCTGTCCCTCCGCCGGCAGTCCTCCGCACGGAGGGCTCTCCGAGCGTGCCCAACCGCCCCTCACCCAAACAGGAGCCGTACATGAATGGCCACATAAAGGCGTTGGGCGGCACCGAAGCCAGCCGGGCCTGGTTCGACCGGGCCCAGGCTTCCCTTGCGGGAGGCATCAGCTCTTCCTCCCGGCTGACCTCGACGGGACCGCACCCATACCCCCTGTACATGACCAGCGGTTCCGGCAGCCACATCCGGGACGTCGACGGAAACGACTACATCGACTACCTCATCTCGTACGGCAGCGCAGTGCTGGGACACGCCCCCGCGCAGCTCACCGAGGCACTCACCACCGTGTTGTCCACCGGCACGATGTTCGGCACCTGCAACACGCCGGAGGTCGAACTCGCCGAGCTGATCTGCGAGCTGGTGCCCTGCGCGGAACTCGTACGGTTCGCCAACTCGGGAAGTGAGGCCGTACAGGGCGCCGTGCGGGCAGCCCGCGGCTACACCGGACGCTCGAAGATCCTCAAGTTCGAGGGCCACTACCACGGCTGGACCGACACCCTGGCGATCTCGAACCGGCCGGACGCCTCCGAGGCCGGCCCCTATGCCGCTCCGAACCCCGTACCCCACTCCCCCGGCATTCCTGCCGGGGTCGTCGACGACGTCATCGTCTGCCCGTGGAACGACCCTGCCGCACTCCGCGCGGTCCTCGACGCCCATCGGGGGGAGATCGCCGCGGTCATCTGCGAACCGATCGTCGCCAACAACGCCTGCACCATGCCCGTACCGGGCTACCTGAGCCTGCTGCGGGAGGAATGCACCGGACGCGACATCGTGCTCGTCTTCGACGAAGTCTGCACCGGATTCCGCACCGGTCCCGGTGGCGCGCAGGCGATGTTCGACGTCGTGCCCGACCTCGCCGTGTTCTCGAAGGCGCTGGGCGGCGGTCTGCCCGTCGCCGCGTTCGCGGGGCTCCGGCATGTGATGGAACCACTGGCACAAGGCCGTGTGAAGCACGGCGGCACCTACAACGCCTCGCCCCTGTGCGCGACGTCCGCGCTCGTCACCCTGCGCGAACTGAACCGGCCGGATGTCATCAACCGCATCGAGAACAGTGGCCGAAGGCTTATGGAGACGATCCGGCGCGCCGCCCATGACCGGCACGTCCCCTGCGCGGTGCAGGGCGTCGGCGCCATGTTCCAGACCGTGTTCACCCCCGACGGCACGCCGACCCGCCAGTACCGCGATCTCCTCCGGACGGACCAGGCCCGCTACCACTCCTTCCGCCACGAACTCCTCAAGCGCGGAGTCCATACGAACGCCTACGGCATGGCCTGCTGGTTCGTCCCCTCCGCCGTCACGGAAGACGACCTGGACGCCACGTGCAAGGCCATTGAGGAGGCCTTCGCGGCCATGTGACCAAGCACGGCTCGGTCCCGCCCCTCGAACGTATCGCCGGAACCGGGGCCCGAGTCAGGGGCCCGTGGCTCGCCGCTGTCTATGGAGGCGGAGATGGACCCGGCGATGGCCTTGGTGGCCACCTCGCGGGGCAGTTCCGAACATGACCGGCGCGACAACGGCGTGCCGGTTTCGGCAGGAAACCGGCACGCCGGCGCTTCGATCCCGGCGACCTGCAACGCGGTGAACGACGGCGGCCGGCCGGACCGTCTGCGGTCGGACAGCCCGGCAAGGACCCGCTCGGCGAACCGGACCCGCCAGGTACGGGCCGCGTCCAGGTGCAGGCCCGTCCCGCGAGCGATGCGCGCGTTGGAGCGTGCACGAGCAGCGTGGAGGACGACCTGGGCGCGTACCCGCAATCGGCACTCAGTCTTGTGACCGTAGGCGGCCTTCTTTGGCCGTGCGCGTTCGGAGGCGGTCAGGCCTGTCGGGCGGGCAGCGCAGACCGGCACGGCGGGCAGACCCCAGAATCGCAAGAGGGCGTGGTCGTCTCTCGGCTCAGGCGGTTTCAGGCCGTCGGAACGCGTCGGCGTTACGCGCGCACCAGTCCGCGAAAGTCCGCGGCTTGCGCCCGAGCAGTCGCTCGACGGTGTCCGTCCGGAACCCGATGGTGTCGGCGCGCATGAGGGTGAAGCCCTCGGTGACGGCGTCGGCGAGTGCCTGGGGCGCCCCGTCGGGGAAGCGGAACCGTACGGCCTCGGCCGGTGTGGTCACTTCTCGGACCTCGACTGCGCGGCCGATCGTCTCGGAGATGACCCGGACCTGCTCCGTGACGGTGAACGTCTCGTCGCCGGTGAGGACGTACGCCTTGTCCTGGTGGCCGGCCTCGGTGAGGACGAGGGCGGCGACCGCGGCGATGTCCGCGGGGTCGATCGGCGCGTGGCGGCCCTGGCCGACCGGGTCGAGGACGTAGTTTCCCTCGCGGATGGTGGGCAGCCAGTCGAGGGCGTTGGTCATGAAGCCGCCGGGCCGCAGGAAGGTGGCGGGTATGCCGGAGGCACGGATGATCTCCTCGCGTTCGTGATGCCAGCGGGCCATGGCGGGCAGCGGGTCAAGGGTGACGTGGAGGGAGGACAGGTGCACGATGTGGTGCACTCCGGCGGCCTCGGCGGCGGCGATGGCGGCGGTGGTGTAGTCGGTGCCGATGCCCTGGGTGAGCAGGAAGAGTGTGTCGACGCCGGCGAAGGCGGGCGTCAGGGTCGAGGGTTCCCCCAGGTCGCCGACGGCGCGCTCGGCGCGGTCGGGTAGTCCGGCGGCGCGGGCGGGATCGCGGACGAGGAGGCGTAACTTTGCGCCCTGCGCGTCGAGTTGGCGGGTGAGTTCACGGCCGATGTTCCCGGTGGCTCCGGTGACCAGTATCATCATGGCTCCCTAAGTCGTTTGCCGTCTAGCGAATTCGAGGGAACGCTAGCCGGTGAATGATTAGCCGTCAATCGACTTGCTTGTGGTTCGGGCAGCCGTTCCCACACATCACCGGAAGGCCGCGATGGCTGAGTTCCTGGACCTGCACGGCAGAACGTCGAAGGCGCTCCGGGCCCTGGCCGACGCGGCCATGCGACGCCATGGGCTGCACGTCGGACAGAACTATCTGCTCGCGATGCTGTGGGAGCGGGACGGCAGCACGCCCGGCGAGGTCGCCGCCGCGCTGAACGTCACGACGCCCACCGTCGTCAAGATGGCTGACCGGATGACCACCGCCGGGCTACTCACCCGTCGCCGTGACGACCGGGACAACCGCCTCGTCCGGCTCTGGCTCACCGACGCGGGGCGTGCGCTGCAGAAACCGGTCGAGGCGGAACGGCGGTTGATCGAGGAGAGGGTCACCGCGGATCTCACCGAAACCGAACGCGAAACCCTCTTGAGTGCCCTGGCGAAGGTCCACCGGTCGGCGAGCGAGCTACTGAGCGAGCCCATCGACTACGGCCGCTCCGCCATCACCTGACACTCCACGCCACCTCTCTGAACAGGTCCGACAAGCACCAGGACGGCTTCCCGCCCACGCCCACCGACGACTTCCTCGACCCCATGAGGATGCCTCGGACTGCGCGACCGGCCACTACCTCGCCGCCCCCGAGAACCCACCCCCAATCCGGCGCACGTCAACCCTCGAAGAACTTCCGCAGCCGACCGCTCAGTTGACTCAAGCGCACCGAGCAACGGCTCGAAGCCTGACAGGGTGAGGACCATGCAGTACTGCGAACGCCATGAGATGAACAACTGCGCGGACTGCGCTCCGCGCCCACCCCGCGGCAGCGCGCCCACCAGCGAATGGAGCGACTGGCCGGTCGCTGCGATCATCGTCCACGCCAGTGGCAAGGCCCACCTTCCCGGTTGCGGGCACATCGTCCCGGCCGACATCCGGCCACCCGTCTACGGCTGGGTGCTCACCCCCTCACCCGGGGCATGGCGTCGTCTCGCGCCCTCCAGCCCGCTCCACGCCACCCAGGGCAACGTCGAGCGGGCGGCTGTGAGCCGCTGCGAGAGTTGCGACGCGACGCAATAGGCACGCCGCTCGATTCCTTGGTGGGGAAGAGCTGCGCCCCCTGCCCGGTGACCCTCCGCACCGGTGGCGGTACCTGGGACGAGTGTCAGTGGGATGCGATAGACACTCCACCGAGCGTCCGGCAGTACGAACCTGAGAAGGCGGCCATGGCAGTCGACGGAACATCGGCGGGTACACCACCGGCGAACGACACCGTGGACCTGACCACCGGGCTGCCCGGCCGCACCGGTGCGATCGGCGGCATCGAATCGCTGGTCCTCGACGGCCGCCGCCTCTTCTTCGGCTTCGACTTCTCGTCCGACCAGGTGCTCTCCCCGCTGATCGACGACGCGGGAGCCATGGCGCAGTTCGCCGCACGGCACATGCGCCAACGTACGGGCGCGCACGACGAGGCCTACTGGGCGGAACTGGTCCGGGCCTCGATCGACGGCTCTGACCTGGTATGGCGCGACGCACAACGGGCCTTCAGCAGCGCGGCGTTGGAGAGCCGGGACGCCGGTGACGCACACGGGCACCTGCTGTACCTGCTCGACGCGGCCACCCTGTGGGACGGACACATACCCGCCGATCTCCCGCCCGGCACGGCCCGTCCCGGCGACGACACGGCGGAGGCGGAGGAGCGGGTGCGCGAGGCGCTGCGTATGCGCTCCACCGTGGCCAACTGGTCCCTGTTGTTCGGGCCTTACGCCCGTGGAGCCGAGCGCGCAGCGCATTGACGGGGCACCCGGCGGGGCAGGTCATTCGCCTCCTCGGCCTTCTCGGGAACTTCTGGAACCTGGCGGGGGGACTATTTGAACGTGTCTCCGATCTCGTGGACCCCGGGCCGGCCACCGTGACCACCTTCAGAGCGGGTGGCGTGTTCACTGTCCTCGTCGGGATGGGCTGGGTGGCGTCGGGCCTACGAGAGATCTTCTGGTGAGTCCGCGGTAGCGGATGAGGGTGCGGGCGATGCTGGCGAAGGCGAGGAAGCCCTCGGCCTTGCGCTCGTGGCGTCGGTGGAGCCGACGGCAGCCGGCGAGCCAGGACACGGTGCGTTCGATCGTCCACCGGTGGCGCCCAGGCCGCCGTGTGGCTCGATTCCGTCGAGGCGTAGCCCCCGCGATCAGGGTGCGGGACGATGGGGCGGCGGCGAACCCCGGCCATGCTTCGTTCCGCGAGGCACGGGGCGGGACTTGGGGGGACCATGCGCAGCTACGGCAGTGTGGTGATCGGCAACCTCGGCTGCGCCGTGATCCTCTGCTTCCCTGTTCCGCTCGCCCTCCTCATCGGGTACCAGGCCTGGCGCGCGGGCGAGGACTGGGCCTGGATCGCGCTCGCCATCGGAGGGGCCGGGTCGGCCGCGATCCCTCTGATGACTCTCCGGTTCACGCGCGACGCATTCCCCCGGATCACGCGCAGGGACGGGCTGAAGGACCGGAGCGTCTCGTACGGGGACGACACCTTCGTGCTGTGGGCTCCCCGGTCGGAGCAGGCCCCGGCACAGGCGCGGCTGGTGCGGGCGAACGTCCTGGAGGCTTCGCTCGTGCACTACGAACCCGAGGGCGGTGGGACCTTCACCACCTACGGCGGCGACTTCGCCCCCGACGAGTTCACCCCGGTGATCAGGATGCGGCTGCACGTGCGCGACGGCGAAGAGACCGGGGGCGGCGCCCCGTTCGACGTCACGGTCCGGTGCCGGGTGCCGTCCTTGTGCCTGTCGGCGGTCACCGCGGGCCGGCTGGCCGTGCTGATCGATCCGGGCCGTCCCGCCGACCCGGCCGATCCGGGGGTCCCCGGACGGGTCACCCCTCTCTGGCCGCGCAGCGCTCTGCTGGCGGGCACGAGAACCTGCCGGGTCATCGGTCTGGACGGCCGGCTGACCGACGTGACCCGGTACCCCGTGCGCCAGTTGCGCCAGATGCGGATCTCCCTGGAGGCCGGGGGCATCGAGATGGACGGCGACACCATCGATCTGCGGCGCCTGGACCCCGCCGTCGCGGCGCGCTACACCGCCGTGGCCGAACAGGACCGCGCCGCCCCCGAGGACCGGGCGCCGGTGACCGAGCCGGGCGAGGAGTACCGGTGGCTCGTGGACAGCCTTCCGGGTGAGGCGGCGGGGTTCGGTTCCGTCGGCCGCCGGTGGTCGCGCCGCGGGGGTGTGCTGGTGCGGGCCCGGTTCCTGCAGATGACCGCCACACAGACCTTCCAGCACCACGGGCCGGTCCTCGACACGGTGCTGCGTGTCCGTCCCGCCGACGGCACCCCCGCGTTCGACGCCGCCCGGCGCATGACGGTGCCGATGGGCTACCTCGCCGTCCTGCACCGCACCCGGGAGGTCGTCCTGTACGCCGCTCCGAACGGCCGCTCGTTCGTCGTCGACTGGCCCCGCACCGGCCTCCTCGCCGGCACCGGGGCGGCCACGGTCATCACCCCGGGCGGCCGGGAACTCCCCGTCACGGGACGCCCCGAGGTGATCTGGGCCCTGATGAACCTGCTGGCGTCGCGGGGCCTGTCGAACCCGGCTCCCGTCCTGGACCTCCGCAAACGCCGCCTGCGCGGCGTGGCCGGGGCGGTGATGGAAGTGCTGGGAGACGGCGCCTCCGCGGTGGCTGCGCAGGACCGGTAGCAGCGGCACCGCCAGGCACGCGTCCTGCGCGGGACCGGCGCCATCGGGCCGCGCCCGCGACGCCGCCCGATGCCCAACGCCGCCGCCCACCGCCGCCGCCCGGCAGAGCGCTGCAAGGTTCTCGCAAGGATCCGTCGAGCCTTCCGTCCCCACGGCAGGGCATCCCGTCGGCAGAAGCAGTTCGTGGCACTCGAAGAGAAGCCAACAGGGGGACGCCATGAAGGCGTTGAGTACGGCGGAATCGAGCACGACCGGAGCGGGTACGACCGGAGCGAGTACGAACGGAGCAGGTAGGGACGGAGCGGGTACGGACGGGCCGGGTACGGCCGAGGCGAGCAGGTTCGAAACGGACGCCGTCGGGGCGCACGTGACCGAGCCACGGCAGTGGCTGACGCTGGTGGGGCGCAAGAAGGTACTCGCGGTGATCCACACCGTGACGTACGGGAAACGGCTGCTCGACATCCTTTCCCTGCTGGAGGCCGACTTCCGGCTCCAGGTCGTCTTCACGGCACCGCCGCACGCCTTCGGCGGCGACGTGCCCGCCTTCCTCGCGAGGCTGGGAAGCGTGGTGCTGCCGTGGGACCAGGCGACCCGCATGACCTTCGACCTCGCGCTCGCCGCAGGGCCGCGCGGTGTGCAGTACATCGACGCGCCGCTGATCACGCTGCCGCACGGGGCGAACTACCTGAAGCGGGTGACCGGCGGAGCGAACGCGGGCGTGGCGGGCCTGCGCAGGCAGGACCTCCTGCCCGGTGGGCGGCTGCCGGCCGCCGTGGTCGTCCCGCACCACGCCGAGCTGAGCGAGCTGGCGCGCGACTGCCCGGAGGCGCTCCCGCTGGCGCACGTGATCGGTGATCCCGTGCACGACCGGATCACCGCCAGTCTGCCGCTGCGCGCCGCGTACCGCCGCGCGCTCGGGCTCGCCGCAGGACAGAAACTCGTCGTCGCGGTCTCGACCTGGGGAGCGCACTCGTCGTTCGGCCGGTTCGACGCGCTGCTGCCGCGGCTGATCGGGGAGCTGCCGGCGCCGCGCTACCGTACGGCCCTGCTCGTCCACCCCAACGTGTGGGCCGGGCACGGGGCTTATCAGGTCAGGTCGTGGCTGGCGCGGTGCGCTCAGCTGGGAATCGCGGTCGTGCCGCCCGAGGCGGACTGGCGCAGCGTCCTGATCGCGGCGGACCGGATCATCGGCGATCACGGTTCGGTAACGCTCTACGGGACACTGACCGGGGCGCCGATGCTGCTGGCCACCTCGCCGGAGCGGGAGATCAATCCCTCCTCGCCCGCCGCGACCCTCGCCGCCCGCACCCCGACGATGTCCCCCACCCATCCGCTGCTGGACCAACTCGACTACGCGGCAAGGGAGTACCGGTCCGAGGACTATGCCGCGATCAGGTCCCGCATCACGTCGGAGCCCGGCCGGTTCAACCGGAACATGCGCAGGCTGATGTACGGGATCCTGGGGATGGGCCAGCCCGCGCACGAGCCGGTGACCGTCCCGCTGCCGGAGCCGGAACCACTGCCGCCGGCCGCGTGGGCGCCGGGGCGCGGGGAGGTGTCGGCGTGAAGCGCTTCGTCGTGGTGGAGGCGAGCCCCTTCCCTGATGTGCTGCGCGCCCGTTGCGCCGGCGCGTCGTTCAGCGTGCGGCTGAGCCCTGCGGACCGCGTCCACGGCGCGTCGGTCATCGACGAGCACCTCGTCGTGGACGTGGACGCCTGCCGGGACAGCTCCCTGCTGGACTGCGCGGACGTACTCCAGGGAAGCCGGGCGCACTCGGTCCCCGATGCCCTGCGGCGGCTGGCGGAGCTCAGCTCGGCCCACCCGGCCTGCGGCATCGCCGCCGTGCCCCTGACCGCCGCCGGTACCGGAGGCGCGGGCGGCTGGGCCCTGGCCGGCGGCTCCGACCGGTCCGTGGTCCTCGTACCGTACGTCCCCGGCCAGCCGTCTCAGGGGTCCTCGGAGCAGTCGTTGCTGCCTTCCTGCCTGCACGCCTGGCTGGTGGCGGGGCGCTCGCTGCGGGAGTGGCCGTACGCCCAGGACGCACCGGGCAGCTGACCGGCGCACGTTCCCCTCGCCCACCCCGGGACCGGGCCGTCGACCACGGCCCGGTCCCCCTAGCGGATCACCCGCCCCCGCCCCCGCCCCCGCCGAGCCGAAGCGCGTCGGCGGGGCTCGTGGTCTCGAACAGGGCGAGGGCCCGCGCGAGGAACTCCTCCGCGGCCGTCGCGTCCCCGTGCTCCGCGGCGCTCTCGCCCAGCATCTCCAGGGTGCGCGCCTGCCAGAAGGCCGCTCCTGAGCCGGTGAAGACCGCCAGGGCCTCGTTCATCCTCGCCACCCCCTCCGCGTACGCGCCCGTCCGGACAACAGCGCGCCCCAGGAGGGCGAGGGCCCGCGCGGCGTCGTGCGGGTCGTTCACCGCCACCATCGCGTCACGGGCGCGGGTGAAGCAGTCGACCGCCTCGTCCGCGGCGCCCGTCGCGAGGGCGATCTCGCCGAGCGTGGTCCGGGCGAGAGCCGCGCCCCGCGGGTATCCACAGCCCTCCCAGACGGAGATCGCCCGGTTCAGGTGGGTCACGGCATCGGCGGGCCGCCCGGCCTCGCGATGGCACGCGCCGAGGCCCAGCAGCGCCTGGCCCTCGTCCCGTACGTCACCGGCCTCGCGCGCGGCCCGCAGGGAGTCCCGGTACCAGGCGGTGGCGTCCTCGGTGCGGCCGGCGGCGCCGAGGCCGATGGCTCCGGAGTTGAGCATCTGGCGCTCGGCCTCCCTGTTCCCGGCCTGCCGGGCAGCCTTCAGGCCGATCTCGTGGGCCTCGATCCAGTCGGCGTAGTGGCGCAAGCGCAGGAAGAGCGGCCACAGGGCGTCCACCAGCATCCAGCTCGTGTCGTACCAGCCGCTGTCCGCGGCGAGCCGGACGGCAGCCATCAGATGCGTCCGATGGGCGTCGAGCCAGCCGAGCGCGGCGATGTCGTCGTCGAACGGCAGTGGGAGGTCCGGCCGGTGGGCGTACGTCCTGGGGAGGGTGAACTGCACGGGGGTCAGGCGCTCCTGTGCCGCCGTCGCCGTGTACAGGCTCCAGTCGCAGAACCGCCGCAGCGCCTCCTCGCGGGCGGCGCCCGTGTCGTCCTCCTGGGCGCGGTCGTGCGCGTGGATCCGTAAGAGGTCGTGGAAGCGGCAGCTGTCCGGGCCGACGTCCTCCACGAGATTCGCCTCGACCAGCTCGTCCAGCCGGCGCTCCGCCCATTCCCGCGACTCACCGCAGGACGCGGCGGCGATCGCCGTGTCGAAGGTGCGTACGGGAAGCAGACCGAGTGTCCGGTACAGCCGCGCGGTCCCGCTGCTCAGCACCGCGTACGACGCGTCCAGGGCCTTGCGCACCGAGGTCTCCCCTTCCACTTCGAGCGCGGCCAGCCGGCCACCGCCCGCGTTACGGGCCAGGGCGTCGGCAAGCGCCCCGACCGACTGTCTCGGCCTGGTCGCGAGCCGGGCCGACGCCAGGCAGACCGCGAGCGGGAGGCCCGCGCAGAGGGCCACCAGGCGGTGGACCGAAGAGAGTTCGCCCGCGACGCGGTCCGCGCCGATGCCCCGGGTGAGCAGTTCGACACCGGCGGCCGGACCGAGCGCGTCGAGCTGGTGAAAGCCCGCCCCCTGCATCCGCAGGCCGGTCAGCCTGCGGCGGCTGGTGACGACCACGAGTCCGCCCGGCCCGCCGAGCAGCAACGGCCGGATCTGGGCGGCCGTGAACGAGTTGTCCAGCATGATCGCCATCCGCCGGTCGGCGGTGAGGGACCGCCACATGGAGGCCAGTTCGACCGCGTCCGTGGACGGCGGCCCGGAGCCCAGCGCCCGGAGGAACTGGCCGAGGATCTCCGCGGGCCCCACCGGCCCGCCCGCCGAGTGCCCGCGCAGGTCCGCGTACAGCTGCCCGTCGGGAAACTCGGTGCTCAGCGAACGGAGCCATTTGGACACCAGGGTCGTCTTGCCGATCCCGGCCGGACCGCTGACGACGATCAGCGGCGCCCCCGTACCACGCAGGCCGTCCAGCGACGCGAGATCCCGCTCCCGGTCGGTGAAGTGAGCCGGAACGGGCAGCAGTTGGCGCGGCGGCGGGGGCCGTGTGGGCGCCGCCGGCGCGGAGTGGACATGAATGCCGCCGTGCACTTCACGGGCCTGGACGGTGGGACCGTACAGTCTGGCCTCGCCACCGATCTCATTTCCATGTGGCCCTTGTGGGACCGCACTTGAATCACTCATCTATCCGCCCCCCGCAGATCGATTGCCCATGACGCGAACCCTTTCGAGTCCTACCCCGGCACGCCTTGGAATGACCATCAGGAATAAGAACGGATCGCGCCAACTATGGCAACGGTGTATGGCGATATTGGCCGCGAAATGACATGCTCGTGGGCCATCCGACGGACCAGCGGGGGCGCTGGTGGAATTCCAGATTCTAGGACCGGTGGGGCTGCGGCTGAACGGGCACTGGCTGACGCTCGGATCGGACAAAGAACGGGTGTTACTGGCCGCGCTCGCTCTTGATGTGGGCCGTCCTGTCGCGATCAGCCAGCTGATGGAACGGCTCTGGGACGGCGACCCGCCCGCACGCGCACGCGAGAACGCGCACACCTACGTCTCGCGTATCCGCCGACGGCTGCGGGCGGCCGGTACGGGACCGGGCGCACCGGCCATCGTCGGCAAGGCGCACACCTACACCCTGCGGACCCCGCGCGACTCCGTGGACCGGCAGCGCTTCCAGCACTTCGTCGACGCGGCGTTCACCAGTGACGACGACGCGCGGGCGGTGGAACTGCTGTCCCGTGCGGAGGAGTTGTGGCAGGGCGAGGCGCTGGCGGGTCTGCCCGGGTTCTGGGCGGCGACCGTACGGCAGACGCTCGCGGAGACCCGGCTGAGCGCCGGCACGTCACGCATCGCGGCCGGACTGAGGCTGGGCCGCTTCGCCGAACAGGTCGGCGAGCTGTCCGCGCTCGTCGAGCGGCATCCCGGGGACGAGACGCTGCTCGGGCAGCTGATGCTCGCGTACTACGGCAGCGGACGGTACGCGGACGCGCTCCGGATCCACCAGCGGGCCCGGCAGTCACTGATGTCGGAGTACGGGGCCCTGCCCGGCGTCGAGCTGAACCTGATCCACCAGGGTGTGCTGGCCCGTGTACCGGCACGTGAGCTGGCGCACGGGGGCGGTGCCAGGGAGGAGCGAACGGCCATTGCGCTGACGGCTGTTACCGGCGCGCCTCCGGAGACCGCGCCTCCGGAACCCACGCCTGAGGTGCCCGCGTCCGCCGTGCTCGCGCCCGATGTGCCGCCGCGCCGGAACCTGCCCCAGCAACCGTTGCTCGTGGGGCGCCGGTCGGAGTTACGGGCCCTGACCTCGATGATCGTCGACAAGGGCGCGCGGGGCGGATCGGTCGTCGCCGTGGAAGCGGTCACCGGCATGGCAGGCGTAGGGAAGACCGCGGTTGCGGTGACTGCCGCCCTTCTGCTCGCCGAGAGATACCCGGACGGCCAGCTGTACATCGATCTACGCGGGCATTCCCCCGCCCAGGAACCGCTGACCGCGAGGGCGGCGCTGGCTACTCTGCTGAGGCTGCTCGGTGCGCCGGCCTTCTCCATCCCGGCGGAGCTGGAAGGGCGTACGGCCCTGTGGCGGACCATGCTGGCCGAGCGCCGCGTGGTCATCATCCTGGACGACGCGACCGGGCCCGAACAGGTGGGGCCGCTGCTGCCGAGCGGTTCGCCGTCCCTGACGATCATCGCCAGCCGCAGGCACCTCACCGGTATCCCCCAGGCGCTGTCGGTCCCGCTCGACGTCCTGTCGAAGGAGGACGCCATCACGCTCTTCCGCGGCTTCGCGGGAGAGGAACGCACCCGCGACATCGCGGAGACCGCGCGGATCGTGGGCCTGTGCGGGTACCTCCCCCTCGCGATCGAACTGGTGGCGCACCGGTTCCGGGCCCGTACGTCCTGGACGCTGGCCGTCCTCGCCGAGCGGCTCGCCCGAAGTCCCGGGCGGCTGGCGGAAATTCGCACCGCGGATCAGGAACAGGAGATGACGCGGGCGTTCGCGCTCTCCTACCGGACGCTCACGGCCCAGCAACGGACCGCGTTCCGCTGTCTCGGGCTGTATCCCGGAACGGATTTCACCGCCGACGCGGCGGCCGCCCTGCTGGGTCTGCCGCAGGACACGACAGAGCGATTACTCGAGGGCCTGCTCGCGTGCCATCTACTCAGAGAGCCCGTACCGGACCGCTATCGCTATCACGACCTGCTGCATGAATATGCCTATGGCTTATCCAACGTGGAGGACAGTGAGCAGGAACGCCGTCAGGCCGTCGCCCGCCTGACGGACTTCTACGTCACGACGGCCGACCTCGCGGATCGCACGGCATATCCCCGGCGCATACGGCCTGCCGCACCGGCACCGCTCCCGCCGACGCCTCGGCCACCCCTGCCGGATGCCGCGGCCGCACGGTCCTGGCTGGCCGCGGAACGCGCCAACCTCCTCGCCGTCGAGGACCACGTCCGGCGCGACGGCGACCCCGGAACGGCCGCCCAACTCGCTTGCGCACTGGCCGGGTTCCTTCAGGCGGAGTGCTACTGGCAGGACGCGAGGAAGCTCCTGCGGCACGCCGTCGCCCACTGGGACCGAACGGACGACAACGAGCCGGCGCTCTGCCTCGCCCTCATCGACCTCTGCGCGGCGGACGCGAGCCTCGGGGACTACGCGGAGGCCGGGGAGGCGGGAGAGCGGGCGCTGGAGCTCGCGCGGGCCCTGGGCGACGGGCCTGCGGAGGCCGAGGCGCTGCGGGTTCTCGGCACGCTGAACTGGCATCTCGGCGAGAATCGCAAGGCGCTCGTCCTGCTGCAGAAATCCCTTGCCATCAAGTCACTCTCGGGTGACATCTGGGATAAAGCGCGCAGCAGAAACAATATAGCGGTGACCATGCTGTTTCTCGGGGAGCGGGATCGGGCGCTTTTGCATTTCCGCGCCGCCCTCTTCGGATTCCGGGAAGCGGCCGATATGACCGCAGCCGCCCAGACGCTCAACAACATAGGCGAATTGCAGATGCAGGCGGGTGAATTGATTTCAGCCCGTCGTTCTTTCGAGGAATCCCTGCCGTTTCTGGAAGCCGACGGAAACCGATACGACCGCGCGACCGTACGGAGAAATCTGGCCGAAGCCCTGACGGAATCGAGTGAGCCCGCGGCCGCTCTTGTCATGTTCAGGACGGCTCTCTCGGAGTTCCGGTCACTCGGCGACCGGAAGAGCCAGGCCGAGACCCTGATCGGGATCGGCGAGGTGTACTGGCGGCTGGGGAGCACCGAGGAATCCGGTCGGCATCTCCTCGAAGCACTGAAGATCGCGCAGGACATGGGAGCGGCCCACCAGGAGGTCCAGGCCCTGCGCCGCCTCGGGCGCGCGGACTTGGCCGGAGGCCGCCTGGCCGTCGCGACGGACCGACTGCGAGCGGCGGTGACCGTCGCCACCCGCACCCATGACATCGACGAGGAGACCGCCGCACGGACGCTGCTGGCGGAGGTGCGACTCGCGGCGGGAGATATCGATGAAGCGCGCATGTCATTACGACAGGCATTCGAATTGGTTCAACATCGAAACAATGTCGATGCGCGTAGAATCGGCCGCCGCCTGAATGATGTCGAACGAATATGTGACGAGAGCTCGCACGCCCGCTCCGTGACGCACGACAAGTAAGGGCAAAATACCGAACGCATATCCGCGTACACTTCACACGTGCGTATCTGAGGTAACCTTCCGGCCTAGATCATCCAGCGGAAGGAACATCGCACGTGCGCGCAATCCTGACGGTCGCTACCCTCACCTGCCTGGCCGTCGCGGCAATACAGACGATGCCCGCCCTCGCGGCGGCATGCGGCTGCATCATGATCTGAGGCAGCCCACCCCGTTCCGAACATGACGCAGCGGCTGGGCGTCACCGGCTCATGAAGGAGGGCTCAGGTCAACGACCTGGGCCTTTTCCCTTGCCCAGAGGTTTCTTGACAGAACGTCAGCCTCTGTCGCCGGGCTCCCCGACACCTCCGCCGGTCAGGAAGATCCGGTCCAGATGGTGATGGAGCACCGCGATGGCCGACTCCGGACCGCGCTGGCCCACGAGGATGCTGGTGCCCATGGTCGCCGTCATGGCGAGCAGGCTGATCGCCTCCGTGCGGGCGGCGACACCCGGATCGGCCAGGCCCGACGCCTGGGCCTGTTCGAGCAGCCCGGTCAGGGCGTTCTCCGCCGCGTCGGGCTCGTCGATGAAGGGCTGGGCGGCCAGCGCCTCGTCGGTCACGGACAGGATCGAGTAGGAGGTGTAGACGAGGTGGAAGGTGCGGCCCTCCTCGTCGGTCGGCAGGGAGGCCAGCAGCAGCGCCTCGATCGTCGCGCGCGGACCCGGATCCGTACCGGCGGCGCGGAGACGGGCGGCCACCCGGGCGGTGAAGCGGTCGGTCAGGTGCTGGAGCCCGTAGAAGAGCAGCTTCTCCTTGGTCTCGAAGTAGTACTGCACGAGCCGGAGCGACACACCGGCCTCGGCAGCCACGTCCCGCATCCCGACGGCGTGCAGTCCCCGCCGTCCGGCCACGCGAATGAGCGCCTCGGCGATCTGGTCGCGCCGTTCCTCGTGGTCCACGCGCTTCGGCATGTTCTCGTGTCTCCGCGTTCGGTGAGGGGTCGGTGGCCTCTTTTCATGGTACCGCCGTATCATCATCATGGTACGGTCGTATCACGAAGAACGATTTTCCAGGAGGTGCCACCGTGCCCGACAACACGACCCGCGTACGCCGCGACGTCGGCCACTACGTCAACGACACCTTGCGCGACCGGTACTTCGCCGCGTGCGACGCGCTCTACGCGATGGGCGCGCCCGTCCGCTCCGAGACGGACGTGGAGACGAGCTTCGGCACCACGCACGTCTACCGGTACGGGCCCGCGGACCCCGCCGCCGAGTCCCGTACGCCGGTGGTACTGATCCACGGCGCCGGCGGCTGTTCGGCCCAGTGGTACCCCAACACCCCCGCGCTCAGCGCCGAACGCCCCGTCTACGCGCTCGACACCCCCGGTGACCCCGGCCGCAGTGTCCACCGCGAACCCCTGTGGCAGCCCGAGCGCGCGGCCCAGTGGATGGACGAGGCGCTCGACGCGCTCGGCCTGGACCGGGTCCATCTCGTCGGCTCCTCCTACGGAGGCTGGCTGGTCATCAACCAGGCACACCTCCGCCCCGGCCGGATCGCCTCCGTCACCGCCCTCGACCCCGGCGGCCTGGAGAAGGTGGGCCTGCGCTTCTTCGTGTGGATCTTCGCCGGCCTCTTCGCGACCTTCGCCCCCAAGGCGCTGCGCCCGCGTCTCGCCTCCTGGCTGGAACAGCCGGTACTCGTCGTTCCCGAACTGCGTGCGATGGTCCGGGCAAGCGTCCGTGCCTTCCGGATACGCCGCCCCGCCCCGCTGCCGCTGTCGGACGAGGAACTGGGCTCGATCCGGACGCCGTTCTACCTCGTCATGGGCAAGCGCAGCCTGCTGGTGCACCCGAAGCGGCAGTTGGAGCGCGTACCCCGTGTCCTCCCCGGCGCCCGCGCCGAAATCGTCGCGGCGACGGGCCACGTACCGCAGCTCGAGGACCCCCAGCTGGTCAATGGCCGGATGCTCGGCTTCATGGAGGACGTCGACTCCCTAAGGAGTGGTGCCGGGCGACCATAGCCGGTCGTGGAGGACCGCGAAGGCCGTGCAGCTGAGGGGGCAGAGCACCGCCGCGGTGACCAGGATGCCGACGAGCACGGGGGTGAGGATGCCGGCGTAGTACGCGGCGAAGAAGTTCCCCGTGGCCTGTTCGAGGAGGTCGCGTACGAGCGGGCGCAGCGGCAGGGCGAGTTGCACCACCAGCCGGAGCGTTCCCGCGGCGAGCGCGGTCAGCGGCAGGGCGAGGGCGTGGACGCGGGCCGCTCCGGCACGCGTCCACGTCAGCGACCAGGATCGGCGCAGGGCCGCGCGGGCACCGAGGCCGTCGGCCGCGGCGGCCGGGGCGAGGGTGAGCGCCAGGCGCAGCAGCACGGCGGCGAACCCGGCGGCCACGGGCGAGGCCTTGACGAGTGTGTAGGCCCACGAGCCGCGTTCCAGGGGCAACGGGGTGTCGAGCTGGTAGCCGGTGAGACGGTGCGCCACGACTCCGGCGATCAGCGGCAGGGTCCATACGATCAGGCCGCGCAGCGCGTACACGGCGAGCACCGGTCGCAGCCGCGCGGAGACCGCCGCACGTGCCCGGTCCCCTTCCAGCGGTTCTCCGGCCCCTGCCGCGACCGCCCGGGAGCACACGGCCTGCAGAGCGGCGCCGGCGGTGCCGAGGAGGAGCAGGAAGAGCGGGAGCGTCCAGAGGGTGACCCGTACCAGGTAGGTGGGGTCGTGCAGGTAGGGGTCCTCAAGGTAGTGGTACCAGATGCGTTGGTTCCGCATACGCGTGAAGACGGGCCAGGCGAGCGCGAATATGGCGGTCGTCATCAGGAGTGCGGCCAGTCCGGACAGGCCGACGACCCGGATCGTCGCACCGCCCAGCGTGCGTCGGTGCCGCCGCAGGACGGCGAACGTCGTCGCGGTGACGCCGCGTTGCGGGCTGCCGTTCGTCGGTGGCAACGTGCGGTCGTGCTGCGTGGTGCGCGTCATGGGGCGAGCCTTCTGTACGTTCCGGGATCCGTTCCTGCGTCCCTGGCAAGGACGCGGAAGGGGCGGGGTGCCGTTCTCCGGTCCGGAGGGCAATACCGCGTTTCGGGCCGCCGACCCCCGGCCCACGCGGAAGCGCCCTCTCCCCGCAGATCGGGGGAGAGGGCGCTTCGGGCCGAACGGAGGTCTCAGAAGATGCCGTTGTAGATGTCCCAGCCGTAGCCGATCTTCACCCGCTTGTCGACCTTCCCGGTGCCGGTGGACGTGTAGCGGTACACGTCGCCCTTGCCGTCGACGCCGACCAGATCGGCCTTGCCGTCACCGTTGAAGTCACCCGGCGCGGCGAACAACTTGTAGATGTTGTACCCGGTACCGATCTTCACCCGTGCCTTGAAGGGCGCGGACGCCTTGCCCGTGCCCCGGTACAGGTACAGGTCGCCCTTGGTGTCGCGGGCCACCACGTCGGAGAGCCCGTCGCCGCTGAGGTCACCGGCGCCGACGATCACGTTGTACGTGTCCCAGCCGTAGCCGACCTTGAGCCTGGTCGCGAACTTGGAGCCGAGACCGTTGCCCTGGTACAGGTACACGTCGCCCTTGCGGTCGCGCGCCAGCAGGTCGCCCTTGCCGTCACCGCTCAGGTCGCCCGGACCGGTGAGGCTGTCGTAGACGTCCCAGCCGAGGCCGATGAAGTGGGGCCCGGTGAACAGCTGGCCCTGGTACAGCAAGGTTTGATCGGGGAGGCCGTCGTTGTCGAGCGACGAGGCGAGCCCCCGCGACCCCGTGTTCCCGCCGCCGCTGGGCTCGCCGCTCTCGTTGCCGGTGGCTCGGGGGAAGAACTGTCCGTTGTTCCTGGACTCGTACCCCCAGAGGTAGCCCGCGTTGGTCCGGGCCTCGATCTCGTGCTTGCCGAAGTCCGGGTTGCCGCCCGCGCCGACGAGCAGTGACGCCTTGCTCCATCCGGTGCCGGCGGAGACGGGCGTCGTGAGGCTGCCGTATCCGGTGGACCGGTAGATGGAGATGTCGCCGTTCTGCTTGCGGGCGATGACGTCACCGAGCCCGTCGCCGTCGACATCGTCGACGCCGACGAGCTGGTTGAAGACGTCGAAGCGGTAACCGGTCTTCCAGCGGGCCTTGAAGGGCTTCGTGATGTCGCCCGTACCGGCGTAGAAGTACAGGTCACCGGCCGGGGTCCGGGCGAAGATGTCACCGATGCCGTCGCTGTTCGAATCGTTGACAGCCACGATCTGGTCGTAGGCGTCCCAGCCGTAGCCCACCTTGACGCCGGCCTTGAAGGGCGCGCTGTCGACTTCTCCGGTGGACTCGTACGCGTAGATGTCGCCCGAGGGCGTACGCGCCAGCAGGTCGCCGCGGCCGTCACCGCTCAGGTCACCGGCGGCCACGACCTTGTTGTACTTCTGCCAACCGTTGCCGGACCAGGTGGATTTGCTGGTGTCGTATGCGTCCAGGCTCCGGTACAGCGACAGCTTGCCCACCGCGGACAGGGTGAGGACCTCGGGCTTGCCGTTGCCGTCGAGGTCGCCCGGCGTGATGATGTCCTTGGCCAGCTCGTCGTAGTCGTCGCGGTGGATCGTGTACCGGAAGGCGCCGTTCCAGTAGTTCCGGATGACGTGCATTTCGCCGTCCGCGCTGCGGTACATGAGGTCGTTGTGCCCGTCGCCGTCGACATCGAAGCGCGGCTTCGCGGGGAAGGCCGCAGCCTCGGCGCCGGGGGCAGCGGCCGCACCGGGCTTCTTCGCGGTCCGCTTCGGCAGGACGAGGGTCGGCTGCGAACCCTGGTCAGGGGTGAGACGCGGTGCGGTGCCACGCGTTGCGGGCGCCAAGTCGTCGGCCGAGGCCGGAGCCGCCAGCAGCATGCCGGCGGAGAGAACGAGCGCGGTGCAGGCCGCGATCCGCCGCGCGCGCTTCGAGCGCGCGGGAACAGAACGGCCGGGTTCCACAGAAGACAAAGCCCCCCCAGGGGTACGTGGTGGAACCGGGAGAAACGCGGTCACGGACGCATGACTTGCACGTCATGCGTGGTGAAGAGTTCCCGGGATGTTCACAGACCCTACAACTGTGACTCCCGGGATCGGAGTGGTTTGTGACGAATCGGGTTGCGCCCCGGCCGGGCCACCGGACGCACCACGACCGGAGGCATCACCTCCGCCACCGGCAGCAGCTTCTGTACGCCCTTGCCGACCTGCCCGAAGGCTGGTGGAACACGCAGGGAGATCTCGGCGAGGGTCTCGTCGCTCACGGACTTCCAACCACGCACCCGGACTTGCGCACGTACGACGGGCTTCCCGCGGCCGGCCCCGGCTGTCAGTGCCCTCTGCTGTGATGGCGGACGGAAACGACGACGCACGACGCGGAGGCGGAACAGTGGGCACGTGGGGCGCGGGCAACTTCGACAGCGACACGGCGGCCGATCATCTCGCGGAGCTGGCCGGGCGGCTGGTGACCGAGGTGACGGAGGCGATGGCCGGCGATCCGGTCGAGCTCGAACCGGACGAGTACTGGGGCGTGACCGTCCCCTGCAACCTGGAGCTGCTCCTCCTCCTGGACCGGCAGGGATGGGTGGGCCCGACCCTCCCGTCGCCCGAGGTGATCCGGACTTGGCAGAAGACGTTCCTGGCGGTGTGGGAGCGGACGATCGACGGCCTGGAGCCGAAGCCCGCGTACAAGGACGAACGCAGGGCGGTACTCAACGAGACGTTCGAGCGCCTGGCCGAGGCATCGGCGGCGGCAGCGGCGGGGTAGGGGCGTCCGGCCCCGGCGGAGGCGTCCGTCCGCACCGGACGCCTCCCCTTCCGGGAGCCGGTGTCAGAGGCATCGGGCAGGATGCCCGAAACGACACCGCCCCGCATCCGGCCGGGGCCTTCCGGAGAAGATGGCATGCCTCAGATTCCCAAGGGACGGCGTGTGGGACAGGCCGCCGTGAACTCGCTGCGCGCCCTGCTCGAAGAGCACGATCACATCGTTCAGGAGATTTCCGGACAGAACGACTTCGGCGAGGACTTCTACGTCACCTTCACCGACAACGGCCGTGTGACGGGCGACCAGATCAAGGTGCAGGTCAAGGGCGGGGAGAGTTGGCGCCGGGCCAACGGGTACGCGGTGCCCGTCGACCACCACGGTGACACCTGGGCGAACGGGAACATCCCCGTCTACTGCGTGGTGTACGACCCGGACAGCAGGACACTGCACTGGGCGAACGCGACCCAACAGCTCCGCCGCGCCGGTCCGCTGAACCCGCCGCACCATATCGGCGTCAGCCCCAACGCCGTGCTGAACGACGTGACCATGACGTCGTTCGTCACCCAGGCCCGCCGCTACGTCGGACGCTACCGAGGCCGACAGGCCGTCCTCACGCACCTGGGCGAGATGTCCGGAGTCGACTTCGATCCAGCGGACTACGTCCTGCACTTCGTCAACGGCTACGACGAAGACCTGATCTTCTGGAAGCGCCCCGGGGACGCCCTGGCGACACTGCTGCTCAGCGCCCACGACTGGGAACCCGTCCTCGTCAGTGTGGAATCCCTGCTGCGCACCGAGCCGCCGGAGCCCGAAGGCGGGGGAGACGACGCCCGCGCGGACCGGTGGGACGATCTCGACCTCCCGAGCGCCGACGACCTGGAGCTGAGCCGGTCCGAGACCATGTGGGTGGTCTCCTGCTTCATCGCCGCCCAGCAGGCGGACGAGGAGTCGGAGGACCTCCTCGGAGCCGGCTGCGAGGGATGTCCGAGCTGCACGGGCGAGGAGCCCAAGGAGCACGGGAACATCGCCGCCGATGTCCTCCACGACTACGTGATGGCCCGCATCCTCGACCGGATCGAGGGCGAACCCGGTCTGCTGGACCGTTCCATCCTGGCCATGCGTGAGGACGCCGAACTCGAACCCGAGATCGTCGCCGAGCTCGGCCCGCTCGAAGCCGACCCACGCGTCGTCCAACAGGTGTCCAGGTTGAGCCGGGCCAGGGTGGCGACGGTGCACGACATCGAGCCGGAGGCATTCCGGCTCGCCGTCCACTACCTCATCCGGCACATCTACGTCTCCGGCCCCTCGCTCCCCCTCGACGAGCAGGTCCGCATCGTCTGGCGCATCCCCGAACCGGGAACTCCGGCCCCCTGAGACGGACCGGCCCCGGAGGGCGGCTCCTCAGTCGCGCTTCGAGGCGCGGACGATCCGGGCGACGATCTCCTCCGCGACGGCGTCCACGACGAGGTCCCCGTTGCCGTCCGGGCCGGCCGTGAAGACGGTCACTCCCTCGTCGGTGACCTCCACCGGCCGCGTTCGGTGGTGCGGGGAGAGCCTCACTCACCGCACGGGGAAGCCGAAGGAGTACCCCTGCTCCCGCAGCCACGGCAGTACCTGGCGCAGAGCGGCCAGGGTCTGGGAGCGGTCCCCGCCCGCGTCGTGGAAGAGGACGGTCGGCCCGTTGGAGATCTCGCTCTTGACGGTGGCGACCATGGTGTCCACCCCGGGATGCTCGAAGTCCTTGGTGTCGACGTTCCAGCCCAGCGGCCGCATCCCCCGGGACGCGGCGAGATGCCGGCTGTACGGGGTGAAGGCGCCGCCCGGGGCCCGGTAGTACTGCGGCCGGACGCCACCGGACGCCTTGGTGATCATGCGCTCGGCGTCCAGGATCTCCTGGGACTGGTAGGCCTCGGACTTGGTGTCCATGGCGGTGTCGTGCGAGACCGTGTGGTTGCACAGCCGGTGCCCGCCCGCCACGACCGCCTTGACCAGGTCGGGGTACGCCTCGGCCTGCGTGCCCACCATGCAGAACGTGGCCTTCACACCGCTGTCCTTGAGCAGTTGCAGCACCTGCGGCGTCCAGGTCGGGTCCGGTCCGTCGTCGATGGTGATGTTGACGCCCTTGGCGCCGCGGTCCGAGGCGTGCGCGATGTCCTCCGCCACCTTGGCCGCCTTCCCGCCCTGGGCCCGGCCGTCCGGCGAGGAGGCGTGCGCCTGCGGCTGACGCCCTCCGGCGGTCTCGGCCTGCGCGGTCCACACCGAGGTCGCGGCGGCCAGCGCCGTCACTCCGAGTGCCGCCGCCAGAAGCCGGCTGTGCCATCCCCTTCCCTTGTGCTTCGCCATGTCCGCCCGCCCCTTTGTCGTCTCCGCCGATGCCGTGCACCCATCAAGACACACGAACGCCCCCACAAGATCCCTCGGTTACCGATCGCGGACAAATCTGCAGGGGGCCGGCGACATTCGGAGAGGTTCCGCGACAGGCCCGGGCGGTCCGAACGGCCGGCGGAGAGGAGGGAGTGGTGCCGTCGAGGGCGCGGACCGGGCCGGATCGCGGTCCGGTAGCGTCCGCGCCATGACAGCCGATCAGTTCTCGATGTCCACCGAGCGGGAAGCCCTCTGCGGATTCCTCGACAAGCAGCGCGCCGGTCTGCTGCGGAAGACCGTGGGCGTGTCCGACGTGGATGCCCGCAGGACACCGACGGCGAGTTCGCTCTCCCTGCTGGGACTGCTCAAGCACTCCGCCCTCTGGGAACGCCGGTGGTTCCAGGTCATCGTCGCGGGGCGGGTACTCCCCGGCGAGTGGCCCGAGCCGGAGGAGCGGGACTGGGACGCCGAGGACTTCCGGGTCGGTGAGCAGGACACCGTGAAGCACTGGACGGCCTACTTCGAGGAGCAGGCGGCCACCTCGCGGGAGATCACCGCGGGGCTGGAGCTGGACGCCCCGTGCGGCCGGGCCGACCTCATGGACCGGAACCTGCGGTGGGTCCTGCTCCACATGATCGAGGAGACCGCCCGGCACGCCGGACACGCCGACATCATCCGCGAGAGCATCGACGGCCGTACCGGCATCCACTAGGCCGTGTCTCGAGTTCCCCGACTCGTGTGGCCCGGACGCGGACGGCCCGGTGGGGCCGAGCGCCGCGTCCGGGAGACCCCGTGCCGCGTGGCGGTCCTCAGTCCTCGGGCTGCGCCGTCATGACGGCCTGCGTCTCGGCTGTCTGCGTCGCGGATGCCGGTGTCCCGGGCGTCTGCTCCGCGCCCGGTGCTCGCCGCACCACGGCGATGGACACCGCCCCCAGCGCACAGGCGATGCCCGCCACGAGGTAGGCGAGGTGGTAGCCGGTGAGCCGGTCGTCGCTGGTCGCCGCGACCAGGACCATGACCGCCACGCCGACACTGGCGCCGATCTGCTGCGCCACGACGTTCACCGCACCGGCGACCGCGTGCCGCTCCGGCGCGACACCGGTGAGCCCGGCGGACGTCATCGAGGGGAAGTTCAGCCCCTGGCCGATACCGCTGATGACGAGGCCGGGCAGCACGTGCAGCGCATAGCTGCCGTGGTGCGGCGTGGTCATCCACAGCGCCGTTCCCCCGCCGATCAGGACGAGTCCGACGGCCATCAGCGTGCGCGGGGTGTGTCTGGCCAGCAGGCGGCCGGTGGCGTAGTTCGCGGTGAGGAACACGGCCAACGACATCGGGACCAGCGCAAGGCCGGACTCCAGCGGCGAGTAGTCCAGCATTCCCTGCAGATACAGCGGCGCGAAGAACAGCATCCCGACCGAGCCCATGTACTGGAGGAACGCCGCCAGGCTCGCGGCCCGCACCGAGGAGACCCGGAAGAGGCCGAGCGGGAGCAACGGGTCAGCGGTGCGGTGTTCGCGCACCACGAAGAGCGCCAGGAAGGCCACCGCGGCACAGAGCGCGCTCCACGCCAGTGCGCCGTCACTGCTCGCGCCGACCACCAGCAGGGTCAGCCCCAGCGTGCCCGATATCGCACCGGGCAGATCCAGCCGGCCACCCCGCCCGGCACCGCCGGGCAGACCGGCCCGCGTCACCGCCAGCACGCCCAGCCCCAGCACCACCGAGAACCACAGCACAGAACGCCAGCCGAAGAACTGGGTCAGCACTCCGCCCAGCAGCACCCCGCCGCTGAAGCTCGCCGCGCCGACCGCGGCGTACACACTGAAGGCCCGGTTACGCGCCGGACCGGCCGGAAACACCTCGGTCAGCAGGGCCAGCGCCGCCGGACCCGACAGGGCCGCGCCGATGCCCTGGGCCGCCCGCGCCCCGAGCAGCACGCCCGTGCTCGGCGCGACGGCCCCGACCAGCGCCGCCACCGTGAACAGGGCGATCCCGCACTCGAACACCCGCCGCCGGCCCAGCACATCGGCCAGCCGGCCGCCCACCAGCAGGAACCCGGCGAACGTCACCGCGTAGGCGATCATGACCCACTGGAGCGTGCTGTCCGCCAGGCCGAACCGGTCGCCGACGGACGGCAGGGCCGCGTTGAGCACCCCGAGACCGCTCACGTCCAGGGCGAGCGCCCCGGCCAGCACCGCGAGGGCCAGGCCGGGACGGGCCCGCGGTATCGCCCCCGTACCGGTCATGCGGCACTCCCCGCGCACGCGCCCACGGCTGCGCCGGGTACGGGAGCGGTGGCTGCCGGACCGGCCGGCAGGGGACGGATTCCCGCACCGCTGTCCGGTCGCCGGGAGGGCGCGGCCCCGGTCGGTAAGCCGGCCGCGTGGGCGTCGGCCAACACCCGTTCGTGGTTGCTGTATTTCATGCCGAGCAGCTTGCAATGCCGCCCGCCCGCTGTCCAGGCCACCCCGGTTCCTCGGCCATGACGACCGGACCGCCGCACTTCCGGAGAAGCGCAAGACGGCGAACCGGACACCCGGGGGCCAGTTCTCGCCAGCGCACCTCCTGACCCGCGAAGAACACTTGTCTCCCCATTCGCCGAGTGGCACTCTGATGTGCGTCGGTCGGGCGAGTGCCTTTTATTCCGGTCCACGTCGGTCCGCACAGCTTCTGACCAGGAAAATGGAATCCCCGCACTCATCGGCAGTGGCAATGCGGAGGACGAGTTCCGTCCACATGTCACAGAGGACAATGCGGTCGCTGATCAGCTCGGCCAGGAAACGGATGATGCACCCCGGCGGTTGAACTGCCGGGCAGCGATGCCGAACCGGATCGAAATCCGGTTCGGCCAGGACGACTTGACGGGGGTTGGGTCTCGGTGCGCGTACCAGTTTCTCGACAGCCACGCCGTGCTGTCCGGGGCGGGACATCCTGTCCCGCCCGGCCCGGTTCCCCCTGCCCCTGAGGGGGTCTCCCCGCGTGCGACTCCCGTACGGAACTCGGCGCGGCCGAGCGAATCCCTGATGCACGCGCTCTTCGGTCCGGTTGCCTGCGCACCGGCTGATCCCTTTTGATAACCACCGGTCACGGCCGCGTATTCACGCATGCCCGCATGTGTGCCGCGGCCTCGTCATTTCCCGCTGTTACCGCATGGTTGACGGAGTTTCTGCGCCCTCAAGCAGCCGGCCGCGAGCTCTACCAGTACATTTCATTTGCCTTGCTGAGGAGCCGAAATGCCCCAGGAGCACGCAGCACGTGATGTGCACGACGTAACAGAATTCCTTATTTCTCGTGTGGTTGATCTGATGGACGTGTCCGGGGACACGGTGGACCGCTGGGCACCGCTGCACCGGTACGGCCTGGACTCGCTGAAGCTGTCTCGGATCGCCGCCTCGCTGTCCGAATTTCTCGGCCGGAAGGTTCCGGTCACCTGGATGTGGCAGTACCCGACCATCGACGAGCTGTCCCATGTGCTCGTCGACGGCCCGCCCGCCGCCACGACCGCCCCGGGCCGCGACCGGCGTACCGGATCGCACGAGCCCATCGCGATCGTGGGCATCGGCTGCCGGTTCCCCGGCGGACCGGACCCGTCCGCGTTCTGGCGGCTGCTGACCGAGGGCCGGGACGCCGTCGGCCCGGTGCCGGCCGCGCGGCGCGAGCTCCTGGGCGACGCGGTGCGCTGGGGCGGATTCATCGACGGCATCGACCGGTTCGACCCGCTGTTCTTCGGCATCTCACCCCGTGAGGCCGTCCAGATGGACCCCCAGCAGCGGCTCGTCCTCGAGCTGGCCTGGGAGGCGCTGGAGGACGCGGGGGTCGCGCCGCAGAGCCTGGTCGGCAGCGACACCGGTGTGTTCATGGCCTCCTGCTGGGGCGACTACGCCGCGCTGGCGCACTACCGCGGCCCCGACAGCCAGATCACCCCGCACACCGCGACGGGCATGCACGACGGCATCATCGCCAACCGCGTCTCCTACGTCCTCGGCCTCCAGGGCCCGAGCATGGCCATCGACGCCGCCTGCGCCGGATCGCTGGTCTCCGTGCACGTGGGATGCCAGTCGATCTGGATGGGCGAGAGCGAACTGGTCCTGGCCGGCGGCGTGAACCTGAGCTTCGTCTCCGACTACTACACCGCCATGGCCCAGATGGGCGCGCTCGCCCCGGACGGCCGCTGCAAGCCGTTCGACGCGCGGGCCGACGGCTACGTCCGGGGCGAGGGCGCCGGAGTCGTCGTGCTCGCCCCGCTGAGCGTGGCCATCGAGCGCGGCCTGCCGGTCTACTGCCTGATCAAGGGCAGCTCGTCCCAGAACGACGGCCTGAGCAACGGCATGACCGCGCCGAACCCCCAGGCGCAGGAGCTGATGCTCCGCAACGCCTACCGCCGGGCCGGCATCGCACCCCGGCTGGTGGACTACGTCGAGTGCCACGGCTCCGCGACCCCCCTCGGCGACCCGATCGAGGCCAACGCCATCGGCGCGGTCCTGGGCGGTGACCGCGCGGAGCCGCTGCGGCTCGGCTCCGTCAAGTCCAACGTCGGGCACCTGGAAGCGGCGGCCGGCATCGTCGGCCTGGTCAAGCTCGCCATGTCGATCCGCAACGGCGTGCTGCCACCGAGCCTGCACTACGCCTCCCCGAACCCGCAGGTCATGTTCGACGCGTACAACCTCACCGTCCAGGACCGGCTGACGGCATGGCCGCGGCGGTCCGACGCGCGCCGGGCGGGCGTCAGCTCGTTCGGCTTCGGCGGCGCGATCTGCCACGTCGTCGTCGAGGAACTGCCGCATCCGGAGGGCTCGCTCCTGCTGCTGGCCGAGGACTCCCGGGAGGCGCTGGCCGCGCGGGTCTCGGCGCTGCGGGACGAGAGCGACCTGCGGGCGGTCTGCGGGCGGACGCACAACGGCGGCCCGTTCCGGCTCGCGGCCGCGGCCCGTGACCTGTCCGAGCTCAGGACGCAGCTCGACGCCTTCACCGCCGGTTCCGCGGCGGACGGGCTGAGCGTCGGGGAGCAGGCCGGACGCGTGCCACGGGTGGCGTTCCTGTTCTCGGGCAACGGCTCGCAGTGGGTGGGCATGGGGCGGCAACTGCTCGCCGGTATGCCGGTGTTCCGGCGGTCCATGGTGCGCTCCGACAAGCGGATGCGGGAGCTGCTGGGCTTCTCGCTCATCGACCAGATGCTCGCGCCCGACGGCCGGATCGACGACATGGACGTCTTCCAGCCGCTGCTGTTCTGCATCCAGGTCGCGCTGGCCGACGCCTGGCGATCGCTGGGGGTGGAGCCGGACGTGGTCGTGGGACAGAGCGTCGGCGAGTTCGCCGCCTCCCACATCGCCGGGGCGCTCGACTTCGACGACGCGTCCCGGCTGGCCGCGTGCCACGGCCGGCTCCTCCAGCAACTGGCCGTGGGACGCGGCGAAGGCATCGTGGTGACGACCGGCGCGGATGTCGCGGGGAAGTACCTGAGCGGCGGGCTCACGCTCTCCGGCCGCAACGGCCTGAGCTCCACCCTGGTCACCGGCACACCCCAGGAGATCGACGGGCTCGTCCAGCGGCTGACCGAAGAGGGCATCACGAGCCACCGGGTGCGGATGGGCCACGCACCGCACTCCCCGCTGGTCGACCACGTCCTCGCACCGCTGAGGGCCGAACTCGACGGCATCCGGCCCCGGACCACCCGTGTCCCGATGATCTCCACGGTCACCGGCGGGCGCGTGGACGGCGCGGAGCTCGGGCCGGACTACTGGGCGGACAACCTGCGCGGCGAGATCCGCGTGGTCGACGCCCTCACGGCCCTGCGCGGCCACGACATCGACGCGGTGATCGAGCTCAGCCCGCATCCGGTCCTGCTCAAGTCCGTGGCGGAGATCCTCCCGGCGGCCACCCTGCCCTCGCTGCGGCGGGGCGCCGACGAGGCCCGGACCCTGCTCGGCTCGCTCGGCGCGCTGCACGCCGCCGGCCACCCCGTCACGACGGGCCCGTTCACCGCGGGCGACCGGGGCCGGCACGTCACACCGGGCCGGGGCGGCGTCGCGGCCGACGAGCAGGTGCAGCTCGTACCCGTCACGGCGCGCTCGGCGGACGCGCTGGCCGACACCTGCCGCGAACTGTCCAACCACGTCGAACGCGACCCGGGCCTACGGGTCAGCGACCTGGCCCACACGCTCGCGACCAGGCGCACCCACCACAACCACCGGACCGTGCTGCTCGCCCGCAACCGTCAGGACGTCCTGGACGGACTCGCCCGGACGGCCACCGGCCTGCCGCACCCCGGTGTCGTCACCGGCGCGGTCGCCGGCAACCGCGACCAGCGGGTGGCGCTGGTGTTCTCCGGCGGCGGCACGCAGTGGGTCGGCATGGGCCGGGAGCTCCTGCGCTCGCACGCCGGTTTCCGTGCCCGGATGCACGCCTGCGACGCCGCCGTGCGCGCGGCCGGCGGCTGTTCGGTGCTCGACCGGCTCGCCGCCCCGGCGGACCGGTCCGGGTTCGAGGAGATGGACTTCCAGCAGCCCGTCCTGTTCGCCCTCCAGGTCTCGCTGGCGCAGGTCTGGCTCGACCTCGGTATCCCGGTGACCGCGGTCGTCGGGCACAGCCTGGGCGAGGTCGCGGCCGCGTGCGTCGCCGGCTCGCTGTCGCTGGAGGACGCCGCCCGCGTCGTGGTCGCCCGCTCGCACCTGCTCGAACGGCAGGCCGCCCCGGGCGCCATGATCTCGGTCGACCTGCCGGAGCGGGAGCTGCTGCCGTGGATCGCCCCGTACGCCGAGGACGTGGCGGTCGCCGTGGTGAACAGCCCCACCAGCGCGGCGGTCTCCGGTTCGCCGGAGGCCGTCGGCGCCCTGGAGGCCGACCTCCGGCGGGCCGGGATCGCGACCAGGACGATCCGGGTCGAACGGCCGGTGCACAGCCCCGGCATGGACCCGCTGATCCAGCCGCTGCGCGAGCGCATCGAGGGCATCACCCCGCGCACGGGCACCATCGACTTCCACTCCACGGCGTTGGCGGACACGGTGAACCCGGTCGTCGGCGTCGACTACTGGGCGCACAACCTGCGCAACCAGGTCCGGTTCGCCGAGACGATCGGTGCGCTGGTCGACCGCGGTGTCGGCACCTTCATCGAGATCGGCCCGCACGAGACGCTGCGCGGCGCGGTCGAGGAGATCGCGCTGACCCGTGGCGCGGATGTGCACGCGGTCAACTCCCTGCGGCGTGACGAGAGCGACGTCCGCTGCCTGCTGGGGGCCGCCGCGTCGCTGTTCGTCAGGGGCGTCCCGCTCACGTTCGACTCACTGTTCGCCGACGACGCAGAGGTCGTGGAGACCCCGCTCGTGCAGTGGCAGAAGGACCGCTACTGGCTGGACACCGAGCCCCGTCCCCGCGCCGCGTCGGCGCCGGTCACCGAACCCGTGGTCCGGGCCGAGGCGCCGGTGAACGCGCCGGTGGGCGCGACCGCCGGCGCGGCCGGGGACGTGGCCGGGGACGTGGAGTCCAGGCCGCTGGAGGACGTCGTCCTCGGCGAGATCGCCGACGCGCTGGGGGTGCCGGCGGACAAGTTCGACGCGGGCGCCGCCCCGCGCGACTTCGGCCTCGACTCGATGCTGGCGATCCGCCTCGTCAACAGGTTGCAGTCGCTGTTCGGGCACCGGGTGTCGCCGGTGGTGTTCCTGGACGGCCGGACCGTGGCCGAGGTCGTCGACCACGTCGTCGTAACCGTCCGCGCACCGGCCGGGACCACGGCGCCCGATCCGGCACCGGCCGTCCGCGAGGAACCCCGCACCACCCAGCCACAGACACAGCAACAGCCGCAGCCGGAACCGCCCGGGGGCGGGCAGGACCGGGCGTTCCTCGACGGCCTGTCCGAGCTGGACGCCGAGGAACTGGTCGAGGAACTGGCCGCGCGCGGGCTGCTGGACGCCACCGACGCACCGGCGTTCGACCAGCTGCGCGCAGAGGGTCTCGGGCTCGCACTGGCACCGGTGTCGCACGGCCAGGCCTCGTTGTGGTTCATGCAGCAGGTCGCGCCGGACGCTGTGCCCTACAACTTCATGGTGGCCGCCCGGATCCGGACCGAGGTCGACGAACAGGCCCTCGACCGCGCCGTGCAGGCCGTGATGGAGCGGCATCCCGCGCTCCGCACGCTCTTCGTCGAGGCGGGCGGCAGCCCGTACCAGGTCATCCTGGACGAGCCGGTGTACGAGTTCGTCGTGGTGGACAGCACCGGGCTGGACGACGAGGAGGCGCGCGAGGAACTGGCGGAGTACGGGCATCTGCCGCTCGACCTGGACAACGGTCCGCTGGTGCGCGTGGTGCTGATGACGCGGGGGCCGGCGGACCACTACCTGCTGGTGCTGGTGCACCACATCGCGTCGGACGCGGCGTCGGCCGACGTGATGATCCGCGAACTCCAGGAGTTCTACGAGGGCGTGGACCCCGCGAGCCGGGAGCCGGTCGTCCCGTACACGGAGTTCGTCGAGTCGGAGCGGCGGTGGCTGGCGAGCCCGGCGGCCGACGCCGCGCTGACCTGGTGGTCGCGGAAGCTGGCCGATCCGCCCGCCCCCCTGGACCTGTCCGCCATGGAGCGGCCGCCCGGCGTCACCTACGAGGGCCGTGACCTCACGTTCCGCTGGAGCGCGGAAGAGACGCGTCTGCTGCGGGAGTTCGCGCTGCGGGAGGGAGTGTCGATCAGCACCGTGGTGCTGGCCGGCTTCTTCGCGACGCTGAACCGCGCGGCCGGTGTCGAGGACTCCGTGCTGGCCACGGCCATCGCCCAACGCGGCGAGCCGGGCTGGGAGTCGGCCATCGGCTACTACCTGAACACGGTGCTGGTACGGGCGGAGCCCAGCGGCGAGCGCGGTTTCCGGGAGCTGCTGAGCGAGGTCCACACCTTCTCGCTCGGGCTGCTCGAACACATGAACTATCCGCTCGACCTGTTGGCGTCCACCCTGAAACCGGTCAGGGCGGAGGGCCGCTCCCCGTGGTTCGACGTGGTCGTGAACTGGCTCTCCTCGGACGCGTTCCCCCGCTCCGTGAAGCTCTTCCACGGCATCGGCGACACCATCGCGCCCGGCGGCGCCCTGCCGCTCGAACCGCTGCCGGTGCGCAGGCACCTCGCCAAATTCGACCTGGAGATCTCGATGGCCGACATCGACGGCGAGGTCGTCGGCCACATCCAGTACAAACCGAGCTATCTGGAGAGGCAGATCGTGACGGCCCTGCTCGCGCTCTACCGCACCGTGCTCTTCGCCTCGATCGCCCACCCCGACCTGGCCCTCCAGGACATCGCGCCGAACGGCCGCCCCGAGGAGACAGACCAGTGACCGAGACCCTGCACTCCGAGTTCATCGAGCAGGCGGTCAAGAACCCCGCCGCTCCCGCGGTCTACTCCGACGCCGGCGTACTGGCCTACGGCGACCTGAACGCCCGCTCCCGGGCGCTGGCGGAACAGCTCGTCGCCGAAGGCGCCGGCCCCGGTGTCCCGGTGGGCATCTGCGTCGAGCGCACCCCCGACCTGCTCGTCGGCATCCTGGCGATCCTGCGCACCGGCTCCTGCTACGTACCGCTGGACCCGAACTACCCCGCCGAGCGGCTGGACTTCATGGTCCGGGACAGCGGGACCCACCTGCTGCTGACCACGCCCGCGTCGCTGGCCAACTGCCCGGCCGGCCCGACCGCGGTCCTGCTGGACGAGACCGTGACGACCCGGCCGGGCGAGAAGCCCGTACCCGTCGTGCCCGGCGACACCGCCTACATCATCTACACCTCGGGCTCCACCGGCCTGCCCAAGGGCGTGGCCATCCACCACAGCGGCTGCGTCGCCATGCTGGCCGAGCTGGACCGGATCTTCGACGGCTGCGACCTGAGCGGTGTCTCCGCGGCCAGCTCGGTCTGCTTCGACATGTCCGTGATGGAGATCTTCGGCGCGCTGTGCCGCGGCGGCGCCGTCGTGCTCGTGGAGAGCGCCGTCCACCTGCCGGAGAGCCCGTACGCCGACCGGATCACCCACCTCAACGTCGTCCCGTCGGTGATGAACGGCCTGCTCGACGCCGCCTGTCTGCCACCGAACGTACGCACGGTCGTGTTCGGCGGCGAGCCCCTGCGGCGCAAGCTGGTGGACCGGGCGTACGAGGAGACCGCCGCGGAGCGGGTGTTCAACGCCTACGGCCCCACCGAGGGGACCGTCTTCTGCTCGTTCAAGCTGGTGCCGCGGGACGGGACCGGCGAACCCTCGATCGGGACGCCGTCGACGGGCGCCCGCGCCTACGTCCTCGACGAGAACCTGGAGAAACTGCCCGCCGGTGTGCCCGGTGAGCTGTACATCGGCGGCGCCGGCCTCGCCCACGGCTACGTCAACCGGCCGCGCACCACGGCCGAACGGTTCGTGCCCGACCCGTTCATGGACGGCGAACGCATGTACCGCACCGGTGACATCGTCACGTTCACCGAGGACGGGGAACTCCGGTTCGGCGGCCGCTCCGACCACCAGGTCAAGCTGCGCGGCTACCGCATCGAGCTGGAGGAGGTCGAGGCCCGGCTGACCGGCTGCCCCGGAGTCCGGGAAGCCGCCGCCGTCGTACGGGGCAACAGGCTCATCGGATACGTCGTGCCCTCGGACGCCCCCCGCGACGGCGTCTGGCTGGACGCCGCGCTCCAGGCATCCATCACCGACGGACTCGCCACCGGGCTCCCCGACTACATGGTGCCCAGGACCCTCGTGTTCCTGACCGCCCTTCCGCTGGCACCGGGCGGAAAGCTGGACCGCGCCGCGCTCCCCGAGCCGCCGGCCGCCGAGTCCGGCCCGCCCCTGAGGGCCGCCGGCACGCCGACCGAGGTGGCGCTCTCGGAGATCTGGGGACAGCTGCTCGGCCTCGAACCGGCCGGCATCGACGTCCAGGCCGCCTTCTACGACCTGGGCGGCGACTCGCTGCTGCTCGTCCGGCTGGCCCGGCTGATGACCCGGCGGTTCGGCCGCCGCGTCCGCGTACCCGACCTCTTCAGCTTCCGTGACATCTCCTCCCTCGGCCGCTGGCTCGACGACGACAGCGGCGCCACCCCCGAGGTGGTCCAGTCGGCCCGTCTGCGCGCCACCACCCGCCGGGCCGCGCTGCGCGGCCGCCGCACCTCCACCGGCAGCTGAGCCACCCCACCCGACCCGAAGCAGGAGCCTTCCATGACAGAGAGCCCCGAGCAGGACTACGACCCGGGCGATGTGGCCGTCATCGGCATGTCGTGCCGGACACCCGGCGCCCGTACCAAGGAACAGTTCTGGGACAACCTCGTGCACGGCAGGGAGTCCGTGTCGTTCCTGGCCAAGGACGAGATCATGGTCGACGAGACCTTGATCCACAACCCGTTCTACGTACGGGCCTGCGGAGTGCTCGACGGCTACGACCGGTTCGACCCCACGGTGTTCGGGATCAGCGACCGGATGGCGAGCGCGATGACGCCGGAGAACCGGCTGTTCCTGGAGAGCGCCTGGGAGTCGCTGGAGGACGGCGGCTACGACCCGGACCGGGTCAGGGCCGAGGTCGGCATCTACGGCGCCAACAACCCGCAGACCGCCGCGCTCTACGGCTCCCCGCCGGACCGGGCCTCGGTCGGTCCCGAGGCGATCGAGGCGAGCCTGGCGTGGTCGCCGGACACCATGACGTCCAACGCGCTGTACTACATGGGGCTGACCGGTGAGGCCGTCACCCTCGCCGCCGTCTGCGCCGGCTTCCACTACGCGGTCCACCTGGCCTGCCAGTCGCTGCTGCTCGGCCAGACCGACCTGGCGATAGCCGGTGGCGCCATGGTCCGGCTCCCGCACCCCCGCGGTCACCTGTGGGAGGAGAACCGCGTCCTGTCCAAGGACGGCCACTGCCGCCCGTTCGACGCCAACGGAACCGGCACCGCACTGTCCAGCGGGGTCGTCACACTGCTCCTGAAGCCGGTGGCCCGGGCCGTCGCCGACCGCGACCACATCTACGCCGTGGTCAAGGGCTCGGCCGTCAACAACAACGGGGTCAGCGCGATGGCCTACGGCCTGGCGCAGCCCGAGCGGCTGAGCGCGTGCATCGCCGCTGCCATGGAGGTCGGCGGGATCACCCCGGACACCGTGTCCATGTACGAGGCCAACGGACTCGGTCTCCCGGTGACCGACGAGCTGGAGGTGCACGCGGCGACCATGGCGTTCGGCAAGCAGACCGGCACCAGCTCGATCGGCGGCGTCAAGGGCAACGTGGGCCACGGCGGTGTCGTGTCGGGCGGCTTCGGCGCGATGAAGGCCGCGCTCTCCCTGTACCACCGGAAGCTGCCGCAGACGGTCAACCTGACGGAGATCAACCAGGACCTCGACTTCCCCAGCACCCCGTTCGTCCCGCAGCTGGAGTCGGCGGACTGGGAGCCGGAGTCCGGCATCCGCCGGGCGGGCATCACCTCGCTCGGCGGCGGCGGCTACAACGCGCACCTGGTGCTGGAGGAGCCGCCGGCCGTCGCCGAGCGGGCCCCGGAGGCCGTCGGCAGGCCGCGGCTGGCCACGCTGTCCGCCATGGACGACGACGCCCTCGCCCGGCAGTGCGCGCGGCTGAAGGACTGGCTGGCCGCCGACCCCGGACTGCGGCTGGACGACGTCTGCTTCAGCCTCACCATGGGCCGCAAGGTGATGGACCGCCGGTGGGCGGCCGTGGTCCGCAGCCGCGAGGAGCTGATCGAGGCGCTGTCCGCCGGCTCCACCCGCGGCCCCGCCGTCACCACCGGCCACGCCCCGCGGGTGGACGTGGAGTCCTTCCCGCGCAACGACCACGGGATCGTGCCCTCCGGCGCGGACGCACCGGCGCTCTCCGGTCTCGCCGCCGCCTGGGTGAACGGCGAACGGGTGGACTTCGCCTCCCTGCACCTCGGGGAGACCAGCCACCGCGTGCCCCTGCCCACCTACCCCTTCCAGCCGCGCCGGTTCTGGCGTACGGACTGGTGACCGTGACCACCCGGACACCGGCACCCGGCACCGTGGACCTGGGCGACCCGGACACCTTCGCGGACCACGACCTCGACGCGTACTGGCGCACCCTGCGGGACACCGCCCCGGTGCACTGGAACCCTCCGGCCGGCGGCCGCAGGGGGTTCTGGGTGCTCTCCCGCCACGACGACATCATGGCCACCTACCGGGACGACGTGAACTTCACGTCCGAGCGCGGCAACGTGCTCGTGACGCTGCTGGGCGGCGGCGACGCCGGCGCCGGCCGGATGCTGGCCGTCACGGACGGGCACCGGCACCACGAGCTGCGCAAGATCCTTCAGCGGGTGCTCTCGCCCAGGGTGCTCGACGAGGTGGCGCGGGCGGTCCGGGTCAGCACCCGGCAGCTGATCCGCGAGGCGGTCGAGGACGGCGGCTGCGACTTCGCCGGGCAGATCGCCGGCCGGATCCCGATGACCACGATCTCGAACCTGCTCGGCGTCCCCGAGGAGGACCGGGACCATCTGCTCACCCAGACCAAGACCGCCCTGTCGACCGACGACGAGGACGTCGACGAAGTCGACTCCGAGATGGCCCGCAACGAGATCCTGATGTACTTCATGGACCTGGTCGAGCTGCGGCGCGAGTCGCCGGGAGACGACGTGATCAGCATGCTGATCGGCAGTTCCGTCGACGGTGTGCCGCTGTCCGACGAGGACGTCGTGCTCAACTGCTACAGCCTGATCATCGGGGGCGACGAGACCAGCCGGCTCACGATGATCGACTGCGTCCACACGCTCGCGGCCCGGCCCGAGCAGTGGCGGCGGCTCAAGGACGGCGAGGTCGCGATCGACACCGCGGTGGACGAGGTGCTGCGCTGGGCGTCGCCCACGATGCACTTCGGGCGCAGCGTCGTCCACGAGACCGAGCTGCACGGCGTACGGCTGCGGCCGGGCGAGATCGTCACGCTCTGGCACGCCTCCGGCAACCGGGACGAGCGGGTCTTCGACCGGCCCGGAACGTTCGACCTCGGCCGCACCCCCAACCGGCACATGGCCTTCGGCTACGGCCCGCACTTCTGTGTCGGCTCGTACCTGGCCAAGGTCGAGATCGCCGAACTGCTCATGGCGTTGCGGGACTTCGCCACCGGGATCGAGCAGACCGGCGAGGCGCGGCGCATCCGGTCCAACTTCCTCACCGGGCTCTCCGCGCTGTCGGTGCGGCTGCGGCCCGATCACTCCGGACTGAAAGAGGTCGACGGGTGAGCGGGCCGGCCCGTCCGGTCGTGTCCGCCCGCCGCAGAAACCCGACCAGCGACCGCCTGGAGCGCGCGTGAACATCTACATGTCAGGACGAGGGGCCTTCGCGGTGCAGGTCGCGGACGCCCTGCTGGACGAGGGGCACAAGATCGCCGGAGCGGCGGCGCCCCGGGTACGCAAGGGGCAGTCCGACGAGGGCAACGCGCTGTCCTGGGACCGGCTGCGCTCCTGGGCGTACGCCAGGGACATCCCGTGGACGGACTCGGCCGAGCTGCGCGCGATGCATGTCCCG
Source organism: Streptomyces sp. NPDC087428 (assembly GCF_044744085.1). Classification (NCBI taxonomy): domain Bacteria; kingdom Bacillati; phylum Actinomycetota; class Actinomycetes; order Kitasatosporales; family Streptomycetaceae; genus Streptomyces; species Streptomyces sp. NPDC087428. Next base: position 78,249 of record NZ_JBIUXR010000010.1, read on the forward strand.
GACGGGGTCGATGTCATCGTCGCCGCGCACTCGCACGCCTTCCTGGGCCGCCGGACGCGCGCCAGGGCCGGCATCGCGACCATCGGGTACCACCCCAGCCTGCTGCCGTTGCACCGCGGCCGGGACGCGATCCGGTGGACGGTCCGCGACGGCGACAAGGTCACGGGCGGGAGCGTCTACCACCTCACCGAGCGCACCGACGCCGGCCCGCTCGCCGCCCAGGAGCATCTGTTCGTGCCCCCGGGCTCGACCGCGCAGAGCCTGTGGCGCGAGCATCTGGCGCCGCTCGGGGTGCGGTTGCTGCTGCGGGTGGTGTCCGATCTCGCCGAGGGGCGGCGGATCGAGGTCCCGCAGGACGAGACGGTGGCGACCTGGGAGCCCGCGATGGGCGCGCCCCCGCTGTTCAAGCCCGAACTCATCGCGCTGCCGGGCACGACGTCCGTCGACGGCAGCAAGTGGGCGCTGCACTCACGGTGAGGGGCGGTCACCGCGCCGGGCGGCTGTCCGGCGCGGCGTCGGTGAGCAGTCGGACCACGACGGCCGCCAGCCAGCAGAGGCCGGAGCCGGCCCCGAGGGTGAACACCAGGACCGAAGCGGCGGAGGCCATGAACCCGGTGAGGACGACGACCGGGGCGACACGGGAGGCCAGGGCCCAGCCGCGGTGGCCGCGGGCCGCCAGCGGACGGGCCAGGACGAGGAACGCGACGGACAGCGCGAGGTAGCCGATTCCCCCGGCGGCCATGTGTCCGGCGCCGTGCGCGCTCACCGTGCCCACGTCGGGGGAGCCGACGGGGAAACCGCCTCCGGGATCGGCCCGGAAGGCCGCGGCGGCCAGGAACGAGGCGCCGAACACGGCGATCAGGGCCGGTCCCCAGGTACCGCCCGGCTCCGGTCTCAGCACGCGGCGCAGGCCGGCCGCCCCGAGGAGCAGCAGGGTGCCGGTGAGCAGGAAGCTCACGGTCTGGATCCAGCCCGTGTCGCCGAGGGCGAGCTGGCTGATCGCGTTGCGGGTGAAGTCGAAGCCCTCCCGCACGGAACCCTGGACGAGGCCGGCGCCGAGGAACAGCGGGCCCGCGAGGACCGCGCCGGCCGACAGCCGTCGGGACACCGAGGGAGAGACGGCGCGCGAACCGGCTTCGATACGGCGGGCGTTGAGCGTCTGTGTCATGACGGGCCTTCCTCGTCCGAGTGTTGTCGCAGGTATGACCGGCGACGCACGGCGAAGTCATCGACCCGCACGATATGACCTGGGTCACGGGATGCGGGGAGGCCGGGCACCCTCCCCTCAGGACGTTTCCGGGCGCGGAGCCGCCTTCGTCAGAGGGCTCTTCCGGATCGCCGTGATCTTCCACTTCCCGCCCTGCTTGGCCAGGCTCACGGTCCGGTGCTGGGTGTACGGGGTGTTCAGGGCGAAGCCGCCCTTCTTCAGGTAGCTGGGGGCGGCGGCCGTGAACTCCATGACCGTGTCCATCTCCGCCTTGGCCGTCGCCCGGTCCTTGTAGAGCGTGGAGCGGTACCAGGCGGTCTTCACCTGGTGGGTGGTCAGCCGGTTGGTGCGGTAGAGGGCCGACAGTTGCCGGTCGTAGCCCTGGGCCTTGAGCTGCCGGGTGAACTCCGCCGAGTAGAAGGCGTATTCACTGTCGGCACTGCCTGCGCCGCCCGTGCCGTCCGCGAGGGTCCGGTGGTCGCGGTTGTCGGTGGCCGCCGAGTGCAGGGCGACGGTCCTGCGGACGGCGGTGACGTCCGGGTCGTCGTCCGGCAGCGACCTGATGGTGTCGCCCCGGTCGTCGATGAGCGCCCAGAGGGAGCGGCCCGCCGGGCCCGTGGGCGGGCCCCCTTGCGGGGTGGGGGAGGCCGGGGCGGCGGCGCCGACGGGGGCGGGCGCGGGCGCCGGGGCGGCATCGCAGCCGCTCAGCACGAGGACCAGGGCGGCGGCGAGGGCGGCCGGGAGAGCGGCACGGAGAGCGGCGGGGGCGGTGGGCTGGCGCATCGGGGTGGCTCCAGGAGGGAGGCGGGCGCGCCCCTCTGCGGGGGCGCGCCCGGGGGTCAGGCGGTGGTCAGAGCGCGGGTTCGCGCGTCCACTGGCTGGTCCAGTACGTCGCGGGGACGGAGCCGTACTGGACGGATCCGGTGGCGCCTTCTGTGTGCATGTACTGGCCGGTCTGACGGTTCTTGAAGCGGATGCGGCCGTCGACGCTCTCCTCGGTCCACTGGCCGCTCCACCAGGTGGCCGGGAACGTCCCGTACTGGACGGTGCCGGTCGCGCCCTCCGTGTTCAGGTACTCCCCGGTGGCCCGGTTCTTGTAGCGGTAGTGGCCGTCGGTGGTCTCCCGGGCCCACTGCGAGGTCAGGTCGGTGGCCGGCACGTCGCCGTACTGGAGCCGGCCGGTGCTGTCCTTGATGTGCATGTACTGGCCGGTCTGGCGGTTCTTGTAGCGGTCGTACGTCTGCGGGTAGCCGCCGTCCTTCTTCCAGACCCGCAGGTAGTCGACGTTCCACGACTTGGGCCAGACGTCGTTGTGCTGGCCGGAGCCCGCGTCGGTGTACAGGCCGAGGATCATGCCCATGGGCATGTTGGGTGCGTCGTTGATGGTCTTGAAGAGCTGGTTGTCGTAGTAGAACTTCAGCTCGGTCGGCGTCCACTCCATGCCGTAGACGTGGTACTCCTGCGTCGGCTTCCCGCTGGGCACCGGGTCCTCGGAGGCGTTCCAGGAGCCGAGGAAGTCGGGGTCTCCCCAGCCGTAGGCGGCGATGCGCCAGGTTTCGGGCTTGCTGAAGAACGTCTCGATGAAGTCGATCTCGGAGTTGGCCGAGGCGCTGGAGGTGTCGTCGGTGCCGACCAGCCAGAGCGCCTGGTGGCCTCCGCCGCCGACGTTCGAGAACTTCGCCCGGGTCTCGAAGTAGCCGTACCGGGTGGAGTATCCGTCGAACTTCGGCTCGTGGTGGTCGTTCGGCATGTCGTAGTTGAAGCGGTGCCACCAGTCCTGGTTGAAGGTCTGGATGCTGGAGATCTTCACCGTGCCGTCGTACTGGGGGTTCCAGGCCGGGGTGTCCGGGTCCAGGTGCTCGGTGAGCACGCCGTCGGCGACGGTGTAGCGCGCCTTGGCGTTCTCCCGCTGCGGGGTCCAGTGGGGCAGGTAGTACGGCAGCCACTTGTCCTCGTCGAGCGTGGTGCCGTCGAACTCCTCCTGGAAGTCCATGGTGTAGCCCGGCTTGGAGACCGGACTCGGCGGGAAGTCGGCCGCGTGGGCGCTCTGTGCGCTCAGTGCGCCGCCCGTGAGGCAGAGCGCGGAGGCCAGCATGCCGGTGAGCAGGGTCCGCAGGGGACGACGTCTCACAGTTGCTCCTTAGGGAGGGCTCTTACGTAGCACTTTCGTAGGTAACTTTCCTTCGAAAGCGTGCCCGCAATGTGCCGGTGAGCCCCAGCCGCTGTCAATGCCTCGCGCAATCCTCCGGGTCGGGACGACTCCGGGTCAGGAGTTCAGGACCCGGTCGACGGTCACCCGCATACCGGCGCGCACCAGATCGCGCGCCGCCTCCACCCCGCCGACGCTGACCACGTCGTCCACCAGGGCCGTCAGGGCGAGCGGGGGCGCCTCGTAACAGATCTCCGCCAGCCGGATCCGGATCGGATCGAGCACCACGGCACCGGACTTGGCCAGGCCGCCGCCCAGCACGATCAGCCGGGGGTCGACGGCCAGCACCATCGCGCCGATGCCGTTCGCCAGAGTGCGGGCGTAGGCGTCCACCGCGGCCCGCGCCTCCGGGTCGCCGTGCGCCGCGCGGGCGAAGGCGAGCGCCCCCGCCTCCTCCTCGCTGTCGCGCGACGAGCCCGACGCCGCGAAGAGCTTCGCCGGGGCGTCCTGCCAGCCCAGCTCGGGGTGGCGCCCGATCTCGCCCGCCGCCCCGGTCCGCCCGGTGAACGGGAGCCCGTCGACCAGCACACCCACGCCGAGCCGGCTCCCCATCTGCACGTACAGGATGTCGGGGGTGCCCTGGGCCGCGCCGATCCGGTGCTCGGCGAGCGCGGCCAGGTTGGTGTCCTTGGCCGTCACCGCCGGACAGCCCAGCCGATCACCCAGCTCACGGGTGAGCTCGACACCCGTCCAGCCGGGGATGGCGACGCTCAGCCGTACGGTTCCGGCGCTGTCGACGATGCCCGGCGTACCGGCGCCCACCGCCCACAACGGGGTTTCCGGTGTCGGGAGTTGCCGCCGGACGAGCGCCACCGCCGCGTCGATGCGGCGTTCCGGGGTGTCCTCCGGGAGCAGCGGCGCGTGCGCCGTCACGGCCGATTCCCCGGCGAGGTCCGTCACCCGCGCCCAGACGCCGTCCACGTCGAAGCGGAGGCCGGCGAGGCGGCCCGCGCTCCGGTCGAAGGCGTAGCGCTGGGCGGGCCGCCCCCCGGTGCGGACCGTGTCCTGCCCGTCCGGCTTGAGCAGTCCGGCCTCCAGCAGGGCCGTCGCGATGCCGCGCACGGTCGGCCGGGAGAGTCCGGTCACCCGCGAGAGCGCGTTGATCGTCAACGGGACGCCGTCGTAGAGGAGATGCAGCACCCGGCTGGTGTTCAGATGCCGGAGAGAGCTCTGGTCGCCGCCCGGCGGGACCTCTGCGTCGCTCATCGAATCCCCTCGCCGGTCCCTGCGTGCCGGGACGGACTCCGTGTGACATGAGCCACTTCGATAGAAAACTTTCTTACTAAACCTCGGATACACGGCTAGTGTCCCGACTCGTCATCCTGCCACATGGCGCCTGCGCCTTTCCCGAAAGCGATCCACCCGATGAAGCTCAGAACAATGCTGGCCGGGACCGTGTTCGTGGTGCTCTCCGCGACCTCCTGCGCGCCGGGCGCCGGCAGCGACGCCCCCGCCGAGTCCACCGGCCCCGTCAAGACCGGCGTGCCCAAGGAGAACGTGACCCTGAGGCTGGTCTCCACCCCGGAATCGGGTGCGGCCGTCAGGACGATCATCGAGGCGTTCGAGGCCAAGCACCCCAACGTGCAGGTCAAATACCAGGACACCAACTACGACGACTACAACAAGAGCCTCAACCTCTCGCTCTCCTCCGACCAGTCGCCGGACATCGCGCTGCTGAACTCCGTGGGCACCACCGTCAAGGACAGGCTCGTCCGCGACCTCTCGCCCTACGCGAAGGCGTACGGCTGGGACACGACGTACGCCAGCACCCAGCTCAACCAGTGGCGGGTGGCCGCCGACGGCTCCACCCTCGGCGAGGGCAAGCTCTACGCGGCGCCCGCCGGATTCTCGCTCGTCGGCGTCTACTACAACAAGGCGAAGGCCGCGGAGCTCGGCATCTCCAAGCCCCCGGCCACGATGGAGGAGTTCGAGGCCGCGCTCGCCAAGGCCAAGAAGGCGGGCGAGACGCCGCTCCAGCTGGGCAACGCCGAGGGCCACGCCTCCTTCCCGATCCAGCTCGCCGGCCAGTCCGCGGACGGTGCGGAGGCGGCCGCGAAGTGGACCTTCGGACAGAAGGGCACCACCTTCGACACCGCGGGCAACCGCGCCGCCGTCACCAAGGTCGGCGAGTGGGCGAAGAAGGGCTACCTCCCCAAGAGCGCCAACGGCACCGATCTCCAGACCGCGACCGACAAGTTCTCCAAGGGCGAGGGCCTGTTCTTCGTCGACGGGAACTGGGACGCCGCGAAGATCGGCGCGAAGCTGGGCAAGGACGCCGGGTTCTTCACCTTCCCCGGTGAGCACGCCACCGCCATCGGCACGTCCGTCGCGTACGCCGTCTCCACCCGCTCCGAGCACCCCGACGCGGCTGCGGCCTTCCTGGACTTCCTGCACTCCCCCGAGGCGTCCGCCGCCCAGTTCAAGGCCGGCTTCATGCCCGCGGACATCAAGGCGGCCAAGCCCGAGAAGGGCACCGTGATGACCGACATCGTCGCCGCCTGGGCCGAGGTCAACGCGGAGAACGGCCTCGTGGGCTTCAACAACAACGCCACCGCCACCATGAACGACAAGCTCACCGCCGGCACCCAGGAACTCCTCGCCGGCAAGACCGACACCAACGGCTTCATCAAGGCCGTCCAGGACGAGTGGGCCGCCACCCATGGCTGATGTACTCGTCGGCGGCGGGCGGGTGGCCGAGGACGCCACCCGCCCGGTGCGCGCAGCGAGGCCGTCCGCCCACCGCGCGGGGCGACACCGTCTCGTCCCGCTCCTGTACGTCCTGCCCGCCTTCCTCTTCTACGGCGCCTTCGTCATCGCACCCTGGGTGCACAGCGTGTGGCTCTCGTTCTGGAACTGGAACGGCGTCGGCGTCGCCACCTGGGCGGGCCTCGACAACTACACGGCGGTCTTCGACGAGCCCGCGCTGCGCAGCGCCCTGCTCCACGCCTTCGTCTTCATCCTCTTCTACACCGTCATCCCGGTGAGCCTGGGGCTCGTGCTGGCCGCGCTGGTGGCCTCCGTGCCCTGGCGGGCGATGCCGGTGATCCGTACCGTCATCTTCCTTCCCCAGGTCCTCCCCCTCGTCGCCGTCGGCGTCGTCTGGAAGTGGATCTACAGCGAGGACGGCCCGCTCAACCAGCTCATGCGCGCCGTCGGCCTCGGCGACTTCACCCGGGCCTGGCTCGGGGACTTCTCCTGGGCGCTGCCGACCGTGGGCCTCATCGGCACCTGGGTCTCCACCGGCCTGTGCTTCCTGCTGCTGCTCTCCGGCATCGGCAAGATCGACCCGTCGCTCCACGAGGCGGCCTCCCTCGACGGCGCCGGCCGGCTGCGCCAGTTCTGGCACATCACGGTTCCCGGTCTGCGCAAGGAGATCGGCGTCGCCTGCACCGTCACGGTCATCGCCGCCCTCGCGGGCTTCGACGTCGTGTACGTCATGACGGGCGGCGGACCCGGCTACTCGACCATGGTCCCCGGTGTCCAGGTCTACCAACTCGTCTTCACCGCGGGCCGCGTGGGCACCGCCTGCGCGCTCGCCACCGTGCTGTCCGTACTCACCTGCGCGGTCATGTACGTCCTGAACAGGCTCACCCGGGAGCGATGAAATGTCCAAGCACCTGCCCCGGCTCGTCCTGATCCTGGCCGCCGCGTCGGTTCTCTTCCCCTTCCTCGCGCTCTTCAGCGCCGCCCTCCAGCCCCAGTCCGAGCTGTCACCGGGGCTCGCATGGCCGTCCGATCCCCAGTGGGGGAACTTCGCCACCGCCTGGACCACCGCGGGCTTCGGCTCGCTGCTGAGGTCGAGCGCCGTGGTCGCGCTCGGAGTCGTACCGATCGCGCTGATCCTCGCGACGCTCGCCGGATACGGCCTGGCGTCCATGCGGCTGCGCGTCAAGGGCCCCCTGTTCGCGGTCCTGATGCTGGGCATGGCCCTGCCGTACGAGGCGATCGTCATCCCGCTCTACTACGACCTGCGGTCCGTCGGCCTGCTGAACAGCTACTGGGCGGTGATCCTGCCGCTCATCGGTCTGTTCATGCCCTTCGGCGTCTACTGGATGCGCACCCACTTCGAGTCCCTGCCGAAGGAGCTCACCGAGGCCGCCGCGGTCGACGGCGCGGGCAGCTGGCGGACGCTGACCAAGGTGCTGCTGCCGACCGCGGGACCGGCGCTCACCACGCTCGGCCTGCTGTATTTCATGTGGTCCTGGAACCAGTTCCTGCTCGCGCTGGTGCTGATCCAGAATCCGGCGATGCGCACCGCGCCCTCGGGACTCGGCAAGTTCGTCCAGCAGTTCGGGCAGAACATCCCGCTGCTGTCCGCCGGCACGATCATCGTGATCACGCCGATCGTCCTGCTCTACCTCTTCTTCCAGCGCCACTTCATCAAGGGCATCCTCCAGGGTGCCGTCAAGTAATGAGGACTTTTCCGTGACCGTCACTCTGGCGATCGTCGGCGCCGGGGCCCGGGGGGCCTCGTACGCGCGCATCGCAGTCTCCGAGGGCCTGGCGACCGTCACCGCCGTCGCCGACCCCGACCCCGTCCGACGGCGCGCCCTCGCCGAGGAGTTCGGCCTCCCGGAGGCCAACGTCTTCGAGGACTGGGCCGCGCTCGCCGCCCGTCCCCGGCTCGCCGACGCCGCGGTCGTCGCCACCCCCGACCGGATGCACGCCGATCCGGCCGTGGCGCTGGCCGACCTCGGGTACGCCCTCCTGCTCGAGAAGCCGATGGCTCCGTCGGAGGCGGACGCGCGCCGGATCGTCGAGGCGTCCGTGCGCAACGACATCCTGCTCGGCGTCTGCCATGTGCTGCGCTACACCGCGTACTCGGTGAAGCTGAAGCAGCTGATCACCGAGGGCCGGATCGGTGACATCGTCAGCATCGAGCATCTGGAGCCGGTCGGCTGGTGGCACCAGGCCCACTCCTACGTACGCGGCCAGTGGGCGGTCGAGGCGCAGTCGTCCTCCATGCTGCTGGCCAAGTCGAGCCACGACATCGACTGGCTCGGCCACCTCGTCGGCCGCCCCGTCGAACGGGTCTCCTCCTTCGGCGGCCTGCACCACTTCCGGCCCGAGAACAAGCCCGAGGGCGCGGGCGACCGCTGTGTCAGCTGCCCCGTCGAGCGCACCTGTGTGTACTCCGCGGTCCGTATCTACGAGCGGTTCCTCGGGGACCCGGTGTACGAGCAGTGGCCGCTCGGCGTGCTCACCGACGACGTCACCCCCGCCGGACTGCACACCGCGCTCGCGGAAGGGCCCTACGGCACCTGCGTCTACGCGGGGCACAACGACGTGGTGGACCACCAGGTGGTGAACCTGGAGTACGAGGGCGGGGTCACCGCCTCGTTCACCATGACCGCCTTCACGGCCCTCGACTTCCGCAAGACCCGGGTCTTCGGCACCCACGGCTCGATCGAGGGCGACGGGCGCCGGATCACGCTGCACGACTTCCTCACCGACACCCAGGAGACCTTCGACCTGGACCCGGACGGCGGGGCGTCCGCCGCCGACGGACACGGCGGCGCCGACACCGAGCTCCTGCGGGCCTTCGTCGCGGCGGTCGCCAGCGGGGACCGTTCGCTGGTGGGTTCGGGGCCGTACGAGACCCTGGAGTCCCACCTCGTCGTCTGGGCCGCGGAACGGGCCCGGCGGGACCGGACGGTCGTGCGGATGGATCCGGCCGCCACCCGGGCCTGACCCGCCCGGCCCGGCCCGTGGCGCGGGCCCCGGTACGCCCCCGCAGGCGTACCGGGGCCAGGGTCACTTCTGCCAGCCGACCGTCTCCGGGAGCGGGGTGTGGAAGATGGTCGCGCCTACGTTGGCGAGGCCCTTCTTCACGCCGTACGTCGAGGGACCGCTGAACAGCGGCAGGAACGCGTACTGCCGCAGCGCCTTCCGCTCCACCTCGTTGACCGCAGCGGACTGCTTGTCGAGGTCGGCGATCTCCGTGGTGGCACGGATCTCCTTGTCCAGCGCCGGCGTACCCGCACCGGTGATGTTGGAGTCACGGTCCGAGCAGTAGAAGTCGCACAGGTAGCGGGCGCCGAACGGGTCCATGGAGCGGTTGCCCGAGAGGAAGAGGTCGAAGCGCCGGTCGCTGAGGATCTTGGAGAAGTCCGCGTCGTCGCCCTTCTTGATGACGAGGTGGATGCCGGCCGGCTTCAGCATCGCGGCGAGCGCGCCCGCGGTGGCCTTGCCCAGCGGGTCGTCGCCGAGGAGCGTGTACCCGACTTCGAGCTTCTTGCCGTTCTTGACCCGGACGCCGTCCGCGCCGGGCTTCCAGCCCGCCGCGTCGAGTTCCTTCCCCGCCTCGTCCGGTGCGTGCCTCAGCACGGCGGAGACATTGTCCTCGTACCCCTTCTGGAAGCTGTACAGCACGGCCGAGCCGGGCAGCGGCTCCTTGTAGTCGAGCCCCTGGAACTGGATCTTCGCGATCTGCGCGCGGTCGACGCTCTCCGCGACGGCCTTGCGCACGGCCGTCTCCGAGAGGACCGCGGACTTCGTGTTGAAGTACAGCGAGTACTCGAAGGGGCTGCCGCCGCTGCGGATCTCGGTGCCCTTGAGCCCCTTGATCTGCTTGAGGCTCTCCGCGTCGACGGCGGAGGTGTAGTCGAGCTGGCCGTTCTTGAAGGCGTTGACGCCCGCGGTCGACTCCAGGTTGACGTAGACGCGCTTGTCGAGCTTGCCCTTCCTGCCCCACCACTTCGGGTTGCGGGCGAAGGTGATGTTGCCCGAGTGGGTGTCCCACTTGGCGACGGTGTACGGACCCGCGCCCCACTCGGGGTGGGCCTTCTTGACGTACGCCGTGTTGAAGTTCCCGACCGTGGCGGCCTTCGGGTGCAGGAAGGTGGTGAAGAGGGTCGACCAGGAGGCGTTGACACCCTTGAAGCTGATGACGGCCTGCTTGGCGTTCTCGCCGCGCTCGACCGAGGTGATCTGGTCGTAGCCGTCGGTGGAGGAGGCGGCGAAGTCCTTGTCGGTACCGTTGTTTGCCTTCCAGGTGGCCTTGATCGCTGTCCAGTCGATCGGGGTGCCGTCGTTGAAGGCGGCCTTCGGGTTGATCGTCAGGGTGACCTTCTGGTCGCCGCCCTCGACCGCGACCTTCACGTCGCTGTAGTAGTCCGGGTTGTACTGCACCTCACCGGTGGGCGAGTACGTGATCGCGGCGGCGTTGTACCAGCCCCAGACCCGGGACGCGGTCAGCGTCGCGTTGACGTTGAACGGGTTGCCCTGGTCGTCGAAGGTGCCGACCGTGGTGTAGGTCCCGCCGTCCTTGATGTTCTCGTACGGCTGCGGGTTGTAGTCGACGGCGGCCGACGCGGCCTTGGGGGCGTCCTTCCCGTCCGGACCGTCCCCGTCCTTCCCGGAGGAGGACTGGCACGCGGTGGCGGCGACGGAGACGGCGGCGACGAGGGCCAGGGGCAGAGCCAGTCTTGCGCGCATGGCGGAGGGTTCCTTCTGATTCGGTGGAGCCGGGCGGGAGGCCCGGTGGGGGGCTGGACGGAGCGACAGGGGCTCCGGACACCGGTGGGGTCCGGAGCTCAGACGGCGTGACAGGCGTACCGGTGGCCGGGGTGCCCCGCCACCTCGGCCGGCGCGGGACGTTCCGTACGACAGCGCCGCCGTACGTCCTCGCCGGCGAGGCGGTAGAGCGGACAGCGGTCCACGAAGACACAGCCCGCAGGCACCCGGACGGCGCTCGGCTGCTCGCCCTCCAGCACGACGCGTTCACGGGTGCGCTCCCGCCGCGGGTCGGGCACCGGAATCGCCGACAGGAGCGCCCGGGTGTACGGGTGCCTCGGGTCGGAGAAGATCGTCTCGGTGTCGCCGGTCTCGACGATGTGCCCCAGGTACATCACCGCGACCCGGTCGGAGATGTACCGGACCACCGCCAGGTCGTGGGCCACCACCAGGTAGGCCAGGCCGAGTTCACGCTTGAGCCGGGCCAGCAGGTTGATCACCCCCGCCTGCACCGACACGTCCAGGGCCGAGAGCGGCTCGTCCAGGACGAGCAGCCGCGGTTCCGTCGCCAGGGCGCGGGCGATACCGACCCGCTGGCGCTGCCCGCCGGAGAGCGCGGCCGGGAACCGGTCGCTCACCGCCGCGTCCAGACCGACCAGCGCGAGCAGTTCACCGACGCGGGAGCGGATCGACTCGCGGTCCCGCCCGACGGCCTGGAGGGGTTCGGCGAGCAGCCGGTGGACGGGCAGCCGCGGGTCCAGCGCGTCCAGCGGGTCCTGCATGACGATCTGTACGTCCCGGCGCAGCTCCCGTACCCGTGCGGTGGAGCCCGCCGCACCGACGTCGGTGCCGGCGATCTCGATCCGGCCGCCCTCGGGCCGCCGGAGCCGGAGGATCTCCATCAGCGTCGTGGTCTTGCCACTGCCCGACTCGCCGACCAGGCCCAGGGTCTCCCCGGCCCGCAGCTCGAAGCTCACCCCGCTGACGGCGTGCAGGGTGCCGACCCGGCGTTTGAGGACGGCCCCCTTGGTGACCGGGAAGGTCTTGACGAGGTCCTCGACCCGGAGCACCACCTCGCCGGGCTCGGCGCGGGGTGCCACCCCGTCCACCGGGGATACGGCACCGGCCCGGTCCGCGCTCCCCGCCGGGTCGAGTGTTCCGGCGGCTGTCTCCTCGGCGCGCAGGCAGGCCACGTCCCCGTGCCCGGCGATCTCCCGGAGCGCGGGTTCCTCGGTGCGGCACGCGTCCAGCACCACCGCGCAGCGGTCCGCGAAGGGGCAGCCGGTCGGGAGGCCCACCAGGGCGGGCGGTTCCCCGCCGATCGGGACCAGGGGCCGGTGGACCCCGCTGTCCACGGTGGGCACGGCGGCGAGCAGCCTCGCGGTGTACGGCATCGCCGGCCGCCGGAACAGCTCGTCCACGCCGGCCCGCTCCACGAACCGGCCCGCGTACATGACGGCGACGTCGTCCGCGTAGCCGGCGACGACCCCGAGGTCGTGCGTGATGAGGACGAGGCCGGCGCCGGTCTCCCGCTGCGCGAGCCGCAGGACGTCGAGGATCTGGGCCTGCACGGTGACGTCGAGGGCGGTGGTGGGTTCGTCGGCGACGAGCACGGACGGCTTGTTGGCGATCGCCAGGGCGATGACGACGCGCTGGCGCATCCCGCCGGAGAACTCGTGCGGGAAGGAGCGGGCCCGGTTGCGCGGGTCCGGGATGCCGACGAGGTCGAGCAGTTCGACGGCCTGCTCCCAGGCCGCCCGCTTCGTCAGGTCCTGGTGGATCCGCAGGGTGTCGCAGAGCAGTCGGCCCACGGAGAAGATCGGGGTGAGCGCGGACAGCGGGTCCTGGAAGACCATGCCGATGGCCTTGCCCCGTACGCCGGAGAGCGCCTTGTCCCCCAGGCCGATCAGGTCCCGGCCGCCGAGGAGCACCTGACCGCTCAGGGCGGCGGAGGGCGGCAGCAGCCCCATGATGCCCATGGCGGTGGCCGACTTGCCCGAGCCGGACTCACCGACGATGCCGAGGGTCCGGCCCGGCAGCAGGTCGAAGCCGACGCCGCGCACCGCCTCGACGGTTCCGGCCTCCGAGGGGAAGGAGATCCGCAGGTCCCGTACCGAGAGGACCGGGGTGGCGGCGTCGTCGGGCCGCTCGGCCGTGGACAGCGTGGTCGGGTGGGTCATCGTCGGCCTCCTGCCGCGCCGGTCACGGACGTCGGGTCGAGGGCGTCGCGCAGTCCGTCGCCGACGAAGGTCATCGACACGGTGAGCAGGACGACCAGGCCCGCGGGGAAGGCGAAGAGCCAGGGCGCGCTGGTGACGGTGCTCGCGCCGTCCGCGAGCATCGTGCCGAGCGAGACGTCCGGGGTCTGGACGCCGAACCCGAGGAAGGACAGGGCGGTTTCGCTGAGGACGGTCGCGACGACCCCGAGCGTCAGGTTGACGATCAGGAGCGAGCCGAGGTTGGGGATGAGGTGGCGCAGGATGATGCGCAGCGGGCCGACCCCCATGAATTCGGCCGCGGTGACGTAGTCCCGTTCGCGCAGTGAGGTCGAGACGGACCAGATCACCCGCGCGGTCGACATCCAGCCGAACACCGTCAGGACGACGATGAGGACCCGCCAGTCGCCGGCCAGCCGGTGGGAGACGAGGGCGAGGATGAGGAAGGAGGGGACGATCAGCAGGAAGTGGATGACCGCGAGCGTCGCCTTCTCGGTCCGGCCCCCGAAGTAGGCGGCGCTGGAGCCGATGAGCGCCGCGACGACGACGGTCAGGACGGAGACGCTCACCGCGATCGCCAGGGACCGCTGGAGCCCGTGCACGGCGGAGGCGTAGATGTCGTTGCCGCCCTGGTTGGTGCCGAACCAGTGGGCGGCGCTCGGCGGCTGGGTGAGTGCGGCGAAGTCCGTGTCGGAGTACGTGTACGGGGTGAACAGCCCGCCGAACGCGCTGAACAGCACGAGCAGCACGAAGATCACCACGCCGACGACGGCGAGCCTGTTGCGCAGGAAGCGCCGTAGGTAGAGCCGGCCGAGGCCGAGGTTCCGGCCGTTCCCGGGGGCGGGGGGCGTCTCCTTCGCCGCCGGCGGCGGGGCGCCGGTGGTCACGTCCGCGGCCATGTCAGCTCACCCTCACTCTCGGGTCGAGGAGGGCCGTGGCGATGTCCGCGAGGATCGCGCCGACCGCCGTCAGGGCTGCGGCGAAGGCGGCCGTCGCGACCGTGCCGTGCACGTCGTTCTTGCTGATGGTCTGGATGAAGTAGCGGCCCATGCCGTTCCAGCCGAAGATCGTCTCGGTGATGATGGCCCCGGTGAAGATCGCCGGGACGCTGAACGCGACGGACGTCGCCGTCGGGATCAGCGCGGTCCGCAGGGCGTGTCTGCGGATCGCCCGGGTCCGGGTGAGCCCGGTGGCCCGTGCGGTCCGTACGAAGTCGGCGTTGATCGTGTCGAGCAGCAGGGAGCGCTGCGTCAGGTGGTAGCCGACGTAGCCCATCAGGGTCAGGGTCAGGGTCGGCAGGATCAGGTGCAGGAAGCGGTCACCGATGGTCGGGAGCAGGCCTTCGACGTTCGGTGAGTTCTCCCCGGCGACGTAGAGGAAGCGCAGCCCGGCGTGCTGGTTGAGCCAGATGGCGACGAAGACCACGGCGAGCGCGGCGACGGACGTCGGGATGTTGAACACCGCGATGGAGACGGCCTGCGACACCCGGTCGCCCCAGCCGTACTGCCGTGACGCCGTGTACACCCCCAGCGATACGCCGATCACCACGGAGAGGATCGTCGCGATGACGACCAACTCGGCGCTGACGAGGGAGCGGTAGCCGATCTCGCCGTTGACGGAGACGCCGGTGGGGGACCTGCCCCAGTCGAAGTGGACGACCACCGAGGTGAACCAGTCCCACCACCGGTGCACCACGGGTACCCGCGGGTCCAGGTTGTAGGGCGCGAGGGCCTGGTCGATCCGGGCCTCGCTGCGGACGGGCCGCAGCTCCTTGAAGTTCGACCGCGGGTCCAGGAACCAACTGGCCAGGAAGTACGTGGCGTTGGTGGCGACGACGATCATCAGCAGCCAGCCCGCCGCCTTGCGCGTCACATAGCGCACCATGCGCGGCACCTCCTCACCGCACGCGGAACCGCACGGGAAACCGCACGGGAAACCGCACGGGAATCCGCACGCCAACGGTGCGCTTCGGGGTCGCCGGGGCCGGGGGACGTCTGCATGTGCCGCTGAGCTTTCTGGGGGGACGGACCGTGAGCACAGATGTGCGGGCGTCAGTCTGGTCCGCTCCTTCGCGGTGCCACCAGATCTCGGTTGATCTCGCCATGACACCGAAATACCGCCGTAGCAAACGGTCCGGACATGTCGTGATCCGCACCCCGGGGCGCATGGAGGGACGCCCTGCGGGATCAAGCCGCTGAACTGGCCTTTTCGGCCAGGAGCGGCTCCGGACGGACGACGTGGGCCGGGGGCGCGTGCGGGGAAACGCCCCGTCCGCGCCCCCCGGCCGTCAGGTCGTTACGGGACGAGCTTGAGCAGCTTGTTCGGGGAGCCGGATCCGACGCCCGTGAGGACGCCCGACGTCGCGCCGTTCACGAGTGCCGAGGCCACGGCCGCCGGGGAGGCGCCGGGGTGGTTCGTCAGGTAGACCGCGGCCGCACCGGAGACGTGCGGCGCGGCGAAGGACGTGCCGTCGCCGGTGTACGTGGCGCTGTCCGAGCTGTTCCAGCCCGCCGTGATGCCGGAGCCCGGCGCGAAGATGTCCACGGCGGAGCCGTAGTTCGAGTAGCTCGCGCGGGCGTCGGTCCTGGTCGTGGCGCCGACGGTGATCGCGGTGGCGACCCTGGCGGGGGAGTAGCCGGACGCGAGCGCCCCCGAATTGCCCGCCGCGATGGAGTACGTGACCCCGGACGCGATCGACTTGCTCACCGCGTTGTCCAGCGTGGTGCTGGCGCCGCCGCCGAGCGACACGTTCGCGACGGACGAGGCGACGTGGTGGGCGGTGATCCAGTCGACCCCGGCGATGACCCCGGCGGTGGTGCCGGAGCCGTCGTTGCCGAGGACCCGCACGGCGACGATCTTCGCCTTCTTCGCCACCCCGTAGGTGCTCCCCGCGACGGTCGTGGCCACATGGGTGCCGTGGCCGTACCCGTCCTGGGCGGTGGTGTCGTTGTCGACGAAGTCGTACCCGTACGAGGCCCGGCCGCTGATCTCCTGGTGGGTGATGCGCACCCCGGTGTCCAGGACGTAGACGGTGGTGCCGCCGCCCGCCGGGTCCGGGTAGGTGTACGTGCCGCTCAGCGGCAGGTTCGCCTGGTCGATCCGGTCGAGGCCCCAGGGTGCGTTGCCCTGGGTGGCGGTCGCGTGGACCTTCTGGTCCTGCTCGACCGAGGCGACGGCCGGGTCGGCGGCGAGCCGCTTGGCCTCGGTGCCGCTGAGAGCCGCGGCGTAGCCGTTCAGCGCGGACGAGTAGGTGCGCTCGATCCGGCCGCCGTAGCCGGCTATGAGCTTCTTGCCGTCGGATCCGGACGCCTTGAACCCGGCCGACCGCTTCAGCGTGACGATGTAGCTTCCCGGTACCGCTTCCGCTGCTCCGGCGTGCAGAATCCTGCCCTCCGGCGCGGCCGCCTGGGCGGGTAAGGCCGCACCGACCGCGGCTGCCAGGGCCGCGGTGGTCGTGGTGGCGATCAGAGCGGCGATCCGCCGCTTGACGTTGCGCAGTGCTGCCATCGGGAGGTCCTCCTCGAACGGTGGCGCGCGAGGGGGTCCGCGCGCCCATCGGGTGCGGCGCACGGGGTCCGGACGCCGCAATCGACGATGGCGCGGAGGATTCGGACCGGGCAAGCGATCCAGGGGGGCTGTCATGACCTCGCCACAGTGTTGACTGTGCGTCAACTCCGCGCAACACAAGGCAACATGGCCTTCGCGCGGCGTGCACGGTTCGCCGTCACTCTGCCACCCGGCACCCCGCGCGAAGAGGCCTGCCGCGTGCCGGTCAGTACAGGCCCTTGCAGGCGCTCCAGCCGCTCGTGCCGACGGTCACCGGACCGGCGAGGGTGCCGGACACGGTCCGCTCAGGAGACCTTGACCACATCGGGCCCGGAACGGGGATGCCACGGCCGCGCACCGGTGTTGGCGACCGGTGGACGCCCCGAGCCTACGTAGAGGACATGAAGTGACAGACGTGACCGCCGGCCGTGCAACGGACACCCTCGCGCGCCCCTTCTCGGTGCGCGGGCTCACCTCGCGCAACCGCATCGCCATGGCCCCGATGACCCGGCAGTTCTCCCCGGGCGGCGTCCCGGGCCAGGACGTGGCGGACTACTACGAGCGGCGGGCCGCCGGCGGTGTCGGGCTGATCATCACCGAGGGCACCTACGTCAATCACGCGTCCGCGGGCACCAGCGACCGGGTCCCCCGGTTCCACGGCGAGGACGCGCTCGCCGGCTGGGCGGACGTCGCGGACTCCGTGCACCGGGCGGGCGGCGCGATCATTCCGCAGCTCTGGCACGTGGGCGTCACGCGCACCGAGGGGGCGCCGCCGGTGGTGGACGCGGAGCCGGTCGGGCCCTCCGGCGTGTCCCTGACGGGTGAGCCCAAGGGCCGCGCCATGACGCGGCAGGACCTCGACGACGTCATCGCCGCCTTCGCCGACGCCGCGGCCGCCGCCGAGCGCCTCGGCTTCGACGGTGTCGAACTGCACGGTGCGCACGGCTACTTGATCGACCAGTTCCTGTGGTCCGGCAGCAACCGCCGCACCGACGCGTACGGCGGCGACATCGTCGCGCGGACCCGGTTCGCGGCGGAGATCGTGGCGGCCTGCCGCGCGGCCGTGTCGGACGCCTTCCCCCTCTTCTTCCGGATGTCCCAGTGGAAGATGGACGCCTACGAGGCGAAGCTCGCGCAGACGCCGGAGGAGCTGGCCACCCTGCTCACGCCGCTGGCCGAGGCCGGTGTCGACGTCTTCCACGCGTCCACCCGCCGCTACTGGCTGCCCGAGTTCGAGGGGTCCGAGCTGAACCTCGCCGGCTGGGTGCGGAAGATCAGCGGCAGGCCCACGGTCACCGTCGGCTCTGTCGGCCTGGACGGTGACTTCTTCAGCGCCTTCCAGGGCAACAGCTCCGAGGTCACCGGCATCGACCGGCTGCTGGACCGGATGGAGCGCGACGAGTTCGACATGGTCGCCGTCGGCCGTGCGCTGATCGCCGACCCCGAGTGGGCCGCGAAGACCATCGACGGGCGCACCGGTGACATCACGCCGTTCGGCGCGGAGATGCTGAAGACCCTGCGCTGACCCGACGCCCGCCCGGCCCCGGTCCGGCCCTTGTCCGGCCTGATCCGAACCGGAGGCCCTAGGGTTGCCGGGTGGGTGTCAGCGGGGAAGTGCGAGCGGGTACGGGTGACGTCGGCGATCGGCTGGGGGGCGGCCGGGAAGAAGAAGAACCGGCCGCCCCGCCCTGGTGGCGGCGGCAACGCGTGCCGCTCGTCGCCGTCGCCGTGGTCGTCCCGTTGTACGTCGTGTGGGCGCTGGTCCTGGCCACCGGCGGCGGCGACCTGGCCGCGCAGCTCGCCTGGTCGGGATTCACCGCACGCCACCCGGGTTCGGCGTACAACCTCTCCTGGTACGGCGGGATCCACACCGCCGGCTACAGCGTCTTCTCCTCCTACCTGATGGCCTTCCTCGGTGTCCGGACGGTCTCCGTGGCCGCCGGGATCGCCGGCTCGTGGCTCATCGCCCTGCTGTTCGTACGCACCGGGATGCGCCTGCCGCTCGCCCCCGCGGTACTCGCCTCGCTCGCCCTGTGGTGCAACGTCGCGTCGGGGCGCACGACGTTCGCGCTCGGCGTCGCGATCGGGCTCGTCGCATGCCTGTACGCCCACCGCGCCGCGGTCGCCGTCGTGGCCGGGGCGCTGGCGGCGATGGCCAGTCCGGTCGCGGGGCTGTTCCTCGTGGTGGCGGGGGCGGCGTACCTGCTCGACCGGCAGTGGCGGAAGGGTGTCGTCCTGACCGTCCCGTTCTTCGTCGTCGTGGGAACCGTCGCGCTGCTCTTCCCCGGCGGTGGCGAGCAGCCCATGCACAGCGGCCGGCTGTGGATGCCGCTCATCGTCTGCGCCGCGCTGGCCGTAGCGGCGCCGCCGGGGCGCACATGGCGCGTACCGCGGTACGGCGCCGTGGTGTACGCCGTCGGCGTCGTCCTCGTCTTCCTCGTCGCCTCCCCCATCGGCACGAACGTCGAGCGGCTCCTCGGCCTCGTCGCCGTCCCCGTGCTGCTCGCGGCGCTCCTGGCGCTCCTCCGGGAGAAGCACTGGACGCGCCTCGCCGTGATCGCCGTGGCCCTCGGGCTGTCCGCCAACTGGCTGGCCGACAAGACCCTGGACGATCTGCGGGTCTCCGACCACAAGCCGTCCTGGGCCGCCCGCACGGACGGCGTCGTCGGCGAACTGCGCCGCCTGAACGCCGATCTCACCCGGGTGGAGGTCGTCCCCGCCCGCAACCACCGGGAGGCGACCGTCCTGGCCCGCCACGTGAACATGGCACGCGGCTGGAACCGTCAACTCGACGTGGAACGGGGGCGGCTGTTCTACGACGGGACGCTGTCCCCGGCCACCTACCGTGCCTGGCTGGACCGTTGGGCCGTGGGGTACGTCGTGCTGCACCACGGGAAGCCCGACGGCCCCGCCGAGGCGGAGGCGGCCCTGGTGCGCGGCGGGCTGCCCTGGCTGCGGAAGGTGTGGCGGGACGACGGCTGGACCGTCTACCGGGTGCGTGACGCGGTGCCCCTGGTGCCGGCGCCGGCCGAGGTCGTGAGCGGCGGCGAGGCCGATCTGGTGGTCCGGGTGCCGGAGGCGGGCTCGGTGACCGTTCGCCTCGCGTACTCGCCGTGGCTGCGCGCACGCGCGGTCGGCGGGCGCGGCGGCGGTGGCTGCCTGCGGCAGGACGGCGACTGGACCAGGCTCACCGTGCCGAGGGGCGGCACCTACCGGCTGGACTCGGCGTACGGGCTGTCGCGCGACGGCACCGGCTGCTGAGCCGGGCCGGCCCTCAGGCGGGCTCCGGGGGTCCGGCGGGCCCGGCGGGCTCGTGGGTGATCAGGTCGCCCGGCTGGCAGCCCAGGACGTCGCAGATCCTCGACAGCGTCGAGAAGCGGACGGCCTTGGCCCGCCCGTTCTTGAGCACCGACAGGTTGACGACGGTGATGCCCACCTGCGCGGACAGTTCGGTGAGCGTCATACCGCGCTCGGCCAGGAGCCGGTCGAGGTGGATGCGGATCGAGTGGAGTTCGTCCTCGGGCATCAGATGGTCCCTTCGAGGTCCTCTCGCATGCGCACGCCCTCGCGCATGATCTTCCCCAGGATCACACCCGCGAGGCCGGCGAGCACGAGCACCATCGGTCCGGAGACCGTCGGCCCGGAACCCACGACCGGCGCCATGCTCCCGACGAGCCAGGACCGCGACCACCCGACGACGAGCCCGGCCAGCGGCGTGCCCACGGTGACGAACCAGCCCAGGGCGGTGAGCCGTCGGGCCACCGCCTCGGTGAACGGGCCCTGCCGCAGCACGGACGTCAGCAGCCGGGAGAACAGCAGCAGCGCGAGAGCGCCGAACAGCAGCCAGGGCAGTTCGCCGCCCAGGTCGGCCACGCGCTGGCCCACGGAGGGGCTGTCCTGGCAGAGCCGCGTGAGGCTGCCCGACGCCTCCACACCCTTCGCGACCGGCAGCCCGTCCGACGCCAGCCGGGCATTGGCCCAGAAGCCCGTCTCCACGCAGACCGCCCCGTCGTCGAGCATGCGCGTGACGCCCGTACCGAGAAAGGCGAGTCCGCTCAGGACGGCCAGACCGAAGGTCACCGTGGACAGGGCGCTCATGAGCCGCGTGTTCATCGCATCTCTTTCCATCGATTATCGATATGCTCACCTTAGGGCAGCATATCGATAATCGACAAGTGCCTGGTCGTCGGAGAACCCGGCGCGACTCCACGGGAACGGCCTGACGCCGTTGCGGCAGACCGCAGTTCATCGCGACGACCACCGCACGCGTGCGGTCGCTGACGTCGAGCTCGGCGGAGATCCGCAGCAGGTGGGCCTTCACCCCGGCCTCACCGGTGAACAGCCGCCGGCCGATCCCCTCGCCTCGTCCGACGGGAGCGGCCCCCGCCGTTCACCGCCCCTTGCGCAGAGCCGCCGTCGCGGCCCGGATCGCGGGCAGTTCGGCGTACAGCGCCTCGCCCGGACAGTTGGTCTGGTACGCGTCGCGGTGACCCGAAATGACGTGCAGCACGGCGGCCGCGCCCTTGGGGAACCTGCTCGCGTCGTTCGTCGAGACCAGCCGCACCGTGCCGCGCGGATCGGCGCCCGGCATCAGCTTCCACGCGGCCACCCTCGCGAGCGCCCGCACCAGGACCGCCGGCACCGTGGCCCCGCTCCCGTAGTTGCCGAGCACCGCTATGCCCACGCTGTCGGCGTTGAAGCCCGTGGTGTGCGCGCCGCGGACCGAACGCCGGATGCCGCCCGCCCGGCCCTCGTAGATCGTCCCGCACCGGTCGACGAGGAAGTTGTAGCCGATGTCGTCCCAGCCGTTGCCCTCGATGTGGGACTCCTCCACCGCGCGCAGCATCCGGGGCACGTCCGCGCAGTCGTAGTCGTTGGACTCGCCGGTGTGGTGGATGAAGACCGCCCGCACCGGGCCCGTGTAGACCGCCGGCTCCCTGACCAGGCGCTCGTCCGCCCGCCAGACCGCCCGGCTGACGATCGCCGGCTGCGCCGCCCCGCGCGGCACCGGGCGCGGCCGCTCGTGTGCGGCGGCCGGGACGGGCAGCGCGAGCCGCACCGGGGAGTCCCGCGGCACCAGCAGGGCGAGCGGGAGGACCGCGGCGCCCAGCACGACTCGACGGGGCCACATGGGACCACCCTGCGGCCTCGCCGCCGGGCCCGCAGATGCGGTGGCCGATCGGGTGAACGGCCGGGAGTCAGCCCCTGTACCGGCCCAGGAGCAGCTTCCACGGGGCGATCGCGGACTCGATCTGCACCCGCAGACCGAGCTTCGACTCACCGCTGACCCGCTCCTCGAACCGGATCGGGACCTCGACGATCCGCAGCCCGCGCCGGACCGCGCGGTGGTTCATCTCCACCTGGAACGAGTACCCGTTGCTGTGCACCGAGGGGACGTCGATCGCGTTCAGCGCCGAGGCCCGCCACGCCTTGAACCCGGCGGTGGCGTCCTTCACCCCCAGCCGCAGAATCGCGTTCACGTAGAAATTGGCCCACGCGGACAGCGCCTTGCGGTGCCGGGGCCACTCCGTCGCGAGCGAGCCGCCCTCCACGTAGCGCGAGCCGATCACCACCGCGGCGTCCCGCGCGAACAGCGTGTCGACCATGACCGGCACCCTGGACACCGGATGGGAGAGGTCCGCGTCCATCTGGACCACCACGTCCGCGCCCTCGGCGAGCGCCCGCGTCATCCCCGCCACATAGGCCCGGCCGATCCCGTCCTTCGCCGTCCGGTGCAGCACCCCCACGACGCCCCCGGTCTCCTCGGCGAGCCGGTCGGCCACCTCACCCGTGCCGTCCGGGGAGTTGTCGTCCACCACGAGAACGCGCAGACCGGGCAGGCCCAGGTCCGTCAGCAGGCCGACGAGGACCGGCAGGTTCGTCCGCTCGTCATAGGTGGGTACGACCACCACGATCATCGGAGGCGTCTTCTCCACGGCCCTTGCCTCCTGTCGGTCCTCGTGACACCGCGATCCGCGCGGACGGCCGCGCGAGCCTAACACCGGCCCTCCCCGGGCCCCGGGAGCCGCGTCGGGCCCGGCACGCCCCCGCGGGGAGCACGCGATAATCTGGAGGAAGCGGGGCCGGTGACGGCCCCCGCGCGGCGGTGGGGCCCGCCGTACCCGAACCGCGGCCGCGAGCGCGCCGCCAACGGTCCCTACTTGGCGACGAGCGCGCCCGCGTCCGGCGGGCGCCCCGGCAGGTAGGAGACGTGTGCCCACGAAGCCCCTGAACCCCCAGGTCCCGGTCGTCGCGGTGATCGCGCTCGGCGGCGCGGCCGGTGCGTCCGCACGCTACGGTGCGTCGCTGCTGTGGCCCACGGCGCATGACGGGTTCCCCTGGACGACCCTCGTGGTGAACGTCATCGGCTGCGCCGTGATCGGCGTGTTCATGGTGGTGATCAGCGAGGTGTGGGCGGCCCACCGGCTGGTGCGGCCGTTCTTCGGCACCGGGGTGCTGGGCGGGTTCACCACCTTCTCCACCTACGCCGTGGACATCGAGCGCCTCGTCGGCGCGGACCGGGCCCGCAGCGGCCTGGCGTATCTGGGACTGACACTGCTCGCGGCCCTCGCGGCGGTGTGGAGCGCGGTGTGGCTGACACGCCGCGCGCTGGCGTGGAGGCAGTCATGACGACATCGAGGACCGAGCGCGCCCTGCGGCTGACCGTCCTGGTCGGGGAGACCGACGGCTGGCACCACCGGCCCGTCTACACCGAGATCGTGCACCGGGCGCACGCGGCGGGTCTGGCGGGCGCCAGCGTGTTCCGCGGGATCGAGGGCTTCGGCGCCTCGTCGATGATCCACACCCAGCGGCTGCTCTCGCTGAGCGAGGACCTGCCGGTGGCGGTGGTGATCGTGGACACCGAGGAGAAGGTGCGCGCGTTCCTGCCGCTGATCGAGGAGCTGACCGGCGACAGCCCGGTCGTCCTGGACGCCTGCGAGCTGGTGCGGCGGGGAGAGCCGGAGGAGCCCCGGTGAACTGGCTGCTGGTGATCGTCGGCGCGGCGGTCGGCGCCCCGCTGCGGTACCTGACCGACCGGGCGGTGCAGTCCCGGCACGACACCGTCTTCCCCTGGGGAACGTTCACGGTGAACGTCACGGGCTGCCTGGTGCTGGGGCTGCTGACCGGCGCGGTGACGGCCGGCGCCGCCTCCTCCCACGTACAGCTGCTGCTCGGCACCGGGCTCTGCGGGACGCTGACCACGTACTCGACCTTCAGCTACGAGACGCTGCGGCTGGCCGAGGACGGCGCACGGTTCTACGCGGCGGCCAACGTGGTCGCGAGCGTGGTGGCGGGGCTGGGCGCGGTGTTCGTCGGCGTCACGCTCGCCGAGGCGCTCTGGAGCTGACCGCCCCGGGACATACGACGCGCCGGGGCCCGGCTCCCCCGAGGGGAAGCCGGGCCCCGGCATGTGGTGCGGTGACTCAGGCGTCCTGTCCGGGACTCCCCAGCGCCGCCGAAGCGGCCTCCATGGGGCTGAGCTCCACCGGAGCGGACGGCGCCGGTACGGACCGGCAGGTGAAGCCGAGACGCCCCAGCGCCCTGGTCACCTCACCGGCCGTGAAGTCACGACGGTCCTGCCGGGTGATCACTTCACCCACCTGCTTGACCGGATAGACACGACGGCTGATGATCACCGATTCCCCGGTGACGGGTTCGGGCTTGATGCCCTTCATCGATGCCTCGACCTCGTGCTTGAAAAGGTCGAAAGGGAAGCGGGCGATGACGCAGCGCATAGTGCCTCAACGGGGTCGGGGAGCGGAACCGGACGGGAACGCGGGCAACGGTCAGGCGGCACGGTTGCCGGAGGACCGGCGCTGCGCACCGCCACCCCGCGGCTGGGACGACGACGAGGAAGACGACGCCGAGGACGACGAGGTGCGCCGGGCCTGGGCCGGGCGGCTGCGGCGGCCGCGGGACGAGGAGCCGCCCTTGGGCCGCTCCGACACCGGCGAGGTGATGACGACGGGCACGCCCGAGGGCGCCTGCGCACCGGTGATCCGGCTCAGCTCGGCCTCGCCGGAGCGGACCTGGGCGATCTGCGGGGTGATCCCGGCGTCGGCCATCAGGCGCGTCATCTCGCGGCGCTGGTTGGGCAGCACCAGCGTGACGACACTGCCGGACTCCCCGGCACGGGCGGTGCGGCCGCCGCGGTGCAGGTAGTCCTTGTGGTCGCTCGGCGGGTCGACGTTGACGACCAGGTCGAGGTTGTCGACGTGGATGCCGCGGGCCGCGACGTTGGTGGCGACCAGCACCGTGACGTGCCCGGTCTTGAACCGGGTCAGGGTGCGGGTGCGCTGCGGCTGCGACTTCCCGCCGTGCAGCGCCGCCGCCCGGACCCCGCTGTTGAGCAGGTGGTCGGTGAGCTTGTCCACGGCGTGCTTGGTGTCCAGGAACATGATCACGCGGCCGTCGCGGGCGGCGATCTCCGTCGTGGTGGCGTACTTGTCGGCGCCGTGGACGTAGAGCACGTGGTGCTCCATCGTCGTCACCGCACCGGCGGCCGGGTCGACCGAGTGGACGACCGGGTCGTGCAGGTAGCGGCGCACCAGCAGGTCGACGTTGCGGTCCAGGGTGGCCGAGAACAGCATCCGCTGGCCCTCCGGCTGCACCTGGTCGAGCAGCTCGGTGACCTGCGGCATGAAGCCCATGTCGGCCATCTGGTCGGCCTCGTCCAGGACGGTGATGGAGACCCGGTCCAGGGAGCAGTCGCCCCGCTCGATCAGGTCCTTCAGCCGGCCCGGAGTGGCGACGACGACCTCGGAGCCGCCGCGCAGCGCGGCCGACTGCCGGCCGATCGACATGCCGCCGACGACCGTGGCCATCCGCAGCTTGAGCGAGCGGGCGTACGGGGTGAGCGCGTCGGTGACCTGCTGGGCCAGTTCCCGGGTGGGGACGAGCACCAGGGCCAGCGGGCGGCGGGCGTCGGCGCGCCGTCCCTCGATACGGGCCAGCAGGGCCAGGCCGAAGGCGAGCGTCTTGCCCGAGCCGGTGCGGCCGCGGCCCAGTACGTCACGGCCGGCCAGCGAGTTCGGCAGCGTGGCCGCCTGGATCGGGAACGGGACCGTGACGCCCTCGTTGGCGAGCGCCGACAGCAGCGGCGAGGGCATGTCCAGATCGGCGAAGGCCTCCACGGCGGGCAGGCCCGGGGTGATGGTCTTCGGCAGCGCGAACTCGCCCTGCTTCGCGGCGGGCCGGCGGCCGTAGCCACCGCCGCCACCGGAGCGCTGGGCCGGGGCGCCGAAGCGGCCCTGGCCGCCCTGGCGGCTCGGGGCCTGCGAGCGGAAGCCGCCGCCGCCCGAACGGGAGCCGCCGGAGGTGGTGCGGGAATAACGGTCATTTGAGCGGGCTGTGCGGTCGCGGTTCATACAGAACCCTTCCTCGATATGGCGCGTATCGAGGAATTCATTGCGCGACGAGCGGCACAAGAATCGCAAGAACGGGCCGTTGGCATACGTGAACGAAGCCCGGCAGCCGGTCTTGAGCCGATACGGGGCCCGGCCGAACCGGGTCCGGTGCTTCGCAATGACGGGACGAGCGGGCCCGCGGGGCGGTCCTACAGGTCACGTCACGGGGCTCCGGCGGGCCGGTGTTCCGGTCCGGGAGCCATGGCGGATCGTCCGCCGCACGGTGAAGATCTTGGTTCTGGGCGCCTGCCCGGCAGCTCGTGGCGGTGGTGCACCGGCACGGCATCGCTCGGGGGTGGGCCCGTAAAAGCAACGAGCTGGGGCCCGCACCCCAAGGTGCGGGCCCCAGCTGCGCGAAAGCTTCTCAGCGCGTGAGCGCCGAAGCAATCAGGTTACGCGGGGGTGATGTTCTCCGCCTGCGGGCCCTTCTGGCCCTGCGTGACGTCGAAGTTCACCTTCTGGCCCTCCTGCAGCTCACGGAAGCCGCTGGCGGCGATGTTCGAGTAGTGGGCGAAGACGTCAGCGCCGCCACCATCCTGCTCGATGAAGCCGAAGCCCTTTTCCGCGTTGAACCACTTGACGGTGCCAGTAGCCATGTTTTATCTCCTTCTGGGGCAGAGCCCGGGGACTCGCACTGTGCCAGTCCCACGTCGCCGCGATGATTACCCCATCCGGATAATGAACCGGAAATACAAAAGTGCACCCACTCAGCCCATTTAGCTGAGGAGAGCACTTGGAGTCTTTGGGAACCACAACTGCAACTGAGATCTACAGTAGCACAATGAATGCGGCCGGGCGCGGCAAGTAATTACACTCCGCCCGGCGTGCCATAAACCCTCATCGCGCATTGCGTAAAATTCTGTGCTTGTCGCTGTAGATATTCGCCACCGCACGGGGCAGTGCCGCACCGCCCGGTGCGCCGGCGGACAGGTCCGCAGGCGCACCGGGCCGGGCTCAGGCGCGGGCGAACCTCAGCGTGATCAGCTCGAACGGCCGCAGCGACAGCCGGACGCCGCCGTCGGCGAGCTCGGGAACCACCGCGTCGGCCAGCGGCCGCTCCAGCAGATCGGTCGCCACGACGCCGCCGGCCTCGAAGCCGGCCGCGAGCCGCACCCTGGCACGCCCGCCCGTCGACTCGTAGAGCCGCACGACCAGATCGCCGCTCGCGTCGTCCGCCAGCTTGACCGCGCTGACCACGACCGCGTCGTTGTCGACGGCCACCAGCGGAGCCACCTCGCGGTCACCGGTCACCCGGCGCTCCGGCAGGTTGATGCGGAAGCCCTCGCGGACCGCGTCGCCGATCGCGGCGCCCGGCGCGAGCGCGTGCCGGAAGCGGTGCACGCCCTGGTCCGTCTCCGGGTCGGGGAAGCGCGGTGCGCGCAGCAGCGAGACCCGCACGGTGGTGGTCGTGCCCGCGTCGCTGTCGCGGACCGTGCGGGTCACGTCGTGCCCGTACGTCGAGTCGTTGACCAGCGCCACGCCCCAGCCGGGCTCCTCCAGGTGGACGAAACGGTGGTTGCAGGCCTCGAACTTGGCGGCCTCCCAGCTCGTGTTGGTGTGGGTGGCCCGGTAGAAGTGCCCGAACTGCGTCTCGGAGGCGTACCGCTCGGCGTGGATGTCCAGCGGGAACGCCGCCTTGAGGAACTTCTCCGTCTCGTGCCAGTCGACCTCGGTGTCGATGTCGAGCCGCTTGACGCCCGGCGCGAGGGTCAGCAGCTGGGTGACCAAGGAGTCGCCGAAGCCGCGGACGATCCGTACGGAGACGGCGCCGCCGTCCTCGACGGGGGTGAGCTCGTCGAGGTCCGTCAGGTCGGTGACGGTGTTGCGGTAGAACGCGTCGACGTCCCACGCGTCCCACATGTTCGGGAAGTCCGGGTGGATCTGGAGCAGGTTCGCGGCCTGGCCCGGGGCCACCGTCTCGCGCCCGGCGCCGATGTCGTACGCGGAGACGACCAGTCCGCGGGCGTCGATCTCCACCCGCAGCAGGCCGTTGTCCAGGACGAACCCGCCGCCCTCGCGCGGTGCTAGCGTGCCGCCGTCGGCGGCCGTGACGGCGGCCGACGCACCGGCCGGGACGCCGCCGCGGGCGTGCGGGGCGGAGTTGAAGAGCAGCGTCCGGCCCGCCGCGGAGTCACCGGCCAGGGCGCGCTGCGCGGTGTCGACGATGCCGTTCAGCTCCTCGGCGACGGCCGCGTACGTCCTCTCCGCCTCGCGGTGCACCCAGGCGATCGACGAGCCGGGCAGGATGTCGTGGAACTGGTGCAGCAGCACCGTCTTCCAGATCCGGTCCAGCTGCTCGTACGGGTAGGCGGAGCCGGTCCGCACGGCGGCGGTGGCGGCCCACAGCTCGGCCTCGCGCAGCAGGTGCTCGCTGCGGCGGTTGCCCTGCTTCGTCTTCGCCTGGCTGGTCAGGGTGGCGCGGTGCAGCTCCAGGTAGAGCTCGCCGACCCACACCGGTGCGTTCGGGTACTCCGCCTCCGCCTTGGTGAAGAAGTCGGTGGGCGTCTCCCAGGTGACCGTCGCGGACCCTTCGAGGCTGCGCATCCTGGCCGCCTTGGCGATCATCTCGCGGGTGGTGCCACCGCCCCCGTCGCCCCAGCCGGTCGGCGCGAGGGAGTGCTGAGCGACTCCCTTGTCCTTGAAGTTCTTCGCCGCGTGGGCGATCTCGCTGCCCTTCATGGAGCAGTTGTAGGTGTCGACGGGCGGGAAGTGCGTGAAGATCCGGGTGCCGTCGATGCCCTCCCACTGGAAGGTGTGGTGCGGGAACTTGTTGGTCTGGCTCCACGAGATCTTCTGGGTGAGGAGCCACTTGGAGCCGGCGGCCTTGATGATCTGCGGCAGTCCGGCCGCGAAGCCGAACGTGTCGGGGAGCCACGCCTCGTCGTTCTCGATGCCGAACTCGTCGAGGAAGAACCGCTTGCCGTGCACGAACTGGCGGGCCATCGCCTCCGAGCCGGGCATGTTCGTGTCGGACTCGACCCACATGCCGCCGGACGGCACGAACCGCCCGTCCGCCACGGCCTGCTTGACCTTCGCGTAGACCTCGGGGCGGTGCTCCTTGATCCAGGCGAACTGCTGGGCCTGCGACATCGCGAAGACGAAGTCGGGCTCGTCCTCCAGCAGGGCCGTCATGTTCGACGTCGTACGGGCGACCTTGCGGACCGTCTCGCGCAGCGGCCACAGCCAGGCGGAGTCGATGTGGGCGTGGCCGACGGCGCTGATGCGGTGCGCGGAGGGCTGTGCGGGCGTCGCGAGGACGGCGGCGAGCTGCTCGCGGGCGGCGGCCGCGGTGCCGTTGACGTCCTGGAGGTCGACCGCGTCGAGCGAGCGGCCGACGGCGCGCAGGATGTCCCAGCGGCGGGCGCCGTCGACCGGCAGCTCCTGCATCAGCTCGCCCAGCACCTCCAGGTCCTGGACGAGGTTCCACACGTTCTCGTCGAAGAGCGCGAGGTCCATCCGGGCGAGGGTGTACTGCGGTTCGCCGCCCGCGGTCTCCTTGTCACCCAGCTGGGTCGGCAGGAAGGGGTGGTAGTCGAGGATGACCGGGTTGGACGCGGCCTCGACATGCAGCAGCACCTCTTCGCCACCGGTGGCGGGGGCGCCGACGCGCACCCACTGGTTGCGGGGGTTGAGGCCCTTCACCGGGGTGCCGTCGGGGCGGTAGACGAGGCCCTCGCACTGGAAGCCCGGCATGTTCTCGTCGAAGCCGAGGTCGAGCAGCGCCTCGACGGTCCGGCCCGCCCAGGCCTCGGGGACCGTCCCGGAGACCCGGAACCAGCAGGTGCCCCACGGGGCGCCCCACCGGTCGCCGACCGCGATCGGTTCGGTGGCACCCGCGAGGCCCTCGGCGACCGGGACGGGCTCGCCCGGCGCGTTCCAGACGGCTACGTCCAGCGGTACGGATTGCGGGTATACGGCCGGCCGGATGCGCTCGTCGAGAACGCGCTTCAGACGGGCTTCGACCAGGCTGCGGTCGTCGTGCATGAGGGTGACTCCGATAGGGGTGGGGTGCGGGTGAGGGTTACCAGCGGTGCGCGACGGAGGCGGCGCCGGGCTCGTTCATGGTGTGCTCCGTATCGTGCGAGGTGCGATTCCGGCGCGGTACGGGGTGGTGGTCACGGAGTGCGTGGGGTCACCGGACCTGGTCCGGTGCGACGACCTCGGTGATGCCGCGGGCGGCCAGGTGCTCCGCGTCGCCGGCCAGGCTCGCGAGGACGGTCGTGGGGCGGGCCCCGTCCGCGGTCAGCCGGGCGAAGGCCTCGAAGACCTCGCCGCCGGGGGCGCAGGTGGAGCGGCGGGGCGCGGTCGTGTCGTCCCCGGTGTCGACGACGAGGGCCGTGGTCCGGGGCGCGGGCCGGTGCGTCCTGCCGCGCTGCTCCTCGATGATCCGGGCGATGGCCCGGCCGGCCGGCTTGACCTGCCGGTCGTTGGTCAACAGGCCGAGCCCGTATTCGAGTTCGGGGAAGTCGGCGAGCGAGCGGGACACGTCGTGGGAGCACCACCAGGTGACGCCCCAGACGTCCTCGCAGTCCAGCGCGTTCTCGACGGTCGCCGCGGTGAACCCGGCGGCGTGCTCGGCCGGGATCAGCGGGGCGGGGGCGCCGACCTCCTGGAGCCAGACCGGCCGGTGCGGGTCGAGGGCCCAGGCCTTGGAGAGCTCGATCAGGTAGGCGGCGTGGTGCTCGGTGGCGGTGCCGGTGCGGCCGTGCCGCTGGGCGGTGCCGTTGAAGACCCAGGAGTGCACGGCGGTGACGGCTCCGATCCGGGCCGCGTGCGCGGGGGTGAAGGCGTGGTCGTCCTGGTACCAGGAGGCGTCGTACTCAGCGTGCAGATGGAGCTTCCCCGGCGCCCCCTCCTCGCAGGCGTCGAGCATCCGGGTCAGCCAGCCGCCCGCCTGTTCGGGGGTGATGCGGTCCGGGTCGGGGTGCGGCTCCCCCGAGAACTGGTTGATCTCGTTGCCGAGCGTCATCCCGATGAAGTGGGGCCGGTCGGCGAGGGCGGCGGCCAGCGTCCGCAGGTACTCGGCCTGGCCGGAGACCACGTCGGGGTCGGTGAAGATGTTGCGCCGGTGCCAGGTCCGGGTCCAGGCGGGCAGGAAGTCGAAGCTCGACAGATGGCCCTGGAGCCCGTCCACGCTGACGTCGAGCCCGCGTTCGGCGGCGGCGTCGGCGAGCTGGACGAGCTGCTCGACGGCGCGCGGGCGGATCAGGGTGCGGTTGGGCTGGAAGAGCGGCCAGAGCGGGAAGACCCGGATGTGGTCGAGGCCGAGACCGGCGATCGAGTCCAGGTCGGCGCGCACGGCGTCGAGGTCGAAGTCCAGCCAGTGGTGGAACCAGCCCTGGCTGGGCGTGTAGTTGGCGCCGAAGCGCGGCGGGGAGGTGCTCATACGGAACAGGGGTCCTGGTTCTGTGGTGCGGCGGGAGGTGGGCGGCGGGGTCAGCCCTTGACGGCGCCTTCGCCGACACCCCGGAAGAAGAAGCGCTGCAGCCCGGCGAAGAGCACGATGAGCGGGAGCACGGCGATGATCGTGCCCGCGGCGACGAGCCGTTCGTCGTTGGCGAAGGTGCCGTGCAGATAGTTCAGCCCGATGGTCAGGGTGAAGTTCTCCGGGTCGCTGAGGACGATCAGCGGCCACAGGAAGTCGTCCCACGAGCCCATGAAGGCGAAGATCGCGACGACGGCGAGGGTGCCCTTGACCGAGGGCAGCGCGATCCGCAGGAAGCGCTGCCACACATTGGCGCCGTCCACGAAGGCCGCTTCCTCCACCTCCTGCGGGAGGTTCAGGAAGGCGTTGCGCATCAGCAGGACGTTCATCGCCCCGACGGACCCCGGCAGCAGCACCCCGAGCAGGGTGTTGTTCAGTCCGAGATCACGCATGGTGGTGAACTGGGCGATGATGATGCCCTCCACGGGCACGAGCATGGCGAGGATGAACGCCAGTGTCGCGGCCCGGCGCCCCCGGTAGCGCAGCCGGGCCAGTGCGTAGCCCGCCAGTGCGGCGCCGACGCAGTTGGTGACCACGTTGGCGGCGGCGACCTTCAGGGAGTTGAAGGCGTAGTCCCACACCGGGATGGTGTCGGCGACCCTGCTGTAGTTGTCCAGGGTCGGATCGCTGGGGAAGAACTTCGGCGGCGAGCTGAAGATGTCCTCGTTCGGACCCTTCAGCGAGGTCGAGAGCTGCCACAGGAACGGTCCTACGGTCAGCACCAGTACGGCGAGCAGCAGCACGTACCGCAGGACGAGCTGCCAGGGCGCGACGCGGCGCCCTTCCGCGTCGGTGGTCTTCAGGAAGCTCACGCGTCCTCCTTGCGGTCGGCGCGCAGCACCAGGAGCATCAGGCCGACGGTGACGACGAAGATGACGACCGAGATGGCGGAGGCGTACCCGACCCGCCCGGTCAGCCCGGTGCCGACCCGCTGGACGAGCATCACCAGGGTGGTGTCCTCGCCCGCCGGGCCGCCGGAGGGGCCGGCCATCAGATAGACCTCGGAGAAGACCTTGAAGGCGGAGACCGAGGACAGCGCCGCGACCAGCACCATGGTGGAGCGGATGGCGGGAACGGTGACGGTGAAGAAGCGGCGCGCGACGCCGGCACCGTCCACGGAGGCGGCCTCGTGCAGCTCCCTCGGTACGTTCGAGAGCGCGGCCAGGTAAATGATCATGTAGTAGCCGAGGCCCTTCCAGACCGTGACCACCATCGCGCTGCCCAGCAGCAGCCACTGGTCACTGAGGAAGCCGACCTTGCCGATGCCCACGGCTTCCAGGAGGGAGTTGATCAGCCCCCGGTCGTCGAGCATCCACACCCAGATCAGGCCGACGACGACGATGGACGCGACGACCGGGGTGTAGAAGGCGGAGCGGAAGAAGGTGATGCCGGGGATGTGCCGCTGGACGAGCATCGCCAGCAGCAGCGGCAGGATGACGAGGGCCGGGACGACGACCAGGACGTACAGCGCGCTGTTGCGCAGCCCGGTCCAGAACATCTCGTCGTGCAACAGCTCACGGAAGTTGGCCAGGCCGACGAACTTCCCCGGGACCAGGGTCCGCCGGTCGGTGAAGGCGTTGACCAGGGTACTGAAGAACGGGTAGAGGCTGAAGGCACCGACCACGATCAGTCCGGGTGCCGCGAACAGCCAGGGGCTGAGGGGCAGATGGCGGCTAATCCGGCGGGCGGGAGCGGGAGCAGGAGCGGGAGCGGGGGTGGTCACCGGGGGCTCAGCTCTGCTGCAAGAGCCGGTCACAGGCCTTGACAGCGTTGTCGAGGGCCTCCTCGGGACTCTGCTTTCCTTGCAGCGCCTTGGCGATCTGGTTGCGCAGCTCGGTCTTCATCTGCTCGCTGAACAGGACCGGCGTGTAATTGACCGCCGTCTTCAGGGACTTGGCGGCGGCGACCCGGACGCGGGTCTCGTCGGTGCCGTCCTCCTCGGTGAAGTACGGGTCGTCGAGCGATCCGGCGGTGCTGGGGAAGATGGCGACCTTCTTCGAGAACTCCATCTGCCGGGTCGCGTCGGTCATGTAGTGGGCGAAGGCCACGGCGGCGGGCTTCCGCTTGGTCTGCGCGTTCACCATGATGCCCATGACGTACATGTTGGCCTTGCCGGTGCTGCTGACCTGGTCGGTGATCCCGATGTTCTTGTAGAGGCTCGGGGCCTGCTTCCTGAAGTTGGCCAGGTCCAGCGCGCTGCCGGGGTTCATCGCCACGGACTCGGTGAGGAACTTGTGGCCCGACGACTCCGGGGTCGCGGTCAGGGCCTGCGCGTCGAGCGCCTTGGCGTCGTACAACTCCTTGTAGTGCGTGAGGAGTTCGATGCCCTTGGCGTCATTGAAGGCGAAGCCGGTGCCTTCCTTGTTCATCAGCTGTCCGCCGTAGCGGCCGAAGTCCTCGATGGTGGGGACGTTCGCGAGGGTGGCGACCTTGCCCTTGCTCTTCTCGGCCAGCTTCAGTCCGTCGGAGAAGACCTCGTCGTAGGTGGACGGCGGATCCTTCGGGTCAAGTCCGGCCTCCCGGAGGAGGCGCTTGTTGTAGAACATCGGCCCGGTGTTGAGGTACCAGGGGAAGGCGAACGTCCCTTCCGTGCCCGGTATCTGATGGCTCTTCCAGGCGCCCGGCAGGTACTCGGAGCGGTACTTCGGAGCCGCCTTGTCGAGGTCCAGTGCGATGCCCGCCTTGGCCAGCGGAGCCACCAGGTCGGGCGACACGTTGACGACGTCCGGCAGGGTGCCGCCGGCCGCGTCCGCGCTGATCTTGTCCGCGTAGCCCTCGCCGGGCCGGTCGACCCACTTGACGTCGGTGTCCGGGTACTTCTTCTCGAAGTCCGCGATCACGCCGTTGAAGTAGTCCTTGAAGTTCGCCTGGAGGTTCCAGGTCTGGAAGGTGATCTTGCCTTCGACCTTGCCCGAGGCGTCGGACGAACTCGACCCCGATCCACCGCCACAGGCGCTCAACGGCAGGACGGCGGCGAGGACGGCGGCAGTGGCGACTGCTCTGCGAGAGATGCGCACGGTGAACGGCTCCTTTGCTCGGACCAGGCGTGCGGACGGCGAACCGGAGGTCGCGGACCGGCCGGATGCGTTCGCCCAGCAGACCCTGCAATGCGCGTGACGGAAAGTCAATACATTCTCCGCAGTTACGTGCTTACCCTCGACATACTCGCAGGTCAGCGCCGAGCGACCACGCATTGAAGATCCATGACTAATGCGCTTTAGGTGCCATCAGCTCAAGCGCATTAGTTGTCGGAGTGCTTCGCTCGACCAATGGACCGGGAAGCCCTACGATGCCCCCCGGGGGAGCGCGAACCCGACGACCCATGAGAGCCACAGGGAACGCAGGAGAGAGGCACGCGGTGACACCGAAGCGGCCACCGGCCGGGGACACCCCGCCGGCCAGACGCACGCCCGCACGACGGCCGACCATGAAGGACATCGCCCAGCGGGCCGGCGTGTCGGAGAGCGCGGTCTCCTTCGCGCTCAACGACCGCCCGGGGGTCTCGGCGATCACCCGGGACCGAATCCGGCGCGTGGCCGAGCAGTTGGGCTGGCATCCGAGCACCGCCGCCCGTGCGCTGTCGGGCGAGGGCTCGGCCACCGTGGGGCTGGTGGTGGCCCGTCCGGCGGCGAACCTGGGCGTGGACTCCTTCTTCCTCCAGCTGATCTCCGGCATCCAGGAGGTCCTGGCCGAACGCCGGCTCGGGCTGCTCTTCCAGGTGGTGGAGGACGTGACGGCCGAGTGCGCCGTCTACCGCCGCTGGTGGGCCGAGCGGCGGGTCGACGGCGTCCTCGTCGTCGACCCCCGCACCGATGACCCGCGCGTCGGCCTGCTGGACGAACTGGGCCTGCCCGGCGTCGTCATCGGCGCCCTTCCCGGCAGCGACACCGGCCCCCACCCGGGCCTCTCGCAGATCCGCGCCGACGACGCGGGCGCGATGGCGGCCGTCGTCGGCCGGCTGCACGAGCTGGGGCACCGGCGCATCGTGCACATCGCCGGACTGCCCTCACTCGCGCACACCGACCGGCGCATCCGGTCCCTGCGCATCGAGGCCGACCGGCGCGGACTGACCGAGGCCCACTCGGTGACCACGGACTACTCGGACACCGGGGGCGCGGCCGTGACCCGCCGGGTACTGGAGCAGGACACCCCGCCGACCGCGATCGTCTACGACAACGACGTGATGGCCGCGGCCGGGGTGGCGGTCACGGCGGGCCTCGGCTTCCGGGTCCCGGCCGATGTGTCGGTGGTGTCGTGGGAGGACTCCGCGCTGTGCCGGCTCACCGCGCCGTGGCTGACCGCGCTGTCCAGGGACACGGTCGCGTTCGGGCGGCTCGCGGCGCGGGAGCTGACCGCGCTGCTCGACGGCGGCACGGCGCACACCATCCAGGTGCCGCTGCCCCGGCTCATCGAACGGGGCAGCACGGCGGCGGTGGTGGAGACGGCGCCCTGAAAAGCGTGAAAAGCCGCCCTCAGGGGCCGGGAGTCGGCCTGCGCAGTTCCTCGTTGAGCCGGAGCGCCTCTTCGAGCTGGTCCTCCAGGATCACGATGCGGCAGGCGGCCTCGACCGGCGTGCCCCCGTCGACGAGCTCCCTGGCGCGGGCGGCGACGCGGAGCTGGTAGCGGGAGTAGCGGCGGTGGCCGCCCTCCGACCGCAGCGGGGTGATCAGCCTGGCCTCGCCGATCGCGCGGAGGAATCCGGGCGTGGCGCCGATCATCTCCGCGGCGCGGCCCATGGTGTAGGCGGGGTAGTCGTCGTCATCGAGACGGTCGGTGGGATGCGGAGGGGTTTCTGGGGGCATGGGCACCTGCCGCGTGTCGCCGAATTCGTTGACCGGAGGAGGAATTCTCGTTGTGCGAGCCATCGTCTCTATCATAGCCGCGACAGATTTCCCTGGCCGGATGGGGGAAGTTATCTGAGCGGGCCGCCCCCGGGGCCCCCGGTCCGGCGCGCGGTCCCGCCCTCTTCGGCCGCGTCCGCCGGGCCCGTACACCGCGCTCGCCAAGAACACTGACCGGCGGGTCAGTTGATGACTGCGTGCCCTCGGGCCATAATGCACACGTAGCCCTTCACGCATCCCCCGTCGTGAAGGGCTACACCCCTGTGCGCACCCTGCCCCGTCATGGGAGGCCCCGTCCGCGCAGGCGTCGCCGCCGAACTCACGGGCAAGGGGCTCCCCTCGTGGTCCCCTGCCCGTGTTTTTTTGAGTTAACAGTGACGTAGAGTATTTGCGCAACCCTGCTCCTGTACACCGCCGCAGGATGTGCTGGTACGTCCCCGTTCGGAATGCGCTCACGCGCATCCGCGATGCGCTCATGGTCTCCCGCGCCGGGGGCGACGGGCCGGGGTCGCGAGCTGCTGCCGGTGGGGGCACGAGCGAGTTGTGGCGCCCGGAAATGAGTCCGGTGCCCTTCACGGGTGAGGGTGGGAACAGGAGCCCTGAAGTCGAATGGGTGACCTGGGCGGTGGTGGCTCGTCATGCGGGTCAGGGGCCACCCGGTGTCTGCCTACCGTCCGGGATGCGCGCAGTGCCGGACAGTGGGTCCAACCCAGTCACACACTGAGTAGGAACGGTTCGTTACAGTACGAGCCCGTTGACCGAATCGGACACCGCACGGCACCGGACAGAACCCGGGCGGGGCCCGGACACGTGGGGGGCCGGATGGACAGCGGCGAGGAACGCGCGCCGGAACTGCGGACGTTGCGGCAGAAGGTCGAGTACATGGTCGAGAAGACCTTCCCCGGCCGGAAGATCTCGGGGCGGGTCTTCGCGGACCTGGTCAAGGAACGCGGCGGATCGCTCTCGCACAGCTACTTCTCCAACATCCTGGCCGGCAAGGTCACCCAGCCCTCCGAGGACATCCTCAAGGCGCTCGGCCTCGGCTTCGGCGTGGACTGGCGCTTCTTCAAGGAGGAGTCCGAGGTCGTCGACGACGTCGTCGACGGTCTGCAGTTCCTGGCCAAGCGGCGCACCGGGGACATCAGCGGGCTGGCCGGACGGGGACTGGACGAGGAGGGGCTGCCCCCGGAGCTGCTGCAGTTCGCGCTCGCCCTGCTGGAGGACGCGAAGAACCGGCAGCGTCCCGCCGACGGCGGACCACGGAGTTAGGGCCTCGGTCACATGTCCCTGCGCAGACTGCGGAGAGAGTGCGAGGCCGGGCTCGCCGGGCTCCCCCTGCCCGCGCCCTTCTCGATCGCCGGGCTGGTGGCGAACATGGAGGAGGCGGGCGACCGCACCATCGTGCTGCACGAGATGCCCGACCGGCTGGCGCGCGTCAACGGCGCCTGCGGGCTGCGGCTGAAGGCCGGCGGGACCAGCTTCGTCCTCTACCGCCGGCGCCCCACCGCGTACCAGACCCAGCACGTCATCCTGCACGAGCTGTGCCACGAGTGGTTCGACCACGGCACCTCGCTGGACGCCGAGCAGCTCCAGCGGCTGCTGCCCGTCTTCGACACCTCGCTGATCTCCCGGGTCATCGGCCCCGACGCGCTCCGGACCCCCGACGCCGTGCAGGCCCGCGCCCAGTACGACACCCACGACGAACGCATGGCCGAATTCGGTGCCTCGCTCATCCCGCGGATGGCCAGGGAGGTGACGAGCGATGACATGGTGGGGCGGCTCGCCGACTCGCTCTCCGTCCCTGCCGCCCACCGCCGCCGCGGCCTGTTCCGCCGTACGTAGCACCGGCCCGGCCCCCGCTCCGCAGCCGAACCCCTTCCCCCACCCCGAGGACTTCCGCCGTGACACCGCTCGACCTCGCCGGCTACCTGATAGCCGGCCTGATGACAGCCGTCGCCCTGTGGCGCATGCCGGCCGCCCTCTGGGGCGACGAGGACGACCGCCGCCGCCGGGCCCTGTGGGGCTGCTACGCGGGATTCGCCGCCGCCCTGTGGACCAAGACCCGGGTCGTGCGCATCGGGCTCAACGACAGCTCGGTCACCGACCTCTCGGTGCTGATCAAGCACTACACGGCGACCGTCGCGATCCTGGCCATCCTCAGCTACATCGTCGCCATCTACGGCCGGTACCCGGAGGCCGGGGACGTCCCGCGGCACGTACGGTTCGCCCGGCTGATCCAGCAGGTGGCCGCGAAGGCGTCGGTCGCCACGCTGGTGCTGCTGACGGTGCTGTTCTTCACGGTCGTCGACCGTTCCGTCCCCTCGGACCGCTTCGTCGCCGACCACGCCGGGCAGTGGGGCGCGACGCTCTACATGAGCGTGTTCTACCTCTACCTCGGCACCGCGTCCGCCGTCTGCGCCTACCAGTGGGCGCTGGCCACCGCGAGCGCCGGGCTCCGCCGGCTGCGGATCGGCCTCGGCATGATGACGTTCGCGATGTTCATCGGGGTCGGATACACCGTCAGCCGGACGCTGTTCCTCTGGGTGAGCGTGATCGACCCGCCGAGCGAGGCCTTCGCGCTGGACTTCGACGAGATCACCGAGGCCTCCCAGGTGGTGCTGTTCGCCTTCTTCGCGGTCGGCGCCTCCATCCCCGCCCTGAGCAACCTCCGCCGCCGGGCGAAGCTCTGGCGCGCCCAGGTCCGACTGCACGCGCTCTGGTACGAGTTGAT
The DNA here is from genome assembly GCF_044744085.1 of Streptomyces sp. NPDC087428. Lineage (NCBI taxonomy): Bacteria > Bacillati > Actinomycetota > Actinomycetes > Kitasatosporales > Streptomycetaceae > Streptomyces > Streptomyces sp. NPDC087428. The sequence continues at coordinate 117,346 of NZ_JBIUXR010000010.1, forward strand.
GGCGGCCTTCCCCGACCAGCCCTTCGACCCCCCGGCCTCGCTGGTCCGCGAGCTGACCCGGTTCGGCACCCCGGCGGACCTGCGGATCGACCGCTGGACGGCGGACATCGCCGACGCGGTGGAGAAGCTGCGCCACTACGCCCCCGACACCCTCCTCGCGGCCGCAGGGGCCGCCGCCGGGGCCGGCACCACCGACCGGGAGCGGACGGGACCGCTCACCGACGCGTACTGGATCAAGGCGGCCCTCGCGGCCCACGCCGACGGCACGGCCCCCGGGGACGCGGCGGCCGTCGGCACCCAGCACGCGACCGACCAGGACGGCGAGGTCGCCTGGCTGGTCCGGGTCGCCGCCGCCTACCGGACGGTCACGGCGGACCGGGCCCGGCAGGTCCTGGACTCCTCCACAGCGACAACAGCAGCGGCAAAGGAGCAGACGGCATGAGCGGCACCGGCATCGCGGAGACCTCCCGCACCACCTCCACCGCCCGTACGGTGACCGACGTCTTCCAGCCACGTAACCTCCTGCTCGCCGGGATGCCCGCGACCGGGTTCGCGGCGGCGGGCGAGTGGACGGGACTGCTGTGGGGACTGCTCGGCGCCCTGTGCGCCGGGATCGTCCCGGCCGGCTACATCGAGTGGGAACGCGGACGCGGCACCTGGGGCGACCGCCACGTCGTCGACCGCACCAAGCGGGCCCCGATCTTCCTCGTCATCCTCGGCTCCATCGGCACCGGTTCCGCGGTCATGGTGCTGGGCGGCGCCCCCACCGGCATCCTGACCGCGATGCTCGCGCTCTGGGCGATGACGGTCGTCCTGCTGGCCGTGAACACGGTCTGGAAGATCTCGGTGGACGCCTCGGTCGCCTCGGCCGTCGTCGCCCTGCTCGCCGTGGTCCATTCGCCGTGGTGGCTGTGCGGGTACCTGATGACGGCCGCCGTGTGCTGGTCCCGGGTCGCGCTCGGCTACCACACGGTCGGCCAGGTGACCGCGGGGACCGCGCTGGGCGCGGCCACGGCCGGCGCGTTCCTGTTCGGCTGAGCCGTCGTCACGGGGCGGCCGGAAGCCGTCCCGCCGAACGGGTCCGGTTCTTACGGTCCCGTGACGTGCCGACCGCGCAACCCCGCCCGCCGGCCGCGGCGTCCTAGCGTGGCCGCCATGCGCGTACTGGTCACCGGCGGAGCCGGGTTCATCGGGTCGGAGATCGTCCGGACCCTCACCTCTGCCGGGCACGAGGCGGTGGTGCTCGACGCCCTGCTCCCCTCGGCACACGGCGAGGGAGCGGACCGGCGGGCCGACAGCCGGCTGATCGTCGCGGACGTCCGCGACCGCGAGGCCGTGGACCGCGCGCTGCGCGGCATCGACGCCGTGTGCCACCAGGCGGCGATGGTCGGCCTCGGCAAGGACTTCGCGGACGCCCCGCAGTACGTCGGGTGCAACGACCTCGGGACGGCCGTGCTGCTCGCCGCCGCGGCCGGGGCCGGGGTGCGGAGCCTGGTGCTCGCCGGATCGATGGTGGTCTACGGCGAGGGCCGCTACGCGTGCCGGCTCCACGGCCCGGTCCGGCCGGGGCCCAGGGCGGAGACCGATCTGGCCGCGGGCCGGTTCGAGCCGCTCTGCCCCTCCTGCGGTACGGAGCTGACCCCGGGGCTCGTCGGCGAGGACGCGCCGGTGGACCCGCGCAATGTGTACGCGAGCACCAAGCTCGCCCAGGAACACCTCGCCTCCTCCTGGGCGCGCGCCACCGGCGGGCGGGCACTGTCGCTGCGCTACCACAACGTGTACGGGCCGGGGATGCCGCGCGACACCCCGTATGCCGGGGTCGCCTCCTTCTTCCGCTCGTCGCTGGCCCGGGGCGAGTCGCCGCGGGTCTTCGAGGACGGCGCGCAGCGGCGGGACTTCGTCCATGTGCGGGACGTGGCGTCCGCGAACGCGGTGGCGCTGGAGGCCGTCTCCGGGCTCCCGCCGGGCGGCTTCACCGCCTACAACACCGGGAGCGGGGAGCCGCACACCATCGGCGAGATGGCCCAGGCCCTGGCCTCCGCCCACGGCGGCCCGGCCCCGGCGGTCACCGGTGAGTACCGGCTCGGGGACGTACGCCATGTCACGGCCGACTCCCGGCGGCTCCGCGACGAGCTGGGCTGGAAGCCCGCGGTGGGCTTCGCGGAGGGGATGGCGGAGTTCGCGGCGGCCCCGCAGCGGGACATGGCCGCGAGCCCGGCCCACTGACGCGGCGTCCGCCGCCCCGCGCTCACGCCACCGGCAGGGTGACCTCGAAGCAGCAGCCGCCGGTGACGTTGCGGACCTCGGCCCGGCCCGCGTGCGCCTCGACGATCCCGCGGACGATGGCGAGCCCGAGGCCCGCGCCGGCCGGGGGCGTACGGGCGTGGGTGCCGCGCCATCCGGTGTCGAAGACCCTGGCCAGGTCCTCTTCCGGGATGCCGCCGCAGCCGTCGGTCACCGACAGGACCACACCGCCGCCGGTGCGTTGCGCGGCCACCGCCACGGTGCCGTCGGCGGGGGTGCGGCGGATCGCGTTGATCAGGAGGTTGCCCAGGACCCGGCTCATCTCCTTGCCGTCGACCTCGACGGGCACCGCCTCGATCCGGTCACCGACCAGCCGTACACCGTGCTCGCGGGCCAGCGGGTCCGCGCCGGCGAGCGCGTCGCCCACCAGGTCGTACACGGAGATCCGGGTGGGGCTGAGGGTGAGCGAACCGGCGTGGATGCGGGAGAGCTCGAAGAGGTCGCCGACCATGTCGTTCATGCGCTCCACCTCGGTGCGTATCTGCCGCAGATAGCGCCGCGAGTCGACGGCCATGCCGTCCTCCAGCGCCTCCGACATGGCCCGCAGCCCGGCGAGCGGGGTGCGCAGGTCGTGCGAGATCCAGGCGACGAGCTCCCGCCGCGAGGTCTCCAGGGCGCGCTCGCGCTCCCGTGAACTGTCGAGCTTGGCACTGGTGGCGGCCAGCTCCCTGGTGAGGGCGGCGAGTTCGGCGGTGGCCGGGGCGGCGGGCGCCGCGAAGGTCCCGCCGTCACCGAAGGAGCGGGCGGCGAGGGTCAGATCGCGGCTGCGCGCCGCCACCCAGCGGCCCAGCAGCATCGCGGTGACGAGCGAGACGACGGCGGCCATCGCGACGACGGTCGTGACCACGGACAGGTCGTGCGGCGACAGGAACATCGCCCAGGCGACGGCCAGCGTCCCGGCGAGCATCGCGGTCACGGCGACCGCGGCGACCACGGTCAGCGAGACGACGAGCGAGCGGTGCCGGAAGAGCCGCAGGACGAGCGCGCCCAGCAGCCCGGCCGCGGCCGCGCCGAGGAAAGCGAACAGCGCGATGAGGAGTATGTCGGTCATGCCGGCTCCTCCGGGGCGGCGTCCGCCAGCGGACCGGACGTCAGGTCCAGGCGGTAGCCCACACCCCAGACCGTACGGATGAGTTCCGGCCGGGCCGGGTCCGCCTCGACCTTGCCGCGCAGCCGGCGCACGTGGACCGTCACCGTCGACAGGTCACCGAAGTCCCAGCCCCACACCTCGCTCATCAGCTCCTCCCGGGTGAAGGCCCGGCCCGGGTGGCGCAGCAGGAAGGCGAGCAGGTCGAACTCGCGCAGGGTGAGGGCCAGTACCCGGCCGTCCCTGGCCGCCCGCCTGGCCGCCGGGTCGAGGACGAGGCCCGCGCCCTCGATCAGCGCCGAGCGCCCGGCGGGCAGGGCGGCCGGACCGGCGCGGCGCAGCACGGAATCGACGCGCAGGACGAGTTCGCGCGGGCTGAACGGCTTGGTGACGTAGTCGTCCGCCCCCGTCTCCAGGCCGAGGACGCGGTCGTCCTCGTCGCCGCGCGCGGTCAGCATGATGACGGGCACCCGGCCGTGTGCCCGCATCCGGCGGCAGACCTCGAAGCCGTCCATGCCGGGCAGCATCAGGTCCAGCACGACCAGGTCGGGGCGGCGGCGGGCGAAGCACTCCAGCGCGGCCGGGCCGTCCGCCGCGCGGGCCACGTCGTAACCGGCACCGGTCAGGTATCCGGCGACGACCTCGGAGACGGTCGGGTCGTCGTCCACGACGAGGACATGGCCGGGGGCGGTGGCCGGGTCACGGGCGGGAGCGGGGCCGGGGACGGAGGCCTCGGCCCCGGCTCCCCGGTCCCCGGAGGCCGGACGGGCGGGAAGGGCGGGCTGCATGCCCCCACCCTGGCACCCGCTCCCCGCGCGCCGGGCGCGTGGACACCGCCACACGGTCGATGTCCACGTTTCGTAAGAATCCATGGCCCGAAATGTCGGATTGCGCTCCGTAGGGTGAGCCGGGTGACCGACTCCTCCGATAACTCCGGCCCCCGCGCCGACGTCGTGCTCCCCTGCCTGGACGAGGCCGCCGCCCTCCCCGGGGTGCTCGGCGCGATCCCGCGCGGCTGGCGCGCCATCGTCGTCGACAACGGCTCCACCGACGGCTCGGCCGAACTCGCCCGGTCGCTCGGCGCGACGGTGGTGCACGAGCCGCGGCGCGGCTTCGGCTCCGCCTGCCACGCCGGGCTGCTCGCCGCCGAGGCGGAGTTCGTCTGCTTCTGCGACTGCGACGGGTCCCTGGACCCGGGGCTGCTCCCCGGCTTCGTCCGCCGGATCGCGGACGGCGAGAGCGATCTGCTGCTCGGCCGCCGTCGCCCCGACCGGCTCGGCGCCTGGCCCCTGCACGCCCGTGCCGGGAACCTGGCGCTGTCCCGGCTGCTGCGCAGACGTACCGGGCTGCGGCTGCACGACCTGGGCCCGATGCGCGCCGGGCGCCGGGCGGACCTGCTGGCGCTCAGCCTCACCGACCGGCGCAGCGGGTACCCGTTGCAGATGGTGGTGCGGGCGGCGGACGCGGGACTGCGGGTCGCCGAGACGGATGTCCCCTACCTCTCGCGCACCGGGAAGTCGAAGGTCACCGGCACCTGGCGGGGCACCTGGCACGCGGTGCGCGACATGCGCGCGGTGCTGGGCGAGGCGCCGGTCGCGGTGGGGGTGTCCCGGTGAAGCCGGCGGCCTGTACGGGGACGACAGAGCGCCCCGGAACCGTCGGCGAGAGCCCGCCCGTGGGGCCGGTGACCCTGCTGGTCATCGCGAAGGAACCGCTGCCCGGCCGGGTCAAGACCCGGCTGACGCCGCCCTTCACCCCGCGGGAGGCCGCGCGGCTCGCCGAGGCCTCGCTCACCGACACCCTGCGCACCGTCCTCGCGCTGCCCGCCGCGCGGCGGGTGCTCGTCCTCGACGGGGCGCCGGGGCCCTGGCTGCCGCCGGGCATCGAGGTGGTGGGCCAGTGCGCGGGCGGCCTCGACGAACGGCTGGCCGCCGCGTTCGCCGGCAGCACGGGGCCGACGCTCCTCATCGGCATGGACACCCCGCAGCTCACCGCCGCCGATCTGGCGCCCGCGCTCTCCGCCGGTTCCTGGGACGGCTGCGACGCCTGGTTCGGCCCGGCGGAGGACGGCGGCTTCTGGGCGCTGGGCCTGGCAGAGCCGGACCCGGAGCTGCTGCGCGGGGTGCCGATGTCCGTGCCGGAGACCGGCGCGGTGCAGCGGCGGCGGCTGGTCGGCGCCGGACTGACGGTGCGTGATCTGCCCAGGCTGCGGGACGTGGACACGGCTGCCGACGCCGTGGACGTCGCCGCCCTGGCGCCGCACGGCCGGTTCGCCTCCGTACTCGCCGGACTGACCGGGGAGGTGGCCCGATGAGCCAGACGGTTCCCCGGCACGGAACGGTCCGCCCGCCGCACCCGGACACCACCTCCTGGAGCACCGACCCGTACGCCAACGCCCTGCGCAACGGCCACGGCCCGCTGTTCCTGCGCCGCACGGACGGCTGGCTGCTGCCGCTGGACGTGGAGCGCTGGTGCGCGGGCGCGGACGCCGCGGACCTGTCCGCGCTGCACCGCTGCGAGGGGCCCGTCCTGGACATCGGGTGCGGGCCCGGCCGGCTCGTCGCGGCGCTCGCGGCCCGCGGCCACCGTGCGCTCGGCATCGACGTGAGCGAGGCGGCGGTGGCCCGCACCCTGCGGCTCGGCGGCTCCGCCCTGCACCGCTCGGTCTTCGAACCCCTTCCGGGCGAGGGCCGTTGGGGCACCGTCCTGCTCGTCGACGGCAACATCGGCATCGGCGGCGACCCGCGCAGGCTCCTGCACCGGACGGCGGCCGTGCTCGCCCCCGGCGGGCTGCTCATCGCGGAGACCGCGCCGCAGGACATCGACGAGCGGGTCCGGGTCCAGCTGGACGACGGGCGCGCCGACCGGGCCGCGCCCGTCGCGCCCTTCCCCTGGGCCCGGCTCGGCACACCGGCGCTGCTGCGGTACGCCGGGCTCCTCGGCTGGCCGACCGTCGATCAGTGGGAGGCGGACGGCCGCACCTTCGTCTCCCTGCGCCGCAGCCGCAGCGTCCTGACGACCAGCCAGAGCGCCGACAGCACGAACAGCGCGGCCGTGATCAGCAGCCAGTTCCCCAGGAACACATCGGGGGAGAGCCCGCTCGCCGACTCGTAGCGCGTCGCGTGCCGGGTGATCAGCGGCCACCACATCAGCAGCAGCAGGCCGGACAGGAAGACCGGCACCCGGACGAAGTTGACCAGGCCGGGGCGCGGCCCGAGCGAGCGCCGCAGCAGCAGGTCCGCGCTCGCGTACAGCGGCACCAGCACCAGGTCGTGCACGAGGGCCACGCCGACGAACCAGACGACGACACCGAACGTGTCCCCGGCCAGCAGCCGCACCCCCGCGTATCCCGCCAGCGCGAAGGAGGCGGCCATCAGCAGGAGGTGCAGCGGGCCCTCCCCGTACCAGCGCCGCACCAGGTCACGGGGGTTCAGCCTGTTCACAGCGCTCCTCACAGCTCTCCTCACAGCTCTCCGAAGGTCAGCCGGGACACCCATTTGGTGTTGAGCACGCCGGGCGCGGCCGGGACGATGATCCGGGCCGGATAGCCGTGGTCGGGGGACAGGTCCTCTCCGTTGACCTGCAACGCCAGCAGCGAGCGGGGATCGCGGACCTGGTTGTCGCGGAGCGCCGCCCGGCGGAACGGCCCGCTGCGCTGCACGGACTCCACCAGCACCCCCGGCGGGTTGCGCGGGTACCCGGCGAGCTCCGCGAGGTCCCTCAGCCGTACGCCGCGCCACCACTGGTCCGAGGTGGACCAGCCCTCCACGCAGGCGATCGGGAGCGCCGCGCTGTACTGGTCCATGGCCAGCAGCTGCTCCCGGGTGAACCGGAGGTCACCGGCGGTCCCGCTGACGGTCAGCCACCAGCCCTCCCCCGTCTCCGCGGTGGTGATCCCGACAGCGGCGGCGGTCTTGTTGATCTGGAACCCGTTGGGGCCGGAGCCGGGTTCGGCGGCTCCGCGCGGCGTGAGCAGGGCGACCTGCCGCAGCGGCCCGTCGAAGCTCCGGCCCGCCGACGTGACCAGCAGGACCAGCGAACCGGCGCCCACCATGGCCAGCGCCCCGCGCCGGGAGAGCGTCGGCGCGGCCGGGGCCGGGGAGGCCAGCGGGTCCCCCGGCACGTTCCCGCTCAGCGCGCCCGACCTCAGCACCCGTACGGCCTGCGGCGTCCGCAGCCCGGCGTGGGCGAGGAACGCGGCGAAGAACACCCACGCCCCGTAGAAGTGCAGCGGGTAGAAGGAGCCCGGGAACAGGTACTCCAGCTGGATGTTGAGGAGCCCGGTGACGAACTCGAACAGCGCCCCGCCCACCAGGAGCAGCAGCGACAGCCGCTCCAGCGCATGGCCCACCGACCGGGCCGGCGGCAGCGCGAAGAGCTTCGGCACCACCGACCAGAGCTTGGCCAGCAGGACCGGAAAGAGCACGATCCCGACGGTGACGTGCAGCCCCTGCGTCAGCCGGTACAGCCAGTGCGGACCGGTCGGCCAGGCGAAGAGGTAGAACCCCAGCAGGCCCTTGTCCGGGGTCTTGTCGTTGACCGGGTTCAGGTCCGGGTTGTACGCGGCGTACGACAGCAGACCGGTCACGAACAGCAGCGTGATCCCGCCGAGCAGGACGAGCCCGAGCACCGCGGTGAACCGGACCCCGCGCACCGGGCTGCGCCAGAAGCCGGGCGCGGAGGGGGTCCGTTCCAGGAGTTCGGCGGCGCGGCCGGAGGAGAGGCCGGGCAGGGAAGCGGGAAGTCTGAAGCGTCGGAACCGACGTCTGTCGCCCATGCCCCGACGCTATGCCCGGGGTACCGGGGCAGGGCTTCCACGACTCCTGACGAAACGCTGACGTCATCCGACTGCGGTCCGCGACGGCCCCGGTCGGGTGCGGAATCTGACGGTTCGGTGACGCGCCCCGCCGGCACCCGACCACGCGGCCCCGGCGTGCATACCGTGCGTGGGTGAAGACCAAGGACCGCACGGAGCGGCGCACCGAACCGGAGAGCGACCGCCGCACCGGCCACCGCCTCGACCTGGCCGCGGCCGGTGCGGGCGTACTGCTCGTCGTCGCCGCCGTGCTCGTCGGCCGGGCCGTCAAGGACTTCGACCGCGTCCTGTACGTCCACTGGCCGCCGCTGCTCGCGACCTGGTACCCGCACATCGGGCCCGGCACCGCCGCCGCGCCCGCCGTCGCCGTGGCCGTCGTCGCGTACGGTCCGGTCCTGGCCGACCGGCTGCGCTGGCGGGCCCTGCTGCCGGTCTGCTGGGGCGCCTCGCTCGCCTGGGTCTTCTCACTGGCGCTGATCGACGGCTGGGGACGCGGCATCGCCGAACGCCTCACCACCAAGCACGAGTACCTCAGGGCCATCGGCCGCTTCGACGACATCGGCGCCGCCCTGCGCGGCTTCAACGACCACATCCTGATCGGCCCGCCGGGCAACTGGCCCACCCATGTCGCCGGACACCCGCCGGGCGCCACCCTCACCTTCGTCCTGCTGGACCGCGTCGGGCTCGGCGGCGGCGCCTGGGCCGGGGCCTGGTGCATCGTGACCGGCACCACCGCCGCGCTGGCCGCGCTCGTCGCCGTCCGCGTGCTGGCCGACGAGCGCACCGCCCGCCGCGCCGCGCCCTTCCTCGTCCTCGCACCGGTCGCGGTCTGGGCCGGCACCTCGGCGGACGGCTACTTCGCCGCCGTCGCCGCCTGGTCCGTCGCCCTGCTGGCCCTCGCCGCGACCGGCAAGGTCCGCAGCCCCGCGGCGGCCGCCCTCGGCTCGGGGCTGCTGTACGGGCTGACCTGCTACCTCAGCTACGGTCTGGCACTCGTCGCACTGCCGCTCCTGGCGGTTCTCCTGATCGCCCGGACCGCCCGGCCGGTCCCGCTCTTCGTCCTGGGGGCCCTGGCCGCACCGCTCGCCTTCACCCTGGCCGGGTTCAACTGGTGGGAGGCGTACCACCTGCTGGTCGAGCGCTACTACCAGGCGGCGGGCGGATTCCGCCCCTACTGGTACTGGGTCTGGGCCAACCTCGCGTGCACCGTGATCGCCGTCGGACCGGCGACGGTCGCGGGCCTGCGCCGGAGCGCGGCGGCCGTGCCCGGGGCGATGGGCGCGCTGCGGACCGAGACGGCGGCCGCGCCGCAACGGCTGGTCCTGCTCGTACTCGCGGCGTTCCTCGCCCTGCTGGCCGCCGACCTGTCCGGGATGAGCAAGGCGGAGACCGAACGGATCTGGCAGCCCTTCATGCTCTGGCTGCTGCCCGCCGCCGCGCTGCTGCCCACCCCCGGCCGCCGCGGCTGGCTGACCGCCCAGGCCGCCGTCGCCCTGCTCGTCAACAGTCTGCTCTGGACCGGGTGGTGAACGCGGCGGACTGTCGTGGAACGGCCGGCGCCCGGGTATGGGTGGTTCCGTGCCGACATTCGAGATCACCACAGCAAGCGCGGACGACATCAGGATGATGGCGGACTGGGCCCACGCAGAGGGCTGGAACCCGGGCCTGACCGACGGCCAGGCCTTCTTCGCCGCCGACCCCTGCGGCTTCCTGATCGGCAGGCTCGACGGTGTGCCCGTCTCCTGCGTCTCCGTGATCCGCTACGGCGCGGACCACGGCTTCCTGGGCTTCTACCTCACCCGCCCGGAACTGCGCGGCCAGGGCTACGGCAGCCGGCTCTGGGCCACCGGGACGGCCCGGCTGGACGGGCGGAACACCGGCCTCGACGGGGTGGTCGAGCAGCAGGCCAACTACCGCAGATCCGGCTTCCGCCCGGTCTGGACGAACATGCGGTACGAGGGACTGGTGCCGGTGGACCTCGCACCGCCGCCCGGCGTCACCCTGGCCGACGCCCGCACCCTGCCCTTCGGCCAGGTCACCGCGTACGACCGCCGGTTCTTCCCGGCGGAGCGCGACGGCTTCCTGGCGGCCTGGACCACCGCTCCCGGCCGCACCGCGCTCGTCGCGCTGCGCGAGGGGGAGGTGGAGGGGCTCGCCGTCATGCGCGCCTGCCGTACGTCCTCGCGCATCGGCCCGCTGTACGCGGCCACGCCGGAGACGGCCGCCGCCCTGGTGAGCGCGCTCGCGGCCACCGATCCGTCGGCCCCGGTCGCGGTGGACGTACCCGACGTCAACCCGGCCGCGGTACGGCTCGCCGGACAGCTCGGGCTCACCCCGTCGTTCGAGACGGCCCGCATGTACACCGGGCCGGCGCCGGACGTCGATCACACCGGGCTGTTCGGTATCACCAGCCTCGAACTGGGCTGACCGCCTCGTAGCGGGTTCCGGTGGCCGTGGCTCCGCCACTGGCTGACACCCTGCCGGGTCGTCGGCGCCCCCGGCCTCACCCCTTTCCGGGCCCACCCACGGCGGGCCCGGAAAGAGCCCGCGAGGCCATCACCGCGATGTCGTCCTCCGCACCCGGACCGAAACGGTCGAGCACCTCGTCGAGCAGCTCCTCCAGATTCCCGCTCGCCGGCAGCCTCAGGTCCCGGAGCCGGCCGACGGACACGTCGATGTCCTCGCCGCGTCGCTCCACCAGGCCGTCGGTGTACATGAACAGCACGGTGCCCGGGGCGCACCGCACCCGCGTCGTCCGGTAGCCGCCGAACCCGGTGCCGAGCGGCGGCCCCGCCGCCACCTCCGCCAGCCGGGTGCCCCCCGCCCCGGGCTCGATGAAGACCGGCGGCAGGTGACCCGCGCTCGACACCTGGCACATCCCGCCGGCCCGGTCGACCACCGCGAGCAGACACGTCGCCGCCCGGTCGAGACCGGACCGCTCCACCATCCGGTCGAGCTGTCGCAGGATGCGGTGCGGCGGCAGCTCCTCGTCGGCGAGCAGCCGCAGCAGCGAGCGGTAGTGGCTCATCGCGACGGCCGCCTCCACCCCGTGCCCCATCACATCGCCCATCGCCTTCAGGTGCCGTCCGTCGCGCAGCGGGATGATGTCGAACCAGTCACCGCCCACCAGCACGCTCCGGTCGGCCGGCAGATAGCGGGTGGCGACCTCGATGTGCGGGTGCGGCGGGTGCGGTTCGGAGAGCAGGGAGCGCTGGAGCTCCAGGGCGATGGTGTGCTCATGGGTGAATCGGCGGGCGTGGTCGAGGTCGACGGCGGCCCGTCCGGCGAGCTCCCGGGCCACCACCACGTCCTGCTCCGTGAAGGTCGGCGAGTTCCCCGCCCTGACCAGGCCCAGGACACCGATCGGCCCGCCGCGCACGGAGACCGGCACGACGACCGCCGAGTGCATCCCGAGGGACCGGTAGACGGCGACCCGTTCGGGGGAGGGCGCCAGCCGGCCCAGCCGCTCGTCGCCCGTGAGGTTCTCGACGACCGGCTGGTTGGTGGCCAGACAGCGCGTCGCGGCCGCGTCCTCCTGGTAGTCGACGTAGTCGCCGGCCACTCCGAAGGGCGCGAGTCGCTCGCGCAGCCCCGGCACCGCCGTGAGCGCCGCCCGTCTCAGCCGGGTCACCCCGGGCGGGGCGGGACGCACCGGCGGGGCGACGTCCGGCGGGAAGACCTCGACCGTGGCGAGGTCGGCGAGCCCCGGTACGACGAGGCCGACCAGCTCGGCGCAGGTCGTGTCCATGTCGAGCGTGGTGCCGATGCGGGTGTTCGCGCTGTCCAGGAGGCTCAGATGGCGGCGGGCCTGGGCCAGCTGGCGCTGCTCCTCGTCGGAGGCCATGACCTCCAGCAGGATGCCCGCGACGCCCACCACCCGGCCGTCCACCTCCAGCCGGTGGTACGCGCCGTGCCAGTAGCGCCGGGCGGCGCCGGACGCGGCGGGGGTCCGGCCGCTGGAGGTGATCTCGCGGGACCGGCCGTCGGAGAGCACCGCCAGCATCAGGTCCTCGCGGGCGTCGATCTCGGGGAGCACCTCGGCGACCGTACGGCCCAGGTGCTCGGCGGCCGGGATGCCGTTGAGCCGTTCGAGGGCCGGGTTCACGTAGAGGTAGCGCAGCTTGGTGTCGAGGACCCCCACCCCGGCCGTGGTGCCGCCGATCAGGGCCGCGAGCGCCATGGTGTCGAGCGGCGGCGGACCGCCGGCGTACTCATCGGCCTGCAAGGCAACCTCCTGGAGCGGGGCGCGGGCCGCCCGACTGCCCGGCCCTTCATCGTCGGCTGCCCGCACCGCCCCCGCATCCCCAGACGGCCCGCCGCCGATCAGCGCGGACGGACCGGAGGCGCCGCCCCGCTCGCCACGCCGTCGGCCCGCAGCCGGTCCAGATCGACGGTCCCGTCCCCGGCCGGGGCCCCCGGCGGCAGCAGCAGGGCGTCGGCGACGGGGCCGGGGAGCGGGGCCCGCCCCAGCAGCCCGGTGACCAGGGCCGTGGTCAGCCGGTGCCAGGCGGGGGCGCGGCGGAGCATCGCGTGGCCGCTGCCGTGCACGGTGACCAGACAGGTACGGGCCCCGGCCCGGCGCGCCCGTGCGGTGAGCGTGCGGGAGGCCTCCGGGCTGGTGACACGGTCGCGGGTGCTGTGCACGAGGACGACGTCGCGCCCGGCGAGCTGCTCGACCGGGTCCCCGTCCGGGCACCACGGGGCGAGGCCGACCACACCCCGTACCAGCGGGTGCCCGGCGGCGTTCAGTGCGGCGCGGCCGCCCATCGAGTGCCCCACCAGCACCACCGGAATCTCCCCCGCCTCCCGCCTCAGCTCGTCCAGGGCGCGCACGGCGTCGTGCAGCGGGTCCGCGCGGGACCCGTTCCAGCCCCGGTGCCCGTACCGCACGGCGCGCACCAGGACGTCCCCCGGCAGCGCCCGCCCCAGCGCGTGCGCGAACGGACGCATCCGCACCGCGGGCAGGTTGAACGGTCCGGGCGGCGGCGCCCCGGCCCCCGTCTCCCGTCCGCCGTGCAGCAGGAGTACCGCCGACTCGGGCGGTCGTCGTCGTGTCATGCGTACCTCCGGTGCGGATGGGTGGAGCGGTACCGAGCATGCTGTACGGAGCAGGGGCACCACCACCGTCGCAGCGCCGGACACCGAAGGACACGTCATGGGATCTTCACCGCAACTCGGCAGTACCGTCCAGGACTTCACCCTCGCGGGCGGGGCGCTCGACGGTGACACGTTCGAACGCCGCGACTACACGCTCTCCGCCGCCCGCGGCCGGGCCGTGGTCCTGGCCTTCTACCCCGGCGACAACACGGCCGTGTGCACCAAGCAGCTCTGCTCGTACTCCTCCGGCATGGAGACCTTCGAGGGCCTCGACGCCGAGGTCTGGGGGATCAGCCCCCAGGATGTGGACAGCCACGAGTCCTTCGCCCGCGCCCACAGCCTGCGGATGCCGCTGCTGGCGGACACCGGCCGCGAGATCGCCCGGGCGTACGGGGTCGCGGCGCCGGGCATCGGCGTACGCCGGGCCGTGTTCCTCATCGACGCCGAAGGAGTGCTGCGCTGGAAGCACGTGGCGCTCCTCGGGGCCACGTTCCAGTCACTGGACACACTGGCGGGCCACCTCTCCGGCATCCAGAGCGCCTAGAACACTGCCGGAACCCGGCAGTGTCGCCGGACCGGTATGTATGGGACCATCCAGCCAGTTCGACGGAAATGTTCGGGGGATTCCGCAGACCGGGAGGGGTGATCACGTGACCTTGTTTCTCGGTCTCGGCATTGCGGGAATCGTGCTGCTCGCACTGTCCCTGATCTTCGACGGAATACTCGAAGGCCTCTTCGGAGGCGTGCTGGACGGCCTCTTCGACGGTCTGCTCTCCCTGCCGGTGATCGCCGGATTCGTCTCGATGCTCGGTTTCGGCGGCGCCATCGTGCTCGGCACGACCGGCGTCGGTACGTTCGCAGCCGTCGGGGCCGGCGTCCTCGCCGGCCTGGTCGCCGCCTGGCTGACCTGGAAGTTCAGCCAGGCGCTGATGCGGGACCAGACCAGCGCCACGCCGCGGGACTCGGATCTCGTCGGCTCGGCCGGCTCCGTGGTCACGGCCATCCCGGCCGACGGCTACGGAGAGGTACTGCTGCGGCTGGGGGGTCATGTCGTGAAGCTGTCGGCCAAGAGCCCGGTGCCGGTCGCACGCGGCACCGAGATCTGGGTCGAGGCCACGCTCTCGACCACCTCGGTCTCGGTCCGCCCCGTCGAACGCTGAGCCGGCACACCGGCCGCCCCACCACCGCTCGCAACAGAACTGCCGTCCCCGACGGGAGGCAGAGGGGGACACCCTTATGAGTCCAGTACTGATCGCCATCGTCGGAGTCGTCGTACTCCTCGTCCTGCTGGCCCTCGTGGTCATCACCCGCTACAAGGTGGCCGGGCCCAGCGAGGCGTTCATCATCACCGGCCGTCGCGGCAAGAAGTCCGTCGACCCGGTGACCGGACGCGCCAGCATCGACAACAGCGGCCAGAAGGTCGTCGTCGGCGGCGGCGTCTTCGTCGTCCCGTTCGTCCAGCAGAAGTTCACCCTGGACCTGTCCAGCCGGCACATCCCGATCGCCGTGCGCGGAGCCGTCACGCTGCGCGGTGTGAAGTCCAACCTGGAAGGCGTCGCGATCGTCAAGGTCGGCGGCAGCGAGGACGCGATCCGGGCCGCCGCCCAGCGCTTCCTGCAACAGCAGAACGGCATCGTCGGCTTCACCCAGGAAGTGCTCTCCGGCGCACTGCGTGCCATCGTCGGCCGGATGTCGGTCGAGGACATCATCCGCGACCGGGCCGCGTTCGCCGGCCAGGTGGCGGAGGAGGCCGAGGCCAGCCTGTCCGGCCAGGGCCTGATCCTGGACGCCTTCCAGATCCAGGACATCACCACCGAGGGCTCCTACCTGGAGGACCTCGGCCGCCCCGAGGCCGCCCGCGCCAAGCAGGAGGCGGACATCGCCGAGGCGATCGCCCGCCGCGCCTCCGAGCAGGCCCGGCTGAAGGCGGCCGAGGAGATCGCCATCGCCGAGCGGACGTTCTACCTCAAGCAGGCCGAGATCAAGGCCGAGACGGAGGCCGCCGCCGCCAAGGCGAACGCCGCCGGTCCCCTCGCCGAGGCCGCCCGCCAGCAGGAAGTCCTCCAGGAGCAGGAGAAGGTCGCCGAGCGCCAGGCCGCGCTGACGGACCGCGAACTCGACACCAAGGTCCGCAAGCCCGCCGACGCCGCCCGCTACCAGGCCGAGCAGGAGGCCGAGGCCCGCCGTATCGCCCAGGTCAAGGAGGCCGAGGCGGAAGCCGAGCGCTCCCGCCTGACCGGTGAGGGCGAGAAGCTGCACCGCTCCGCACTCGCCGACGCCGTACGCATCGAGGGCGAGGCCGAGGGCGCCGCCATCGCCGCGAGGGGTTCGGCCGAGGCCGAGGCCATGCAGAAGAAGGCGGACGCCTTCGCCCAGTACGGCGACGCGGCCGTGCTCCAGATGCTCGTCGAGGTACTCCCGCAGGTCGTCGCCAAGGCGTCCGAGCCGCTGAGCGCCATCGACAAGCTGACCGTGATCTCGACGGACGGCGCGAGCCAGCTGTCCCGCACCGTCACGGACAACGTCGCCCAGGGCATGGAGCTCCTCAGCTCCACCACGGGCGTCGACCTCACCGCCCTGCTCAAGAACCTCAGGGGCGCCACCCCGAAGTCGGAGATCCCGGCCCAGCCGGAAACGGCCACCGCGGCCTCGACCCCCCAGAACGGCAAGATCGAGGTCACGGACTGACGTCCGCCTCCGACAGCAACACCCGCGCGTGTCCGGACGGTTGGGGATAACCGTCCGGACACGCGCGCGTCTGCCTGGGGCGCGTGGGCGTCGTGGGTGTTCGCCTTCGGGCACCTGGGCGTCTGTCCCCCGACACCGCGAGGCCGGCCGGAGCGGTCCGGGGGTCTGCCTGCCTGTACGGACGCGACGGCGCCGAGCCGAGTGGCCCGGCGCGCGCGGAGAGAGCAGCCAACCTACTCACCTGAGCAGGTTGGTGCTTCTGGTTCATCCCCGCGTTCGCGGGGAGCAGGTGGTGGAGCGGGCCGGCGGGTCGGGCAAGACGGGTTCATCCCCGCACGCCCGGGGAGCAGGTGTTCAGTTCGAGGTCGACGACCGAGATGGTGGGTTCATCCCCGCACGCGCGGGGAGCAGTTCGCCACCGCCTGCTCAACGGGCAGCACCTCGGGTTCATCCCCGCACGCGCGGGGAGCAGATCTCGGGCTCGGCGGCCAGCACCTCGAAGGCGGGTTCATCCCCGCACGCGCGGGGAGCAGAGGAGCCGTTGCTGTTGCCGGGCGGTGAGGCTGGGTTCATCCCCGCACGCGCGGGGAGCAGTTCCTCCAGCACGACATGGGCCTGCCGCTCGAGGGTTCATCCCCGCACGCGCGGGGAGCAGTCCATGAAGATCGGGCCCGCGGGGGCGACGTCGGGTTCATCCCCGCACGCGCGGGGAGCAGCGCGTCCCGTCCGTCGTTGCGATCACGAGCGAGGGTTCATCCCCGCACGCGCGGGGAGCAGTCCGCCTCGGACGTGTCAGCACCCACGGTGATGGGTTCATCCCCGCACGCGCGGGGAGCAGGTGATCGCGTCGGCCGGGAGCGACGTCGTGGGGGGTTCATCCCCGCACGCGCGGGGAGCAGTAGTTGGGGAGATCGTCCCCGGGGACGTCGTAGGGTTCATCCCCGCACGCGCGGGGAGCAGGCGGGTCGCCCCCCACGATTCGAAGATCGAAGGGGTTCATCCCCGCACGCGCGGGGAGCAGTATGACTTGCCCCAGAGGTGTGCGGCGATGAGGGGTTCATCCCCGCACGCGCGGGGAGCAGGTCGCCGGTGAGCTCGGCCGGCATGGCGAGGGGGGTTCATCCCCGCACGCGCGGGGAGCAGTGCCTCGTGAAACCGGCCCATGGCGGTGGGCTGGGTTCATCCCCGCACGCGCGGGGAGCAGGGCTACCCGCTCCCGGCCGGGGCCACGGTCGAGGGTTCATCCCCGCACGCGCGGGGAGCAGCGGCTCAGCCGCCGGACACCGATCCCCACCGCGGGTTCATCCCCGCACGCGCGGGGAGCAGGAGTCGAGATCTCCGCGGCCCGTGCCTCCTCAGGGTTCATCCCCGCACGCGCGGGGAGCAGGCCTTCCAGGGCGCCGAGTTGCTCCGGCCCTCGGGTTCATCCCCGCACGCGCGGGGAGCAGACTGCTGCTGTGGCAAGGGCAAGCGACCAGAGGGGTTCATCCCCGCACGCGCGGGGAGCAGGGGTGCGGGTGCCGGGAGCCGCAGCCTCTACGGGGTTCATCCCCGCACGCGCGGGGAGCAGATGAGGCTGGGGATCTGCGGCAGCGGTGCAACGGGTTCATCCCCGCACGCGCGGGGAGCAGTCTTCCAACTGGGCACTGGTGGCCAACCCGTCGGGGTTCATCCCCGCACGCGCGGGGAGCAGTCGATTCGGTTGTCGAGGGCGTGGGCGACGCCAGGTTCATCCCCGCACGCGCGGGGAGCAGTCTATGTCGACACTCTTTGGCATTGTCTATGGGGGTTCATCCCCGCACGCGCGGGGAGCAGACGGTGGGCGGGTCACTCGGGGTGGTCATGAAGGGTTCATCCCCGCACGCGCGGGGAGCAGTCATGTCCGCAACCATCGGGCCGCCTCCTGTCGGGTTCATCCCCGCACGCGCGGGGAGCAGACTCCGTGACCTGCGGGTTTATCCGACGGACTGGCTGAACTCAAGCAGCTTCAGCAACTCGGACATTTCACCTCTCACGTCACCTTCGGGGGCCGCCACCGCTTCGGGCATTGACGGGCGCGGGCAGCGGGGATGGCAGTGGTGTGACTCGGTTCGATCAACCTCAGCGACGCAGACGTCTCGCCGCCCTCAAGACCCCCCGAACCGACGCCGCTTCGCGGCCTTGCTCCAGCCCTTGGTGGGTGGGGACAGAGCGGGCGGCGGTCTGTCCTTCGGGCGGAGGATCAACGTGAGGCCCTCGTGATCCACCGGGTGCCACTTGTGGTCGTGGGTCTCGAAGGCGTACCCCTGCTCGCTGTTGTCGCTGTACGCAAGGAGCGCTCGCCCTTGGCCCGAATACTGCCTGACCTCCGCCCACAGTGCCTGGCGCACACGCGTGGAGGGGCCGCCGATGAAGACGCCCGGGGAAATCTCCAGAAGCCAGCGCGTGAGGAATCCGCGCAGGGCCATCGGACAGTTGGTGAGGACAATGACCGTCACCAGATGACGCCCTCATCGTAATTACGCCCGGCACTGAGCTCCGTTCCACCGTCCGACTGAAGCATCACCTGATCTCGTGATTCTTCGTCGCCTGCATCTGCATCAGCACCGGTTCCAGAACCGCTCCCGGCCCCGAGGAGGTGCTTGATGTCGGTGACCACGCGGTCCATCAGGCCTGTACGGTTCGCGGCGTCCCGCAAGGCGCGCCGGGTTCGGGGGCCGATGTCTTCAGGGCCCTCGGCCGCGGCGTCGAACGCGAACGGGATGCCGATTTCTGTCTTGTAGAGGTCGGCTATGTCCAGCACGAAGGACAGCTCATGGCCGGAGTGGACGAACCCGAGGCCCGGAGCGCATCCGAGAGCGGCCACGACGGCGTGGGCGATGCCGTACATGCACTGGGCCGCCGCGGTGATCGCCTGGTTGGGCGCGTCGCCGGATGCGAAGTCGCCCGGAGTGTAGTGACGGCCGTGCCAGGGGACGCCGGTGCGGGCAGCCTCCTTGCGGTAGCAGGCTTTGACGCGCGTGCCCTCGTGCCCGAGCAGTTCGTGGCGGGTCAGGCGGGCCGGGTCCTCGTCCGGGAAGCGCAGCCGGTACATGTCGCGGGCGACCGCCAGGCGTCGGCGTTGGTTCGCCCACGCGGTGGCTTGAGCCTGCACCAGGACGGAGGAGCGGGTGAGGGCACGCCCGCCCGCGTAGAAGCGGACTCCGTGTTCACCGACCCAGACCACGCCCGCTCCGCATTCGCCGAGGACGCTCATGGCCTGATGGGTGATGCGGGTTCCGGGGCCGAGGAGGAGTGTTCCGATGGTCGCCGACGGAATGTGCCTCGTGCCCTCCGCGTCCTCGGCGGTGATGGCGTGCGCGTCGCGGTGCACGACGCACCGCTCCAGATAGACGAAGGACAGCCGGTCCCCCACCCTGCTCAGTTCACGCGGTGACGAGAGCTTGCGAGCTCCCAGCGACGAAGAGGTCATGGTCCGTCCTCACACCACGGGAGCAAGGGTCATCAGCCCGCAGCCGTAGGCCTTCGCCTTACCCAGTCCGGACGCCAGCCTCAGGCGGAAGACCTCGGGGTCGGTCACCCGCAGCCGGCCCTGGTAGGTCACGGCGGCGATCCGTACGGCATTCCTGCCCGCCGTCGCGGAACTGCCCCTACTGCCGGAGCTGCCCCTATTCGCGGAACTGTCCTTAACGGACGAGGCACTGCTATTGCCGAACGGGGAACTGTTCATGCCGAACGGGGAACCGTTCATGACGGACGAAGCACTGTTCTTGCTGAATGACAGCCCCCGGGCCCCGCCCACCGCCAGCTCGTACTCATCCCCCCGCTCCAGGCGACGGGCCTCCGGCGCCTTCTCCACAATGGCAAAGCCGCCGCGGTCCTGCTGCTTGAGCAGCCACTCGATCTGGTAGCGGGGAGTCCGGTGCGCGGTGCGTTTCGTCGGCTCACCCTCCTTGCGACGGATGCTGTGCACCGGGTTGGCCGTAAGCCGGAACGCCCAGACACTGTCGGCGGACAGTCCGGTCAGGAAGGTGGCGTAGTCGTACGTCGACCAGCCCTGGGGCTCCGCCGTCGGCCAGCCCGCCTGCTCCACCAGATGTGTCAGATCCGGCCTGGCCGGGCTGGTGACGTACAGCAGCACCTCGGCCGCCGAGTTGTAGTCGATCCGCCAGAGCACCCGCGGTCCCCCGTCGGGTGTGGGGGGTGCGTCGGGGAAGGAGGACATCACCGCCGCGTGCAGCATCTGTGGTGACGTCAGCAGCCGCCGGGCACCGGTCCTCGCCGCGTTGAAGCGAAAGCGCGTGAGGTACATGTCAGGCACCGTCCCTGTCCAGCGGAGTGAGGTGGCCCACCACATCGTGCGAGGCGAGGGCTGTCCGCTCGTTCCTCCGGTCGGCACGGGGGTTGGGCACCGTCACCGTTCGCGCGACCACGCCTCGCAGCCCGTACCGCCGATGACGCGGGTCGAAGCTGATCGGCTGATCCCGTACCGCATCACCCGGCCCCTCCGCACCGTCGTCGTCGGGCCCGGTTTCCAGGAGCACGGTGAGGTCGACGGACTCGTCCTTGCGCCGTCGCCGGCAGTACCAGTCGGACGCCTGCCACTCGTGGGCGGCCAGCGTCGCGGCTAGCTCCGCTCCGGGATGCAGCCCCAGATCGATGTTGCGGCTCGGCGGGCATGACCTCCGGCCGAGGAAGGGCAGGAAGACGGGATGGCGTACGGCAGCGAGCAGTCGTACGAGCAGGTCCTCATCGCCCTCAAGCCCAGCGACGAACACTGCGTCCGCAAGGTAGAAGCGTTCGGACACCGGCATGGACTTGCCCGTGTCGTCGTGGTGCGCGGTCTGGAAGTCCCGGATGCGGGTGCCCGGCTGGTCGATGCGTACGCCGAAGCGCAACGCGGCCAGGTCGGAGAGGTCACCGTCTCTGGGGCGTCCGAGCGCTGCCGCCAGGAGGCCGACCACTCCGCTCTTGGTGGGCGCCGAATCCGTGGTGCGGCGCGAGAAACGGGCCGAAGAGCCCCAGGCCTGGAGCGGACCGGCGAGCCGGAGGGTCAGGACGCTCATTCAGACGCCTCCCAGCCGGTCTCCGACAGCCGCACCCACCGACTCGACGAGCTGAGGCAGGGTGACCTCGGTACCCAGGCCCGCCAGCGCGTCCGTGGCTGATCCGACCCGCACGACCCACGTGCTCGTGTCCTTCTCGGCTCCGTACGCCGCCTCGACACCGGGAACGTACGAGGCGAGCGCCGCGCACGCCTCCTCGACATGGCCCCCCGTGCCCTTCGCGACCACGGGCGCCTCGAAGGCCCCGGCGAAGCTGATCGGGCGGGACGTCCGCAGCTTCACCACGACGGCGTCGGGGAGGGTGTGGTTGCCGAATGTGTTGATCTTGCCGGTGGGGAGGGAGGTGATGAAGCCCTCCAGGAACGCCTCGACGGCCCTGCGTACCGGCTCGGTCGCGCGGCTCCCGTCGTTCGAACCCGCTCCGAGGTTGTCGTACAGCCGGTCCACATCGACCGCGGCGTAGCGGTAGAGGGTGCTCGAGTTGAAGTCGACGGTGCCGATCATTCCGGCCCCGGACTCGCCGGAGGCATTTCGGTCATCGACAGCGGTGAAGTAGTCGGACTCGGTCTCCACCGCATGCACCCCGATCGCGTGAGCGACCTGGGCGGCCGCGTCCACATTGATGTCGGTGGTGTCCGCGACCATCCGCCCGAAGAGCGCGATGTCGACGGAGTGGCTGCTGTTGGCGAGAGCCTTGGCCTTGGCCTTCCTCTCCTTGTTCTTGAAGAACTCCTTGGCCTGCTCGCCCGACCGCAGCCCTTCGACCGCGAGGCCGGCAAGGGAGTCGATCTGACGGGCGCTCAAGAACAGGAGGTAGGAGGACTCCGGTGCCGGCTCAGGGCCTTCCTCCCCGTTCCTGGCCGCGCTCTTGGCCGCACTCTCCTTGCGCTTGGGAGCCTCGACCTTGGTGCCGGTCGCCGCGACGACCGTGTCCGCGGCGAAGGCGAGCACCTTCTCCCTCTGGTCGCTCAGTGTCTCGTCCTGGGCGATGATCCGCTCGGCCAGCGCCTCGGCCACCTTCCGGGTGCGCACGCCCAGTTCGGCGGGGTCGAGGAGGTCCCGGAACGCCGTCCGGGTGGCCCGCTTCCACGCCTGGCTGGACACACGGGAACGCCGGACGCCCCCGTACACCGCGGATTTCGGCGATCCGGTGTCATCCCTGTTCAGGTTGCTGGGCGGAACGGTCTGGAGGATGTGCACGTCGAGAATGGTGCGGCTCACGAAGGGTCCTTGTCGGTCGTGCGGATGATCCGGCGGTGGAGCACCCGGTAGGCAGAGGCGATGATGCGGGGTCCCCGAGCTCGTTACGGGGCGTCCCCCTCGGGCTTGACCGGCCCGTACGAGTGGAAGCTCCGGCCCCATGCGCGATGCACCTCGGCCCGGCCTCCCGGCCGCTGCCAGGCGTACAGCTGCGAGGCGAGCTTCCCGTAGTCCATGGCGATGTCGTCGCGCCTCAGCAGCACGACGAGTTCGCGCAGACGAGTGGCCAGGGCGTCGATGGACGTCGCTGTGCCGGCGCGTACGAACCGCTTGCGGATGGGCTCGTCCATCGCGGCGTCGGGCATCAGCTTGCGCACGGCCCTGCCGAGGCCAGGGCCGTCCTTGACGTGCATGTCCGCCGCATGGTGGCCCTGTTGATGCAGTGCCCACAGGGTGACGGCCATGTGAACCGCGCTCTCGGCGCGGCCCGCGTCCTCCTCGCGCCACCCTCGTACGTACAGTGCTTCGGCCCCGATGAGGCCCCAGAGGTCAGGGATCTCGCCGGCCGGCTTCCCGGCACCCCGCCTGATGCGTGCCACGGTGGCGACAGCCTCCGAGCGATCCTCTCGGTACCCCCACTGCAGGCGTGAGACATGGGAGTGCACCGTCTCGTTGATCAGGGCTGCGGCGGACAGGGGTTCTGTCTGTACGGGGGCGTCGGTCGACGCGCCGCTCCCTCGCCGGTCCGCGCTCATGCCGTCTCCTCCACCAAATCCTGTGCGTCGACTGAACCTTGCGATGTGGCGCCGCGCGGCGCGGGGATCGGAAGGGCCCTGGGCAGTGCCTTGCCCAACCGGATCCGGAACCACTTGTCGGCGCTCGTGTCGTCGAACCACTGGGGGCCCTTGCCCAGGTCCAGCACTCGGCCCTCCCACGCGGCGGTGGTCACGGAATCCAGCAGGTCGTCGCCCAGATCCCTGATGATCCGGCCCACCCGTTTCTGCCATGCCTCACGCTCGCGCGCCGGGTCGTCGCTCTCCCCGAGCCGCCTCAGCCAGAGCCTGTAGGGGCCGTCCAGCTCGCCGTATCCCCGTTCGCGTGCGGCATCGCGGTGGGCGTCGTGGTCGGAACCGGCCGCTCGGGCGAGGTCGGCAGCGAGGTCACCCAGCGCTCTCACCGCGAGGTCCGCGTCTCCCACCGCGTCGACGGCCGCAGCGGCGTACCGCTTGTCCTGCGCGTGCAGCAGGACGACGGGCATGGTGACGCCGTCGTCGATCAACTCGTCGATCACCGACTGCTGCGTTCCGTATCGCGCCCCGACGATGCGCGTCCTGAAGAGAAAGCCTCTAGGCAGGGCCTGTTCGTGGACCAGTCGTGCCATCCAGTTCAGCAGGCCCGGCCGGAGAAAGGCCGCCGGCTCCCCGCTCTGCGCTCCGCCCTTCCCCGGCACGTTCTGGAGAAGGCCGGCCAGGCCACGCCAGGCACCTCGTGCGGGGTCGTGCTCGCGGGGCATGTAGACGCGCGGCAGTCCGTGCTTCTTCTCCTGCGCCTCGCTGCGCCGCCAGCCCGTCATGGGCTCCAGCAGCTGCTTGTTCCTTGACGCGATGGGGTCTCCGTAGCCGAGCACGACGCCGTACACACCGGTGTCGTCGTGGTGCAGGCGCACCCTCCGCGTCTGCCAGGTGTAGAGATCCCGGGGGCCGGAGGGCCGGGAGGCGAGGTTCAGCGGCGACTCCGCTCCTGGTCCGTTCGGCTCGCGGCACCAGGCCGGAGCGTCGTCGTCCCTGAAACGCAAGGTGGAGTGGTCGGGAGCTACGAGATTGAGGAGCAGCGATTCACGCAGGTTCGTCCCCTCCGCCATCACCCCGCCCAGGTTGCCCGCCCAGCCGACTCCCTGCGGGTAGACCTTTCCGCCCTTGACCCGGTCGTCGCCCGCCATGCCGGACTTGATGCCCGACGTGTCGAAGGCATGGGCGTGGACCAGCCATCTGGCTGCCTCGGCGAAACCGAGGCGCTCGGCCTCGGGCATACGCATGCTGAAGAAAGGGTCGCCGTTGGGGACATCGGCCACGATGCGGTTCAGGGAGAAGACTTCGTCCTTCTCCGTGTGCAACCCGGCGACCTGGAAGAAGGGCTGGTGCGGATGGAGCAGGTCGAAGCGTGCACGATGCCGCTCCAGGTAGGCCGGTACGGCCTCGAAGGCGTCCTCGCTCTCCCAGAGCTCCGCCCAGTCCTCGACGTCGTCCGGCCCGTCCACCGCGTCGTGCAGGATCGCCAACAACAGTCTGAACAGGGCGAATTCCTGCGTCGGGACGTCACCCACCAGCCTGCGCACACTGCTTGCCTGGGCGAACACGTCCAGCAAGGACAGCTCGGCAGTCGTGCCGTCGACCCGCTGGACCGGCAGCCACGGGCGTGACACCAGATCGAACGACGGCACGTGTTCCACCAGCCTTACGTCGAGGGCGCCGGGGCGCCCCACCCTGAGTCCGTCAGTACTGCTGTACTCGATCTCATAGCCTGCCAGTTGGGTCTGACAGTGCTCGTCGAGCTCCAGAATCAGCTCCCCGGCCAGCCACGGACACTCCTTCGCCTGCCAGGCCGGAATCAGCAGCTCCTCCAGCTCGTCGATGGACCGGTCCAGGACCCATGGCTTCGAGAAGTGGAACGGCAGCCGCATCGTGCTCCCGGCAAGGGCTCTTGCCGCCCTCGGCGGCGGAATCGCGTCGGTGGGCAGCGCCAGCCCTCCGCGCCCCCGGTCGAGCCAGGGAACCGTGGTCAGCGAACCGTCCGGCTGCCGCTGGACGACCAATACCTCAAGACTCTCCTCACTGTCCCTGACCTGGGCGCGGCCGGCCCGGGAGTCGTCGGCGTCGCCCACACCCGCGTCGATCCAGCCGATCACCGGCCGCCCCGGCTTGCGGACCCGGTCCAGCCGGTAGACCTCCGCCTCGGTCTGTTGCTCCGCACGGCGGGTCCGGTGCTCCAGATCCGCGGCGGTCATCGCCTCCGCCCAGCTCGCCGGGCCGATCGGCTGTTCTCCGTACGCCGTCTGGACGAGCTGGAGGATGTCCTTCGGAAGGCTCAGCGTGCCGCCCGGCGCGTGCAGGTACGGGCGGAGCACGGCGAGGGACCGCAGCAGGGTGTGCCGTCCGTACACCCGCTCCGAACCCCGTACCGGTTCGGGCGGTGTGCCGTTCCAGTCAACCCCCGTGACCAGGCAACGGGCCCGGCGCAGGGCCGGCGGCCGTTGGTTCTGGCCGGGCCCCCGCTGGTGCCGGTGCAGGCGCCCCATCCGCTGGAGCATGAGGTCCACGGGACAGAGGTCGGTGACCAGGAGGTCGAAATCGACATCAAGGGACTGCTCCGCGACCTGGCTCGCCACGACGATGTGCGGTTTCGGCCCACGCGGACGATCACCGTTCGGTCCGAAGAGTCTCAGGAGCCTCGCATCCAGCGCGGCCCGGTCCAGGTCCATGAAGCGGGAGTGTGCGACGGTGACGTCCGCTGTGCCGCCGAAGCGGGAGCGCAGCCGTTCCGCCGTCTCCAGCACCCGGTCGACGGTGTTCCGTACGACGAGTGCGCAGCCACCGCCGGACAGCGCGTCGGCCAAGGTGTCGCCGAGCACCGACACATCGTCGTCGAGGGGTTCGAGCAGGACGTCCGTACTCCGGTCGGCGGCCGCCGGCGGGCACTCGGTCAGTGGAGCGCTGCCCGGCGCGACGGCCGTCAGCACCGGATATCCCTGCGCGGCGGTGGCGTTGTCGGAGGTTCCCTCCGGAGACGTGTCACCCGTGTATGCCCGGATCAGAGCCCGACGCGTGGCGGCGGGCAGCGTCGCGGACAGCACGACGACGGGCACCCTGTAGCTGCCCAGCCAGGACAGCACCCGCTCCAGGTAGACGTTCATGTAGGCGTCGGAGGCGTGAGCTTCATCGATCACGACGACCTTGCCCGCCAGCGCGAGATGGCGCAGCGCCAGGTGGCGGCTCTTGAGCCCGGCGAAAAGGAGTTGGTCGATCGTCCCGACCGCGAAGGATGAGAGCATTCCCTTCTTACGGCCTCGCAGCCACTGGTGGGCTATCAGCTCGGCCGCACCCGGCCGGGCGTCCCGCGAGGCCCGGCGGGTGCCGGTGGGTCCGTCCACATCCACCGCTCGGACGCCACCTCCTCCGCCCGCGCGCATCAGCCCCACGTACTCGTCGTTCAGCGCGGCCTTGGCATGCGCGAGGAAGACCGAGTGGCGCTCGGCGCCCGGCAGGTGGCCCAGCCACTTCAGGAGGCGCGGGAACATGGCGTTGCCCGTCGCCCGGGTCGGCAGGGCGACGAAGCATCCGCCGGCCCCGCTGCGGGCCGCGAATATCTCCACGGCGGCGAGGGCCGCCTCGGTCTTCCCCTCCCCCATCGGTGCCTCGATCACCATCAGCCCCGGCTCGGGAAGGGCACGCGCGAGCCGTACGGCAGCTTCCTGCACCGGCCGGATCCCGGCCCCGGCCGGCAGGTCGAACCGCGATGCGTACAACTCGGCCGGCGTCCCCTCCGGCTCTGCGGGCTCCCACGGGCCGGGCAGGTCAAGTCCGCGCCAGGCGGCGGCAATCCGCTCGTCCGGGGTACGCGGCACGTCTTCGGGAAAGTACGGAAAGAGGTCGGGGTTGCTCGCGATCCAGTCGGAGACGATGACGAGGGCCGTCAGCAGCACCTGCACGGTCTGCGGCAGCTTCACCGAGCGCCAGGCGTCGAGTCGTTCGCGTACGCCGTAAGCCTCCGCGCAGGCATCAAGCAACTCGTCCTGCACACCGCGCCAAAGTGCCTCGCTCGGCCCCGGAGTGCGCAGCAGCTCGGGGTGCCTGTCGAGATCGTGAATCTGCGCGTATCCGGGTGGCACTCCGTGGTGCCCGCCGGCCACCACTGCGAACTGCCCGGCCGCGCGCACCGTCCACCCGTGCCGCTCCACGAGCCATTCCTGCATCAGGAACTGCCCGGCCAGCCCGTGCGGCGCCATACGCCGATCGTCCCCCCACTGCTTCTGGTGCGGCATGTCCAGCCCGGCCCCGCGCATGCCGTCGGCGAGCCCTTCGACCTGGCAGGCGAAGGCGGGCGTCGCCTTCCCGATGTCGTGCGTGGCAGCGAGCCAGACGACGAGGCGGCGGGCGTCGTCCGGGTGCGGGACGACGTCAACAATCTGCTGCCGGATCAGGCGGGGAACCCACTCGTCCCAGAGGAGGCCGGCGACAGCCGCGCTGTCCGACATGTGCTGCCAGAGGGGCAACCAGCCTTCGGTGGGACGGTCGTGCTTGGCCCACACGGTGCGAGTGGGCGCGGTCAACGCCGAGCTGGGGAGGGGGCGTATCCGGCTTGCGTGGGACATGCGGACATTGAATACAGCTTGGCGTTCGAATGTGCCTCGTCTTCTGAATCCACACCTTGGAGGACGTGTTCGCGGTAATGAGCGGGGCTGCCCTCGGGGCTTGGGAAGACGGCAGCGTCCGTCCCGAAGGGGGTAAATGAGAGAGGAGGGCTGTTTG
This sequence comes from Streptomyces sp. NPDC087428, assembly GCF_044744085.1. Classification (NCBI taxonomy): domain Bacteria; kingdom Bacillati; phylum Actinomycetota; class Actinomycetes; order Kitasatosporales; family Streptomycetaceae; genus Streptomyces; species Streptomyces sp. NPDC087428. The sequence continues at coordinate 145,108 of NZ_JBIUXR010000010.1, forward strand.
CCCGATTCGGCAACTTGGGACTGTCCTCGTCCCGACATACTCTGGACCCTCGTCGGGCTCGTCGAACTTGGCGAGTTGCGCCGCGGGCGTAGGTCGGCTCGGCCCCCAGTCCCCACAAGTGTGGGGATGTCCCCTGCATGAACTCCCGTTGGGCGTCACCCAACGCTTGCTCCCCGCGTACGCGGGGATGAACCCCATCGGGGGCTGGACTACACCGACCATCCGGACCCGGTTCCCTCGCACGTGCGAGGGAACCGGGTCCGGATGGTCGGCTCCTGCAATCTCATACGTTCAGTCCACAGCATCCTCAACTGCATGAACTCATGTTGAGCACTCATGACCTTGCAACCAGGTTCCTGGAAGACCGCTCGGGGATGACCCACGTGTGTCATGCTCCTGAAGTAGGCGCACCAAGCTGCGAGTTGGGCGGCCATCTACGTCGCGCCTCGCCAGGATCCTCGCCCGTCAGCCTGCACGCCAAGCCACTCTGCAGAACGGAATGAGTCATGACCGCAGCACATGGACCTGCAGCCGCACAACCTGAGTTCGTCCAGCCGTTCACCCGACAGCTCTTACTGACAGTCATTGGAGCTGGTGCCGGTTCCATGTCCCCAGTCGACCCAGGGATTCGCGTGGTGGTAGTCATCATCGTGCTGATCATTTTCGGTCGTTCACTACGAGGCAGCCGCACGTCAAACTGACTGAACCAACGGAGTGCGCGCATGCCACCTGCCTGGCTCCGGAGGGTTGCCTCGGCTCAAGGAGGGCGCACCCGATCCGGGTAACGCGGTGGAGCATTTCACCGCTCGGGCCGAGGTGTCGGCCCCTGGCCCGTCGGTGCTACGCGGTGAGAAGGGCGTCTGAGGCGCAACCGGTGCGGCGGGAAAAGCAGAGCAGACGGGCGTAACGGGGCTAATGGGACCAGCGGGCACCCCTGCCCGGCCGGGTACAGCCTCCAGCCCCCGCCGGGAGACCCGGATGCGCTCGTATGCCGACGCGACGGGCGTCCGTGCCCGCCCCGACCACGTCTCCAGCCGCGTATGCGCTGCTCGACCGTCGCCGCGCATGATCCAGAACGCCCCCGCTTCCGGCTTCGGCCTGCGGCGGGGCCCCTTCGTCGTGTCCGGGGTCAGCCCCGTCGTGCCGCTCCACCCGGCCACACCACATCTACCGGCACTCCAGCGGCTCGGGCCTCCTCCACCGTGTCCGCTGTACCCCCGCCCTTCCCCGAAGGAGGAAGGCCGTCCCAGACGGCGACGAGCCGATCGGCACGCTGCAAGAGCTCGGCGTTGGCCGCCTCGTAAGCGCTGCGGCCGGCAGTCTCATGCGGCAGCGTAAACACCTCGACGGCGGTCTCGACCAGGTGATCGAAAACTGCCGCGTACTCTGGCTTGACCTTCCGGGCGCGGTAGTCCTGAGAGGGGATCACGACCACCAAACGCCCGCCCACGGCAGTAACCTCTTCGGCGAAGATGCTGTCCGATCCCGCTGCAATGCAGGAGACCCCCGTCAGGTCCTCGCTGTAGCCGGCCAGCAGACTGCGAAGAGCCTCGCGCACGAGCGGCACGCTCTCGTCTGTCAGGTCCATATGCCCGGTCACGGCCAATGTCGTCATGCGCCCGTCCCTCAGCTCGACAGCAGGTCGCGGATACTATCGCGCGCCTCGCGCACCGGACGCGAGGCGCTGTGCCCCACGGTGTAGGGGTACAACTGCCCGAGCTGCGCGCGGACACGCCCCGACTGCGTCCCTCGCGCGGCCTGCACCGCGAGGGTTGCTTCGGCGGCGGCCGACCGGATATCGCCAGCGAGGAACTGGCATTCCGCCAGGCCGATACGGTCGAGCGCGTGGGAACGCCCGGCCTCCTGGCCGCGGTATGCCAGGGCGGTCCGGATCTCGGCAGCTGCCTGGGCGGCGTGTCGGCGCGGGCGAGGTCGAGAAGCCGTCCCCCGGTGACGTCCGCGAGTTCTGCCTCGTCGAAGTACGCAATCCAGTAAGGCTCTTCGTCGCTGCCTGCTGCTGCCAGCGCCTCGGCTGCTCGGGCCGTCGCCCGCTGGAACCCCGCGCTTCTGCCCTGGGTTGCGTATGCCCACGCCTCTCGCGTGTGGAGCATGGCACGGACTCGGGGCCCCATGACATCGCGGGCAGTCGCACCCGGAGCGCCCGGCTCGCTGATCTCCCGCCCGTACCCGAGGCCAGCAGCGGTCCAGGTGCGGGCGGGCATACTCCCGAAGGAGGTCGGCAAGGGTTCATCCCCGCACGCGCGGGGAGCAGGCGCGCAGCGACTGCCAGGCGTCCTTCAGCTTGGGTTCATCCCCGCACACGCGGGGAGCAGGCGCATGCCGGGTTTCTGGCGCCGGCCGTTGCGGGTTCATCCCCGCACGCGCGGGGAGCAGACCACGGTCTCGTGCTCCTTGTCGACCGGCGGAGGTTCATCCCCGCACGCGCGGGGAGCAGTGGGCCGTCGACCCGTCGAAGGGGCAGCAGACGGGTTCATCCCCGCACGCGCGGGGAGCAGACCTCGGCAGCCCCGATGACCACGGCGGACGTGGGTTCATCCCAGCACGCGCGGGGAGCAGTCCTCGGATTCGATGAGCACTCCGACCTTGACGGGTTCATCCCCGCACGCGCGGGGAGCAGCCCTTGTTGGGAGGCCCGCCATGGGCACCGTCGGGTTCATCCCCGCACGCGCGGGGAGCAGGGGCCGTTCGACGGCTCACCCATCGCCACCCAGGGTTCATCCCCGCACGCGCGGGGAGCAGTAGATCGTGTTCATGAGGATGTTGCCGACCGTGGGTTCATCCCCGCACGCGCGGGGAGCAGGGACTGCTGGCAGCACTTTGCGACGCGGCGGGGGGTTCATCCCCGCACGCGCGGGGAGCAGCCCCGCACTACCTCATCGGCGCCGTGGTCAACGGGTTCATCCCCGCACGCGCGGGGAGCAGTACGACTACCCGATGTACGTCTTGGCCACATCGGGTTCATCCCCGCACGCGCGGGGAGCAGTCAAGGTCTTCGATCCATCGGACGATGCGCCGGGGTTCATCCCCGCACGCGCGGGGAGCAGGCATGCAACCAACAGGTCATGAGCATTTGGGCGGGTTCATCCCCGCACGCGCGGGGAGCAGATGGGCCTGCCCCCGGCCCTGCGCACAGGGGAGGGTTCATCCCCGCACGCGCGGGGAGCAGTCCAAGCGCCCGGCAAATCCAGTGAGTTCGGCGGGTTCATCCCCGCACGCGCGGGGAGCAGGCCAAGGTTGTCACCCCGCACTCGGGGAACAGGGGTTCATCCCCGCACGCGCGGGGAGCAGCTGTCCGGCCGCGGCCCACTCCCGTCGAGCCTGGGTTCATCCCCGCACGCGCGGGGAGCAGAGTCGGCCTGGGCGTGTACGAGCGCCTGGGCCTGGGTTCATCCCCGCACGCGCGGGGAGCAGACTGCCTGACCTCGGGTTCTCTGGACGCATCCTGCCATTTCGAAGCAGCTTCACGAAGTCCGGCATACATGGTCAAATCGCCCATCACTGAACCCGAGCCCGCACCGTTCACCGCCCGAACCCCGTAAACCGCACCACTCGTCCGTGGCGCCGGAGAGCGAGGCGTACCGGAGAGGGCCACCCGCCCCGCAGTGCAAGGCGCACCGAGGGAGCCGTCCGCCCACCGGCGAAACGCAAACCCGAAGGCCCCATCAAGGGTCCGGTTAGGGTAATGCGGGACTAAAGAGATCACCAAGTGCGTTCAGTAAGCGTCGCGCTCCTCGGGAGGAAGTCATGGGAACCCACCGCACCACGCTGCCCGGAGTCGGAGTGCAGTACGACTACACCACCGAATCGGGCCAGCACATCTCCGTCGTCGTGCACCACGACGGGCGCCGGTTCATCGGGTTCTACGACCAGGACGATCCTGATTCGTGCCGGCTCTCCGTACCCCTGACCCCACAGGAGGCCACCGGGCTCGCGCACCTCATCGACGCCGCGCCGATCGACGCCGTACGGACCGACGGCATCGATCTGGTCACCGAGCACATACCGCTCGGGACGCGTTCCCCGTACGGGGGCCGGCTGCTCGGGGACACCCGGGCGCGGACCCGGACCGGGGCCTCGATCGTGGCGGTGCTGCGTACGCACAGTGCGCATCCGTCACCTGGGCCGGACTTCCGGCTCGCCATCGGGGACACGCTCGTCGCCGTCGGTACGCGCGAGGGCGTGGACACGCTCTCCGAAATCATTGCGGAGGGCTGACCGTGCACGACAACACGACCGCACTACTGGTGGAGCTCGGCTCCGTCATTCTGGGACTGGGCATCATCGGGCGGTTCGCCGGGCGAATAGGGCTCTCGCCGATCCCCCTCTATCTGCTCGCCGGACTCGCGTTCGGCCAGGGCGGGCTGCTGCCGCTCGGGGCCAGTGAGGAGTTCACCGCCGTCGGCGCCGAGATCGGCGTCATCCTGCTGCTGCTCCTGCTGGGGTTGGAGTACAGCGCGAGTGAACTCGTCACCAGTCTGAAGACGCAGTACCCGTCCGGCGCCGTGGACTTCGTGCTCAACGCGACACCGGGGGCCGTCGCCGCGCTGCTGCTCGGGTGGGGGCCCGTGGGGGCGGTGGCGCTGGCCGGGGTCACCTGGATCTCGTCGTCCGGGGTGATCGCCAAGGTGCTCGCCGATCTGGGGCGGCTCGGCAACCGGGAGACGCCCGTCATCCTCGGGGTGCTGGTCATCGAGGACCTGTCGATGGCCGTCTATCTGCCGCTGCTCACCGCGATGCTCGCAGGCGTCGGCCTGGCCGGCGGGAGCATCGCGCTCCTCGTCGCGCTCGGCACCGTCGGATTCGTCCTCTATCTCGCGCTGCGGCACGGGCGGCTGATCAGCCGGGCCGTGTCCTCCGACAACCCCGAGATGCTGCTGCTCGTCGTGCTCGGGCTGACCGTGCTCGTCGCCGGGGTGGCCCAGCAGTTGCAGGTGTCCGCGGCCGTCGGGGCGTTCCTCGTCGGCATCGCGCTCTCCGGAGAGGTCGCGGAGGGGGCACGCAAGCTGCTGACCCCGCTGCGGGATCTCTTCGCCGCCGTCTTCTTCGTGTTCTTCGGGCTCTCCACCAATCCCGCGGACATCCCGCCGGTGCTGCTCCCGGCCGCACTGCTGGCCGTCGTCACCGTCTTCACCAAGATCGCCACCGGCTGGTACGCGGCCCGGCGGGCCGGCATCGGGTCGCGCGGGCGCTGGCGGGCCGGCGGCACGCTCGTCGCCCGCGGCGAGTTCTCCATCGTCATCGCCGGTCTGGCCGTGGCGACCGAGCCCCGCATCGGCCCCATCGCCACCGCGTACGTCCTGATCCTGGTCATCGTCGGCCCGCTCACCGCGCGCTGGACCCAGCCCGCCGTCGAGCTGATCAAGAAGTGGCGCGACAAGGACGGCGGCCCGGCTCCCGGGGCCGGCAGCGGCACGATTCCCGCCGCCCGGGTGCCCGCGCCGCAGGAGGAGCTGGCACAGACCGCCGACTGAACCGTCAGTCGTCCTGGGCGGCGGGGAGGTCGGGCATCCAGCCCAGGGGGTACGCGTCCGCGCCGCCCCCGGACACGGCCGGCTCGCCGCCCGCCGCGCTGAACGCCGTCAGCGCCTCGATCAGCGCGGACCGCTGCTCCGGCGCGAGGCGTTCGACGATCGAGGCGATCTCCCGGCGGCGGACGGCCGTGACGTCCTCGACCAGTTGGAGCCCCTCCGGGGTCACCCGCAGTGCCGTCTCCCGGCGGTTGGCCGGATTGACCTGCCGTTCGGCCAGACCCGCGACGATCAGCCGGTCCAGCATCCGCATCGCGGTCGACGGATTGACGCCCAGGCGCTCGGCCAGCGAGACGAGCTTGGCGTCCCCGTGCGTGGCGAGGACCACCAGCAGCCGGAACTGCGGCAGCGTCACCCGGTCCTCGACGGCCGCCAGCGACCGTGCGGAGACCGCCACCAGCAGTCTCGACGCGGTCAGCACGGCCCGCGTCACCGCGTCGACGTCGTCCCTGCCGGGAGCGGACGGTCGTTTCTCAGATGCCTGTTCGTGCGCGGCCATGCCCCTTTGTACCGTGCCTGACCGGCAGTACCGGCAGCCGGGCGGGGCCGTGACCGAAAGGTGTCGTCCCGCCATCGGTTCACGGAGCGCGTCGGTGGCGTACACCTTTGGATTGTGCAACGTTTGCACCGTGACGCATCAATCCGCGGCCTCGCCCGACCCCGGGCCCCCGTCCCCTCCGACGGGCTGGCGGCGTGCCGCCGTCCGGCTGCCGGTCCATATGTTCCGGGCCGGGCTCGGACCCCTGTTCCGGGGGCGTCTGCTGCTCCTCGTCCACACCGGGCGCGACTCGGGGCAGTCGCGCCGGACGGCCGTCGAGGTCGTCGAGTCCGCGACGGTGGACGGCCGGCGGAGCTGGACGGTGGCGTCCGGATCCGGGCCCGCCGCCGACTGGTACCGCGATCTGCAACAGACGCCGCAGGCCACCGTGCAGGTCGGCCGCCGGTTCCACGCGGTGACGGCGGCCGATCTACCGGCCGGGGAGGGCGGCGAGCTGATGGCGCGATACGCGCCCCGGCACCCCCGGATCGCACGGCGGCTCCGCGCGTACCCGGGGCTCACGGGGCTCACGGGGTTCACGGGGCTCACGGGGCTCACGGGGCTCACGGGGCTCACGGGGCTCACGGGGCTCACGGGGCTCACGGGGCTCACGGTCGACGGTAGCGAGGCGGACCACCGGACCGTGGGCGAGGCCATCACGTTCGTACGTCTCACCGAGGGCGCCCGGACCGCCGGGAGCGGTAACCGCTGAGGGCCGCGCCCGGACCGCCGGGAGCGGCGACCGCTGAGGGCCGGGGTCAGCCCCGTGTCCGTGCGGGTTCCTCCACCGGGTGGGGGTGCGGCACGCCCCGGCGGTAGAGGAGCACAGTGACCAGGAACCCGACGGCGAAGAAGCCGGCGGACCACCAGTACGCGGTGGAGTAGCTCTCCAGCTGGGCCTGGGCGACGGCCTCCGGGGTCGGGCGGCGGCCGACCAGGTAGTTGGCGGCCGCGCTGGTGGCGAGGGTGTTCAGCAGCGCCGTACCGATGGAACCGCCCACCTGCTGGCTGGTGTTGACCATCGCGGAGGCCACCCCGGCGTCCCGGGCGGCGACCCCGGCGGTGGCCAGGTTCATCGCCGTGGCGAAGATCATGCCCAGTCCGAGCCCCAGGCAGATCAGCGGGGGCAGCACATGGGCGAGATAGGTGCTGTTCAGGTCCAGTGCGGTCAGCCACACCATGCCGGCCGCCGCGAGACCCATGCCGAGCGGCACGATCGGTTTGGCGCCGAGCCTCGGCACCAGGACGTTCGTCGTCGTCACGGACGTCGCGATCATGACGGCGATCATCGGCAGGAAGGCCAGGCCGGTGCTGACCGGCGAGTAGAAAAGGCTCTTCTGCAGGAAGTACGTGAGGAACAGGAACACCCCGAACAGGCCGCCGCCGGAGATGAACATCGCGAGGAACGACGCGGCCCGGTCCCGGTCGAGCACCACCCGCATCGGCAGCAGCGGATGGGCGGCCCTGGTCTGCCACCACGCGAACGCCGCCACGAGCACCGCCCCGGCCGCCAGGAACCCCCAGGTGTCGGGGGAACTCCACGGATGCGTCTCGGCCCTGGAGAATCCGAACACGATGCAGAAGAGTCCGGCCGAGACCAGCACGGTCCCCGGGATGTCGAGCTTCGGCCGGTCCACGGGCGCGCCCGCGTCCAGCAGGCGCCAGCCGCCGAGGAAGGCGACGAGCGCGAACAGCAGGTTCACGTACAGGCACCAGCGCCAGTCCAGGTACTCCGTGAGCACCCCGCCGAGCAGCAGCCCCACCGCACCGCCCGCGCCCGCGATGGCCCCGTAGATACCGAAGGCCTTCGCCCGCTCCTTCGGGACGGTGAACGTCGTGGTGAGCAGGGAGAGCGCGGCCGGGGCCAGCAGCGCGCCGAACATGCCCTGGAGGGTGCGGGCCAGCACCAGGACCTCGAAGCTCGGGGCGGCACCGCCGATCGCCGAGGCCAGCGCGAAGCCGACCAGTCCGGTCAGGAACACCACCCGGCGGCCGACCAGGTCGGCGATCCGGCCGCCGAGCAGCAGCAGCGAGCCGAAGGCGAGGGCGTACGCCGTCACGATCCACTGGCGGTTGCCGTCGCTGAAGCCGAGGGCCTGCTGGGCGGAGGGCAGCGCGATGTTCACGATCGTCGCGTCGAGCACCACCATCAGCTGGGCGAGCCCGATGACCCCCAGCACCCACCAGCGGTGGGACGAGCCGCGTCCCTGCCCGCCCTCGGCCGGCTCCCGTGGCTTCCGCGCGTGTCGGGCCATGGTGCGGATCTCCCTCGTTGCGCACACCGCCGGAATCCCCCGAGTGATCACGCTAGGCGGAGGGCGGCCGGCCCGCATGCGGGGAGCGCCGTCGGGGCGCGGTCCTGCCGGGACCCGGCAGGAGCGGGGAGACAGCGCGGGGGCGGCTCACACCTCCTTCGCGGGCCAGTCCAGCAGCCGGGCCCCGATCACCGCCGTCTGGAGGGTGTAGCGGTGCATCGGGTCGGACGGGTCGGAGCCGGTCAGCTGGTGGATGCGCTCCAGCCGGTAGGTGAGGGCGCGCACGCTCAGCGCCAGCCGGCGGGCCGTCTCGGCCGCGACGCAGCCCGACTCGAAGTACACCGACAGCGTCTTCAGCAGCGGTTCCGCACCGCCCCGCGCCTCCTGGAGCGGGCCCAGCTCGCTGCGCACCAGGTCGGACATCGCCTGCCGGTCCCGGGTCAGCACCGGGTAGACCAGCAGATCGGCGGAGTACAGCACCGGATCGTCCAGGTCCATCCGGTCGGCCAGATCGAGCGCGTCGAGCGCCTCGTCGTACGACTGGACGACACCGCCGGGGCCCCGGTGGGCCCGGCCCACGGCGACCCGGCCGCCGTCCGTCGCCGCGTGCGCCTGCTTGGCGAAGTGCCTCAGGACGTCGGGCTGACTGCCGGGCGCTATGCATATCAGCCGCCCGTCCTTCGTCGTGATGAGGATCTTCCGGCCACTGAACCGGGCCAGCAGCGCCGACTCCACCTGCCGGGGCACGGCATCCGTCTCGGTGTACGCCTCGGGGCCCGCCGCCACCGCCACCGCATGGGCGCGCGAGAGCCGCAGCCCGAAGCGCGTGGCCCGCTCGGCGAGCCGGCCCAGGTCGCTGCGCCCGTACAGCAGGTCGTCGATGAACTCCCGGCGGGCCGCCTCCTCGCGCCGCACGGTGAGCCGCTGCGCCCGCTCGAAGCCCTCCGCGAACGCGTCGACCGCCTGCTCCGCCGCCGCCAGCACGCTCTCGGCGACCGCGGTGGCGGTGGCCGCCGTGGCGCCGGGGGCGGCGGCCGGCCAGGAGGTGCGGGTCTCGGCCAGGTGCATCCGGACCAGGGCGCGGAGCTGGTGTCCGGCCTCGGCGGCCTGCCTCCCCAGAGTGCGCCGGATCTCCAGCTCCTCCCGGGTGAGCCGGCGCCCGGTGACGGCGACCTCACCCAGGACATGGGCGTAGCCCTCCAGGAAACTGTCGGGAATCTCCGGCTCAGGCACGCGCCCGCCTCCAGTTCTGCTTCGTTGCTGACATTGGCACAACGCTTACGGTCCGGTGCCGGTGCCCGGCATCGAGGACGGAGAAAGATTGCCGTGTTCCGGCAGTGCGGCGCCCCGGCCCCGAATGACACGATCCGGTCAGCACCGACCGGGGGACCACGGGGGAAACACGGGGGTGCGAACGGGGGTACGGGGGAAGGCCCGGCTGCCGCGTTACCGCTGACGGCGGTACCGCGGCGCCCGGGTCGTCGCCGGACCACGCGCATACGTCGGCAGTGCTGTCGGCGGGACGGCAGGGGGTGGGACCGATGCGGGAGTTCCTGACAGCGACGTTGTCCTTCCCGGCCGTTCTCTTCGCCGCGGCGCTCGTCGTCGTGATCGCCTTCTGGCTGCTCGTCCTGGCCGGCGCGGCCGACCACCACTCCTTCGACGCGGACCTCGACGCCGACATGGCCGGGGTCGGCGGTGTGCCGGTCACCGTCTCGGTGTCCCTGATGGTGGCCGTCGCCTGGTTCACCTCGCTGGCCGGCTCGGTTCTGCTGCACCGCACCGACGTCACCGGCACCGCCCGCGCCGCGCTCGCCTTCGGCATCCTCGCCGGCGCACTGCTGGTCTCCTGGGCCGTGGCGCGGGTGCTCGTGCACCACTTCCGCCGCTTCTTCCCGGACCAGCCCCCACCATCGCGCCAGGACTTCCTGGGCCGGGTCTGCACCATCCGTACCGGCTCGGTCGGTCCGGACTTCGGGCAGGCCGAGGTCGCCGCGGCTGACGGGTCCACCGCGATCGTCCAGGTCAGGCAGTTGCGGCCGGACGACGCGGAGCTGACCTCGGGGAGCTCGGGGCTGCTGTACGCGTGGGACGACGCGGGCGAGTTCTTCTGGGTCTCGCCGTACGACAAGGCACTCGACCCGGGACCGCCGCAGCCGCTGCCCACGCACCGGCGCGCCGCCCCCGGCCACACCGCCTGAGCCCCACGCCCACCCGCACCGCACCGCCGCGCGCGGCACCGGTCCGCACCGCCGCGCCCGGACACGGCACGGCGACCGGGCCCCGAGCCGTGCCCCCTCCACCTCTCATTCTCCGTACCACCAGCCGCCAAGGACTGTCATGGAAGCCATCTCCTTGGGCCTCGGCCTGCTCATCGCCGTGGTCCTGCTCGTCGCCGTCGCCCTGCTGCTGATCGTCACCCGGCTCTTCCGCAAGGTGGAGCAGGGCAAGGCCCTGATCATCTCCAAGACCAAGAAGGTCGATGTGACCTTCACCGGTGCCGTCGTCCTGCCGGTGCTGCACAAGGCCGAATCGATGGACATCTCGGTGAAGACCATCGAGATCCGGCGCACCGGGCGCGAGGGCCTGATCTGCCAGGACAACATCCGCGCCGACATCCACATCACGTTCTTCGTCCGGGTCAACAAGACCGTCGAGGACGTCATCAAGGTCGCCCAGGCCATCGGGACGGAGCGGGCCAGCGACAAGGTCGCGATCCAGGAGTTCTTCGCCGCGAAGTTCTCCGAGGCGCTCAAGACCGTCGGCAAGCAGCTGGACTTCGTCGATCTGTACACCAAGCGCGAGGAGTTCCGGGACCGCATCATCCGGGTCATCGGGACCGATCTGAACGGCTACCACCTGGACGACGCCGCGATCGACTTCCTTGAGCAGACCCCGATGGTGCAGCTCGACGGCGCCAACATCCTCGACGCGCAGGGCATCCGGAAGATCACCGAGCTGACCGCGATCGAGCACGTGCGGACCAACGAGTTCCAGCGCACCGAGCAGAAGGAGATCACCCGGCAGGACGTCGACGCCCGGGAGACCATCCTGGAGCTGGAGCGCCGGCAGGCCGAGGCCGAGATCAAGCAGCGCCGCGAGGTCGAGACGCTGCGGGCCCGCGAGGAGGCGGTGACCGCCCGGGTCCAGGAGGAGGAACGCCTCGGCGCGCAGGGCGCGTTCATCAGGACGGAGGAGCAGCTCGGCATCCAGCGGGAGAACCAGGCCCGGGAGATCGCCGTCGCGCAGAAGAACCGCGAGCGGGTCATCGCGGTGGAGAACGAGCGGATCGAGAAGGACCGGATGATCGAGGTCATCGGGCGCGAGCGGCAGACCGAGCTGAACCGGATCGCCGCGACGAAGGAGGTCGAGGCCGAGCGCCGCGAGGTCGCCGATGTGATCCGGGAGCGGATCGCGGTGGACCGTACGGTCGCCGAGCAGGAGGAGTCCATCAAGACGCTGCGCTCCGTCGAGGAGTCCGAGCGGACCCGCAAGTCCGTGATCATCGCCGCTGAGGCGGAGGCCCAGGAGCAGCTGGTCAAGGACATCAAGGCCGCGGAGGCCGCTGAGGCCGCGGCCACCCACCGGGCGGCCGAGCAGCTCACGCTCGCCGAGGCCCGGCTGAAGACCGCGGACCTGGACGCCCGCGCGAAGCTGCGGCTGGCCGAGGGCGTGCAGGCGGAGTCGGCCGCGGCGGGCCTCGCGGAGGTGCAGGTACGGGACGCGGAGGCGGAGGTCATCGAGAAGACCGGCCTGGCCGAGGCCCAGGCGACGTCCGCCCGGCTCAGGGCCGAGGCGGAGGGCTCCAGGCTGAAGGCGCTGGCGGCGGCGGAGGGTACGCAGGCCCAGGCGTCGGCCGACGCGGCGGTGATCGGCGAGAAGCTGAAGGCCGAGGCGGCGGGGCTCACCGACAAGGCGGCGGCGATGGCCGCACTGGACGACGCGTCGCGCGGCCACGAGGAGTACCGGCTGCGGCTGGAGGCGGAGAAGGAGATCCGGCTCGCCGGTCTCGATGTGCAGCGGCAGGTGGCCGAGGCGCAGGCGACGATCGTGTCCGCCGGGCTGGAGAACGCCGACATCGACATCGTCGGCGGGGAGTCGGTCTTCTTCGACCGGCTGGTCTCGTCCATCTCCCTGGGCAAGAGCCTCGACGGCTTCGTCGAGAACTCGGACACCGCGAAGGCGCTCGCCGGGCCGTGGCTGAACGGCACGTCGTCGTTCACGGACGACCTGACCAAGGTGCTGGGGTCGGTGTCGTCGGGTGATGTGCAGAACCTGACGGTGTCGGCGCTGCTGATGCGGATGATGGCCGCGCCGGGAGCGGGGGGCGCGGGGGCTGACCAGGTCCGCCGGCTCCTGGACCACGCACGTGAACTGGGCCTCGCGGACCTGCCGGTGAGCGCGGTCCAGGCCCCGTCCCGGAACGGCACGCCGGTGTCGTGACCGGCGCGTTGTCCTCGAAGGAGCCGGACGGGCCCGGTCGGCCGGACGGGCCCGGTCCGCCCGACGCGGGCGGCAGTTCAAGCCCGTCCGGTGCTTGAGGACGGACGGTGCCGGGAACGCACCCGAACCCCTCTCGGACCCGTCCCTCCCAGGCCCGTCCCTCCAGGCCCGTCCACCTCAGGCCCGTCCACCTCAAGCCCGTCCGGCGCTTGAGGACACCGCCGCCGCCCGGCAGCCCGCACCCCACGCATCCGCCCACCCGTAAGGAGCCGCACCGCATGGACACCGGAACCCCGCCGCCCCCGGGCGGCCCCGTGGAGGCCGGGGCCTACGACGTGCTGCGCCGCCGGCTCGCCACCCAGGCCGCGGAGCTGACCCGCCGCGCCGAGGCGCTCAACTCCCGCCGCACGCGGGAGTTCGGCTCCACCGGACTGCGGCTGCTCGGCAGCGAGCAGATCCGTACCGAACAGGCCTCCACCCCCCGCGACCTCGTCGCGATCGGCGGCCGGCTGCTGTTCGGCTTCGAACGCGGCCCCGGCCGCGGCGACGAGCCCGCCGTCGACGACGTACTGGCGCTGTACGACGCCGAGCTGGCCCCCGGCACCGGTGCGCTCCTCACCGACGAGGCTTTCGTCCGCGAGTTCGACGGGCTGCACCGCTACTACCGCGACGCCCGGCTGCTGCGGCTGCGCCGTACCGACGGGCGGCTCCTCGCCGTGTTCCGGACCGGCGAGAGCGCCGAGGACATCCGCGTCCTGCGCTGGGCCCTCGACCCCGACGGCACACCCGGCGCGTTCCTCGACGCCCGCGGCGAGCGCGACCACGTGTTCCCGCCGTCGCACGACTTCACCTGGACCGCCGCCGGACGCGAGGCCCACGTCCCGGGCCGGCACCCGCACATCGCCATCGGGGGAACGGGCGACGGAAGCGACGCGCGGCTCTTCGTCACCACTCTCGGCGGCCACCTCACCGTCAAGGCCGTCAACGACACGGACACCCCGGACGGGATCTACCGGGAGCCGGTCACCGAGCCCCTCCAGTCGCTCGCCGACGCCGAGGTCGAGTACGCGGAGCTCGGCCCGCTGGTCCTGCTCCGCGTCCGCCCGTACAAGGAGGAGGCCGCCCGCCACCTCGTGTTCAACGCACTCCTCGGCACGGTGCTGCGGCTGGACGCCATCGGCCCGGCCTGCCACCGGCTCCCCGAGGACCAGGGGATCATCTTCCCCGGCGGCTTCTACCTGACCACCGGCACCGCCAAGACCTTCGACATCGCGCGGCCGCTCACCGAGCCCGCCTTCGAGGGGGCCGTGCGCTCCCCCAACGGGGAGGACGTGCTCTACGCGTTCCGCTCCCGGGACGACGGCCGCAGCCTGCTGCTCCCCTACAACGTGATCCGCCAGGAGGTGGCCACCCCGCTCCAGGGCCGCGGCCACGCCCTGCTCGACGACGGGACCCTCGTACTCCTGCGGGACCCGGTGGAGGGCCCGGACGCCGGACCCGCGCGGGTGCACCCGGTGCAGCGGTGGCAGACGCCGTACGTCTCCGACACCTACGCCGCCGCCCGTCCCGCCGGCACCGGCCCGCTGGCCCGGATCGGCAACGCCGACCTGGTGCGCGGCATCTCCGACTGCCTCGCGCTCGCGCACAGCGCGGACGGGACCACCCCGACCGCCGCGGTCTACGCGCGGCTGGTGGCCGACTGCACCCGCGCCGGCGACCGCTACCACTGGCTGGCCGACGACGAACTCGGCTCCCTCGCCGTGCCGTTGACCGAACTCCGCGACACCGCGCAACAGGTGCTGGCCGAGTTCGAGGGCGTCCAGGAGCTGACCCGGCAGGCCGCCGACGCGCTCGACGAGAGCGCGGACCGGATCACCGCCCTGGTGCGCCGGGTCCGCGGCGAGGCCCCGCGCTCCGCCGCCGAGTGGGTCACCCGGCTCACCGAACTCCGCGCCGCACACGGCCATCTGGCGACGCTCGGCGAGATGCGGTACGCGGACACCGCACGGATCGACGAACTCACCGCCGCCACCGCCGACGACCTGGCCTCGGCCGGCCGGCGCGCGGTCGCGTTCCTGGCCGGGGACGACGCCTTCGCCGGCTACCACGAGGACATCGCCCGCCTCACCGAGGAGGCGTCCGCGCTCGCCACCGTCACCGACGCCGCCGCGCTCGGCGAGCGGCTGACGGGGATGACGGACGGGCTGAGCACGGTCACGGACGTCGTCGCCGGGCTCGACATCGGTGACGGCGTGGTCCGCACCTCGATCCTGGAGCGGATCGCCGAGGTGCTCGGCGGGGTGAACCGGGTCCGCGCCACCCTCGACGCCCGCCGCCGCGCCCTCCTCGATCACGAGGGCCGGGCCGAGTTCGCCGCAGAGTTCGCCCTGCTCGGACAGGCGGTGACGGGCGCGCTGGCGGCCGCGGCCACCCCCGAGAGCTGCGACGAGCAACTCGCGCGGCTGCTGCTCCAGCTGGAGAACCTGGAAGCGAGGTTCGCGGAGTTCGACGACTTCCTGACCGCGCTCGGCGAGCGGCGGACGGAGGTGTACGAGGCGTTCTCGGCCCGCAGGCAGACCCTTCAGGACGCCCTCGCCCGCCGCACCGAACGCCTCGCCCAGTCCGCCGCCCGGGTGCTGGACACGGTCTCCCGGCGCAGCGCCGCCCTGCCCGACGCGGACGCCGTCCACACCTACTTCGCCTCCGACCCGATGGTCGCCAAGGTCCGCCGCACCGCGGCCGAGCTGCGCGGACTCGGGGACGCGGTGAGGGCGGAGGAGCTGGACGGGCAGTTGCTCGCGGCCCGTCAGGAGGCCGGGCGGGCGCTGCGCGACCGCAGCGAGCTGTACGCGGACGGCGGGGCGACCATCCGGCTGGGCCGTCACCGGTTCGCGGTGAACACCCAGCCGTTCGATCTGACGCTGGTCCCCCAGGGGGACGGGCTCGCGTTCGCCGTGACCGGGACCGACTACCGGATGCCGGTCAGTGACCCGGACTTCGGTGAGACCCGCCCGTACTGGGACCAGCAGCTGCCCTCCGAGTCCCCTGCCGTCTACCGCGGCGAGCACCTGGCCGCCCGGCTCCTGGCGGAGCAGGGAGCGGACCGGCTGGCCGCCCTGGACCCGGACGAACTCGCCCTTCTGGTACGGGAGTCGGCGGCCGGGGCGTACGACGAGGGGTATCAGCGCGGCGTCCACGACGAGGACGCCGCCGCGATCCTGGCCGTACTGCTGCGGCTGCACGCCGGGGCCGGACTCCTGCGCTGCCCGCCCGCCGTCCGGGCAGCCGCCCAGCTCTTCTGGGCGCACCGGGCGGACGACGCCCTGCGGACCTCCTGGACGCGCCGGGCCCGCTCGCTGGCCCGCGCCCGTGACACCTTCGGGCTCGCCCCGGCCGTCGCCGCACTCCAGGAGGAGTGGGCCGGTGTCATCGCGGGCGAGGGCGCGCGGGCCGTCGCCGTATACCTCTTCGAGGAGCTGACGAGCGGACCCGAGGGGTTCGTCACCAGCGCCGGGGTCCGCACGTTCCTGGAAAAGTTCCGTCGCACCACGGGCACTTCGGCGTACGACGAGGATCTCGCGGCCCTCGGGGACGACCTGCCGGCCCGCCGTCAGCTCGTCGAGGGGTGGCTCGGCCCGTACTCCCGGGCGAGCGGCTCGGAGCTCGACGACGGTGATCTCGCGGAGGCCGTCGCCGTCGAGCTCTGCCCGGAGCCGGCCGTCCGCCGGTACGAGGGCGAGGCGCCGCTCACGGCGACCGTGGAGGGGCTCCTCGGCGTCCACCCGCGCATCGACCGGGGCCGGCTGCCCCTGCGGATCGACGAACTCCTCTTCCGTACCGAGGAGTTCCGCACGGTCACGGTGCCCGGCTTCCGCGCCTACCAGCGCCGGCGCACCGCGCTGGCCGCCGCCGAGCGCACCCGGCTGCGGCTGGACGACCACCGGCCGCGCGTGATGTCGGCGTTCGTCCGCAACCGGCTGCTCGACGAGGTGTACCTGCCGCTGATCGGCGACAGCCTCGCCAAGCAGCTCGGCACCGCCGACGCCGACCGGCGCACCGACTCGCAGGGCCTGCTGCTGCTCGTCTCTCCGCCCGGCTACGGCAAGACGACGCTGATGGAGTACGTCGCGGACCGGCTCGGCATGGTCCTCGTCAAGATCAGCGGACCCGGCCTCGGCCACGACGTGACGTCGCTGGACCCCGCGCAGGCGCGCAGCGCGACCGCCCGCCAGGAGATCGAGAAGATCAACTTCGCGCTGGAGGCGGGCAACAACACCCTCCTCTACCTCGACGACATCCAGCACACCTCACCGGAACTGCTCCAGAAGTTCATCCCGCTCTGCGACGCCACCCGCCGGATCGAGGGGGTGCGGGACGGCGAGCCGCGCAGCTACGACCTGCGGGGCAAGCGGTTCGCGGTGTGCATGGCGGGCAACCCCTACACCGAGTCGGGGGAGCGGTTCCGGATCCCCGACATGCTCGCCAACCGGGCCGACGTCTGGAACCTGGGCGAGGTGCTGAGCGGCCGGGAGGACGTCTTCGCGCTGAGCTTCGTGGAGAACGCGCTGACCGCCAACCCGGTGCTGGCCCCGCTCGCCGGCCGGTCCCGCGACGACCTCGCGCTGCTGCTGCGGCTCGCCGCCGGCACGGAACCCGCGTCCGGCGCGAACCGGCTGGAGCACCCGTACACGCCCGCGGAGGTGGAACGCGTCGTCGCGGTGCTCCGTCATCTGCTCACCGCCCGCGACACCGTTCTCGCGGTCAACGCCGCGTACATCGCGTCGGCGGCGCAGACGGACGCCACCCGCACCGAACCGCCGTTCCGGCTCCAGGGCTCGTACCGGAACATGAACCGGATCGCCGAGCGGATCGTGCCCGTGATGAACGACGCCGAGCTGTCCGACGTCATCGACGACCACTACGCGGGCGAGGCCCAGACGCTCACCACGGGCGCGGAGGCCGCCCTGCTGAAGCTCGCCGCGCTGCGCGGAACCCTCGGTCCGGAGCAGGCCGCCCGCTGGTCCGCCGTCACCGCCGCGTACGTCCGCACCCAGGCGCTCGGCGGCCCCGACGGCGACCCCGTGACCCGTGCGGTGGCCGCGCTCGGCCTGCTCGCGGACCGGATCGCGGCGGTCGAATCGGCCATCAGCCGGGCGGCGGACCCCCGCCGGCTCCTGGCCGGGCCACCGTCCGCGACACCGGGGACGCCCGGAACACCTGGAACGCCCGGAACACCCGGAACCACCGACCGCGGCGCTCACTAGGGCCGCGAGAAGGGAACAGGCATGCTGGGTCATGTGTCCCCACTTCCTCAGCAGCCCCAACGCTCCCCGTTCTCCGGCCACATGGTGGTCTGCGGCGACGACGCGCTCGCCCAGCGGCTCGCCGTGGAACTGCGCTACGTCTACGGGGAGCGGGTCACCCTCGTCCTGCCGCCGGGGCCCGATCCGAGGCGGCCGGAGGTGGCGCTGACCGGGCGCGGGCGAGCGGCGGCCCTGTTCGGCCGGATGTCGTCGGCGATGAGCCGCAACGGCGGGAACGGCACCGGCGGCGGCGACAGCGACACCAACGCCGGTGTGGAGGCGGTGCGTATCCTCCAGGCGCACGAGCCGTCCGACGAGGCGCTGGAGGAGGCCGGTGTCGACACGGCCGCCGCGCTGGCCCTGGTCTACGACGACGACGAGCGCAACATCCGCGCCGCGCTGACCGCCCGCCGGCTCAACCCCCGCGTCCGGCTGGTGATCCGGCTCTACAACCGCAAGCTCGGCCAGCACCTGGAGGCCCTGCTCGACCAGGCGGCCGCCGTCGCCTCGCCGGGGCTCGACCAGACCGCGCTGGACGCCTCCACCACGGTCCTGTCCGACGCCGACACCGCGGCCCCCGCCCTCGCGGCGACCGTGCTCGCCGGGTCCAGCAAGGTGATCCGGGCGGAGGGCCTGCTGCTGCGGGCCGCGGAACGCACCCCGCCCCGGAACGGCCAGGTCGCCGACCCCGGCCTGTGCACCCTGGCCCTGCTCTCCTCCACCACCCATGACCCGGCGGGCACGGAGGGTTCCGACAGCAGCGGCGACGAGGGGCCCCGGCTGCTGCCCGACCAGGCCGAGGTGGCCGCGGCGACCGGGCGCGGAACCATCGTCCTGGAGGCCGTCAGCCAGAGCGGTCCGGCCTCCTCGACACCCCGGATGGGCGGCCGGGGCGCACCGCTGAGCCAGATCTTCTCGCGCCGGCTGCGCTGGTCCGCGCTGGGTGTCGGCACGGCCGTCCTCGCGCTCGCGGTGGCATCCACGTTCACCACCGGGGACGATCCGCTGCACGCCGCCTATCTGACGCTGCTCGACCTGTTCGCGATGGGCGACCCGGCCATCGGCGACCCCACCGCCCGCCAGATCATCCAGCTCCTGTCCGGGGTCGCCGGGCTGATGCTCCTGCCGCTGCTCGTCGCCGGGGTGCTGGAGGCCTTCGGCTCGCTCCGTACCGTCTCGTCGCTGCGCCGCCCGCCGCGCGGTCTGTCCGGGCACGTGGTGCTGCTGGGCCTCGGCAAGATCGGCACCCGTGTCCTGGTCCAACTGCGCGAACTCGGCATCCCCGTCGTGTGCGTGGAGGACGACCCGGACGCCCGCGGCATCCCGGTGGCCCGGCGGCTGCACGTGCCGGTGGTCATCGGGGACGTCACGCAGGAGGGCGTGCTGGAGGCGGCGAAGATCCGCCGCTCCCGCGCCCTGCTCGCCCTGACCAGCATCGACACCACCAATCTGGAGGCCGCGCTGTACGCCCGCTCGGTCAAGCCGAATCTGCGGGTGACGCTGCGCCTGTTCGACGACGAGTTCGCCACCGCCGTCTACCGCACCCTGCGCACCGCCCACCCGCAGGCGCTGACCCGCTCCCGCTCGGTCTCCCATCTGGCCGCGCCCTCCTTCGCGGTCGCCATGATGGGGCGGCAGATCCTGGGCGCGGTGCCGGTCGAGCGGAAGGTGATGCTGTTCGCCGCGATCGAGGTGGCCGGGCATCCGCAGCTGGAGGGCCGGACGGTGGAGCAGGCGTTCCGCTCGGGGGCCTGGCGGGTCCTCGCCCTGGACGTCGCCCCGCCCGCCGGCCGGCGCCCGGACCTGGCGGCGCCGGGAACGGCCCCCGCCGCCGGGGACCGCCCCGGCGGCCTCGTGTGGAACCTGCACCCCGGCTACGTGCTCCAGCCCACCGACCGGGTGGTCATCGCGGCCACCCGTCGCGGCCTGGCCGAACTCCTGCGCAGGCGCGGCTCGTTGACGCATCGCTGACAGCCCGGCCCGCACCTCCCTGGCGGAAATCGGGGTGCCCGGCACCGCCGCCGCTCCTACCCTCACCCCATGACCAGCGAACCGGGGCAGGACCTTCTCAACGTCATCGACATCGAGGCGACCTGCTGGGACGGGCAGCCGCCGCCCGGCGAGATCAGCGAGATCATCGAGATCGGGCTGACCGTCGTCGACCTGGGGGCCCGCGAACGCCTCGCCCGCCACCGCGTCCTGGTCCGCCCGGACCGGTCGGCGGTCAGCGCCTTCTGCACCGAGCTGACGGGACTGACCGGGCCAGAGGTGGCCACCGGTATCCCCTTCGCCGACGCCTGCCGGCTGCTGGCGGCCGAGCACCGGGCCGGTGTCCGGCCGTGGGCCAGCTGGGGCGACTACGACCGCAACCAGTTCGTCCGCCAGTGCCGGGCGACCGGCACCCCCTACCCGTTCGGCCACCGCCACACCAACGCCAAGATCCCCTTCACCGCCACCCACGGCCTGCGCAAACGCCCCGGCATGGCGACGGCCCTGCAGATCGCGGGGCTCCCGCTGGAGGGCCGCCACCACAGCGGCGCGGACGACGCGTGGCACATCGCGGCCCTGATCCTGGACGTCGCGGACCGCGGCGGCTGGCCGCCGGCGAACGCACGCTAGACCGAACTCCCCATCACCTCCCGCACCTGCGTCAGCGTCGCGTCGGCGATGGCGTTCGCCCGCTCGTTGCCGGCGCGCAGCACGGACCGTACGTACCCCATCTCCCGTGCGTACGCGGCCCGGCGGGCGCGCATCGGTGCGAGCCGGGTGTTGACGGCGTCGGTCACGGTCCGCTTCAGGGCGGCGGCGCCCCCGCCGCCGATCTCCTCGGCCACGGCGTGCGGCTCGCGGTCGAGGCAGAGCGCGGCCAGCAGCACCAGGCCGGACACGCCGGGGCGCCCCTCGGGGTCGTAGGTGATGTGCCGGTCGGCATCCGTGGTGGCGCCCTTGATCAGGCGGGCCGTCTCGTCCGTACCGGCGCCGAGCGCAATGGAGTTGGCGCGGCTCTTGCTCATCTTGGTGCCGTCGGTGCCGAGCAGTTGCGGCGCGGCGGAGAGCAGCGCCTCGGGTTCCGGGAAGACGGGCCCGTACCGCTCGTTGAACCGCCGGGCCACTGTCCGGGCCACTTCGAGATGGGGCAGCTGGTCCCGGCCGACCGGCACCAGATTGCCCTTGCAGAACAGGATGTCGGCCGCCTGATGGACCGGGTAGGTGAACATCAGGCCGCTGACGGAGGCCTGCCGGGAGTGCGTGATCTCGTCCTTGACCGTGGGGTTGCGGCCCAGCTCGGCGACGGAGACCAGGCTCAGGAACGGCAGCATCAGCTGGTTGAGCGCGGGCACGGCGCTGTGGTTGAAGATCACCGAGCGTTCCGGGTCGATGCCGACGGCGAGGTAGTCCAGCAGCAGCCCCTCCATCGTCGCGGTGAGCCGCTCGGCGACGTCCCGGTCGGTCAGTACCTGGTAGTCGGCGATGAGCACGAACACCTCCACGCCGAGGTCCTGGAGCCGCACCCGGTTGTGGAGCGTGCCGAAGTAGTGCCCGAGGTGAAGCGCCCCGGTGGGCCGGTCGCCGGTCAGGACCCGGAAGCGGGCGGGGTCGCGCCGGATCCGCCCCTCCAGAGTGTCGTTCTGGACGGCGTCGGCGTCTGCGCAGGTGGTCGTGGTCATGAGTGGTCTCTCCTCGCGTCGGTGTGTGCGTGGAGGACGGCCCGCCGGGCGAGGAGCCCGCACCGGAAGAGGGCAGAGAAAAAGGGCCGTCCATGTCGAACGGCCCTGGTCCCGCGCAGAAGAGGTAGCCGCTCCTAGGAGGAGCGCCACCAGTTCCGGCACGGTACGGAGGTCATGCGGCGATGGTAACGCGGCCCGGCCCAGCGCCACAGCACATTCCGGATGTCACCGGTCGGGCGTCAGCTCCGCCCACACCACCTTCCCGGGCCCGCACCGCGCCCCGTACCCCCACCTGTCCGCCAGCGCGGCAACAAGGATCAGCCCCCGCCCACCGGACGCTCCGGGCTCCGGATCGCGCACCTGCGGCGCCACGTCCGAGGCGTCGTGCACCTCGATCCGCACCCCGCCGTCCACCAGCCTGAACCGGGTCTCGATCTCCCGCCCCGGCGAGACCCGTGCGTGCTGACCGGCGTTGGTCAGCAGTTCGGAGAGCACGAGCGCCGCCGCCTCCTCAAGACCCGAGAGCGCCCAGCGCGCGAGCACGGTCCGCAACTCTGCCCTGGCGCGACCGACGCAGCGCGGATGGCGGCTCCAGCGCAACACGACGGTGCGGTCCGGTGCCTCCCCCATCACCACACCACCACGCCGTAAACCAGGCTGGGCCCTGCCTCGATGCCGTGCTGAGCCAGCCACCACACCCGCCGCCGCTCCCGCCGAAACCGGTTCTCGGCGCGTGCCCAACGAGCGAACTCGATCTGCCGAGAGTTCATTTGCGGTCTGGCGCGCGCTGGAAAGGACAGACGGACAGGCTCGCCGTCCAGCCGCCCGCCCCCTGAGCGTCCGGTTGAAGCGAAGCGGATCACACCGCGGAGCCGGGAGATAAAATTCCACACGTCGACGCTCCTCCAAAGTGTTGGCCACGCCCCCGGACCGGTGCAACGGTCGCGGGGGCTCCTTGCTGCCACGAAAGAACCCCACTCATTGCACACTGGTGCGCGCAGAGCGTTACGCAATGACGCTAGGCGTGTTCGAATCACTTCCGCAAGCTCAACTTCCGCAAATTTGCGACTACGGTGAGTATCGAGGGTCGTCGGCTACGCCTTCACTCAACAACGGCGCACTGGAACGAACGTCAGGAGGAGTCACGATGCCCGCAGGTGGAAGGCCCACTGTCCGAAGTCGGCGCCTTGGAGCGGCACTGAAGCGCCACCGTGAGGCGGCAGGGCTCGACCAGGCCGCCGCAGCCGAGGCGATCATGAAATCGGTCACCAAGGTCAGCCGTATGGAGGGTGGCCTTGTGTCGGCCTCGGCCTTGGAAGTCCGCACGCTTCTGGACCGGTTCGAGGTCCGAGACCCCGGAGAGCGGGAACGGCTGGAGCGTTGGGCACGTGCGAGCAATGAACGGGGCTGGTGGCTCGACTACCAGGAGACCGTCCGACCTGACTACGCAGACCACATCACGCTCGAGAATGACTCCACCAACATTCGCTCCTGGGAGCCTGCTCTCATCCCAGGACTCCTGCAGACTCCGGAATACGCGCGCTCCGTGATCACGTCCGGGCCAACGTTCATCACTCCCGAACGCGTCGACCAACTGATCGAAGTACGCCAGGAGCGTCAGCGGAGAATCGAAGCGGGCGGCACACACTTCACCGCGATCATCTGGGAGCCGGCCGTTACGGCACTTTCCAACGATCTCGACATCTGCACCGGCCAGTGGCTGAGACTGCTGGACACCGGACGGCGGCAGAACGTGACGGTACAGCTGCTCCCGACATCGGCCAGCAAGATCGCCGGGATGTCCGGCCCCTTCGTGGCCTTCTCATTCGGGGTGGAACCGAACGTGGAAGCAGTCGCCGTTCGTAACGTGGCCAACACTTCGATCGTGGAGGCTCCGGAGGACCTGGCCCTCTACTCCAACGTCTTTGACCAACTACGCTCGGCAGCCATGTCGCCACAGGAGAGCGCCGGTCGCATTCGGCAGCTTCTCGGCAACGCAGAGCAGCCCACGAAAGAGGCACCGTGACTTCCGAGATCATCACCTCGTTCCGCAAGTCGTCCTACTCGGATCAGCAGGGCGATTGCCTGGAGATAGCCGGAACAGCGGGCGAGAGCCATGCCATCCGGGACAGCAAGGGCCTTGACGGGTACGTTCTCCGCATAGGATCCGGCCCTTGGTCAACGTTCTTGACAGCAGTGAAGACAGACACCTTCTCCGCCGACTCCTGACACGACGCCATTGCTTAACACGCCTCTTCTCAGGACCCGTCAGGAGTCCGGCTCTCCGCGTTGCCGGACGTCCGTCGCGCCTCTGAGGCACCCTTGACCACGGCCGCCGCGAGGATACGCTCGTGGAACCAATCGGAACCCATGAGAAGGCGGCGACGATCATGGCCCTACGGTTCATTGCGAAGGACCCCAACACCAACGGGGCTCAGTGTCCTACGGCATGGGTGGACGATGAAGCGGAAGAAATCGTCATTCAGGGCTGGAGTGCCGGGCAGGAACTCCTGGACCGGTGCCGTGAGTCCGGGCCGATCCCCGCGACCGAAGCAGTGGTGCGCGTACCGATTCGCATGGTGCCCGCGCTGAGGAAGGCATGCGATGTCGCAGACCGACTGGGCGTTCACTGACCTGCTGGCCACCACACGGAATTCGGCTGTGCACCTCGAAATGCGCGATTCGTACGGGATCGGTGAGGAGGCTACCGAATTCGGCAAGTGGTGCGAGGGGTGGCGCCCTGAACCCGATCCGGCCACGTGGTGGAACGACTTCCACACGCGGGTTCGCGACGCGACGCACAGAGGGGTCGTGTTCCGCCGAGCCCGTATCGTCTCCGAGCCTGCGAGCACCTACATCAGGTACGAACACGACTGCACCTACCAGAACATCGCCGCCGGCGAGTCGGTCCGGTGGCTGCCACGACGCAGGGCTTCGGATCTCGCCCTGCCGGGAAATGACTTCTGGCTGTTCGACGGACACCTGATCATGTGGAACCACTTCACGGGCGAGGGAGCCTCGGTGGGGCCGGAGACGGACGATCGGGAGAACCTGGCGAAGTTCTGCGCGACGGCGTTCGAAGCCGTCTGGGAGCGCGCCACACCCCACGAGGAATACCGGATCTGAGGAACGCGACCCAGACATGCCCGCGTCCCCGTCATCAAGCGTCCGGGAAGCCCGCAAGGCCGTAGCGGACCGGTTGCGGGAGATCAGGAAGGACGCAGGCCTGTCCGGCCACGCCCTGGCGACCAGCGCCGGGTGGTACAAGTCCAAGGTCTCCCGCCTCGAAAACGCAGTCACCTCTCCGGCGCCCGAGGATATTCGCGCGTGGTGCCATGCCTGCGGGGCAGAGGACCGGGCCGCCGACCTGATCGCCGCCGCCCGCACCGCTGACACCATGTATGTCGAGTGGCGCCGCGTCCAACGATCCGGCCTGAAGCAGCTCCAGGAGTCCTACCTCCCCCTGTACGAGCGCACAGAGGTATTCCGCACCTACTGCGCCAATGTTGTCCCCGGGGTTCTGCAGACTCATGCCTACGCCTCCGCTCTGCTGCGCTCGATCCATGAGTTCCACGAGACCCCCGACGATGTGAGCGGGGCTGTCGAAGCCAGGCTGGATCGCTCCGCGCGGGTGGTGCGCGAAGGGAACCACCGTTTCGCCCTGGTGCTCGAAGAGTCCGTTCTGCGTCATCGTGTGGGCGACACAAGGACGATGGCGGGGCAACTTGGCTACCTGCTCTCGGCCATGACGTTCCCGTCCGTCTCACTGGGCGTGATCCCGTTCGCCGCAGAACGCCGCATGTGGATGGTCGAGACGTTCAGCGTGTACGACGAGAGACAGGCTGAAGCGGAACTCCTGACGGCACGCGTGAACATCACGGCACCGAGCGAGGTCCGGCAGTACCTCAAGGCGTTCGGAGAGTTCAGCCGCCTCGCCGTCTTTGGCGCCGGTGCACGGTCCCTGATCACCTCGGCCATCGACGCGCTGGAGTGACCTGTGTGGAACTCCGTGGAACTTTCTGGGAGTTGAACCCCAGTCCTTCTAGCGTTGCCGTCATCAGAGCGACGCTAGGGGTTCATCGATGTCCGACCGAACGACACTTCCTGGTCCTCCCACTGGAATGCCACTGAACCCCGAAGCGGGACCGGCCCCGGTCAAGGGCTGCGATGTATGCCAGGCACTCGGCAGGGAACGCCACGCCGCCCGAGCCAAGGGCGACATGTCCAAGGTCTCGGACACGAACGTGGAGATCCGCCGGCACCCGCACGGAGCGCAGCGACCATGCCCGTGATCCGCACAAACGCGAGCTCCCGCGGGTCGGATACCTGCCCGTAGTCCCCCTCGTGGTCCCTGGTCAGCGCGGCCAGCAGTTCGGGGTCGGAGTGGACCTCGGCACTGTGCTGCCATGCGGTGAGCACCTGGAAGCACTTCGCTCACTTCTCGGCGTGCTCGCCCACATAGAACAGAATCCAGACGAAGCCCGCGAACAGGTGCGTGGCGAAGATGTAGATGAAGACGCGCAGGGCGACGCCGCGCTCCTTCCAGGCCTCCGTGCCGCCGCCGTAGTCGCGGTCGGTCTCGCTCGCGGGCTCGGGCGGAGGTGCGTCGTCGTTCCCGGGGCCGGTCCCGCTCATGTCCGCTTCGCCTCCGTCCTGACCGGGGCTCGGGCGGCCTCCGTACCCGTTCAGCGTACTCAGGGCCCGCTCCGGGCGGGCCCTCGGAATAGGGAAGGGGGATGCTCCGTTGTAGGGTGTGTTCACATAGTTCAATGTTCAACAATATTGGAGGCGGGCGCCATGCAGTTCGGGATCTTCACCGTCGGGGACGTCACCACCGACCCGACGACCGGCCGGACGCCGAGCGAGCACGAGCGGATCAAGGCCACGATCGCCATCGCGCAGAAGGTGGAGGAGGTCGGCCTCGACGTCTTCGCGACCGGTGAGCACCACAACCCGCCGTTCGTCCCGTCCTCGCCCACGACCACCCTCGGCTACATCGCCGCCCGCACCGAGAACCTGATCCTGTCCACGTCCACGACGCTGATCACCACCAACGACCCGGTGAAGATCGCCGAGGACTACGCCACGCTCCAGCACCTCGCCGACGGCCGCGTCGACCTGATGATGGGCCGCGGCAACACCGGCCCGGTCTACCCGTGGTTCGGCAAGGACATCCGCCAGGGCATGCCGCTCGCCATCGAGAACTACGCCCTGCTGCACAAGCTGTGGCGCGAGGACGTCGTCGACTGGGAGGGGAAGTTCCGTACGCCGCTCCAGTCCTTCACCGCGACCCCGCGCCCGCTGGACGGCGTCCCGCCGTTCGTCTGGCACGGCTCGATCCGCTCCCCGGAGATCGCCGAGCAGGCCGCGTACTACGGCGACGGCTTCTTCCACAACAACATCTTCTGGCCCATCGAGCACACCAAGAAGATGGTGCGCCTGTACCGGCAGCGCTACGCCCACTACGGGCACGGCACCGCCGAGCAGGCCATCGTCGGCCTGGGCGGGCAGGTGTTCATGCGAAAGAACTCGCAGGACGCGGTACGGGAGTTCCGCCCGTACTTCGACAACGCACCGGTCTACGGGCACGGCCCCTCGATGGAGGACTTCACCCAGCAGACACCGCTGACCGTGGGCTCCCCGCAGGAGGTCATCGAGCGGACGCTGTCCTTCCGGGACGCCGTCGGCGACTACCAGCGCCAGCTGTTCCTGATGGACCACGCGGGGCTGCCGCTGAAGACCGTCCTGGAGCAGCTCGACATCCTCGGCGAGGAGGTCGTACCGGTGCTGCGCAAGGAGTTCGCCGCCCTGCGGCCGGCCGGGGTCCCCGAGTCCGCGCCGCTGCACCCGGCCGTCATCGCGAAGGAGAGCTGACACCGTGTTCGCCACCGAACCGCTGAGGATCGTCGCCGTCTCGGCCGGGCTGAGCCGCCCCTCGTCGACCAGGCTGCTGGCCGACCGGCTGGCCGGGGCCGCCCGGGACCGGCTGGACGCCGAGCAGGACCGCCCGGTCGAGATCCGGGTGATCGAGCTGCGTGACCTGGCCGTCGACATCGCCAACCATCTGGTGACCGGGTTCCCCTCGGCCACCCTGGAGGAGGCGATCGGCGCGGTCACGGAGGCGGACGGTCTGATCGCCGTCAGCCCGGTCTTCACCGCCTCGTACAGCGGGCTGTTCAAGTCGTTCTTCGACCTCGTCGAGAACACTGCGCTGACGGGCAAGCCCGTCGTCGTCGCGGCGACCGGCGGCACCGCCCGGCACTCGCTGGTGCTGGAGCACGCGATGCGCCCGCTCTTCGCCTACCTGCGCGCCGTCACGCTGCCGACGTCGGTGTACGCGGCGTCGGAGGACTGGGGCGCCTCGGGCGACGCGTACGCCGACGGGCTGCCGGCCCGGATCAAGCGCGCGGGCGGCGAGCTGGCGAGCGCGATCACCGGGGGCCGGGCCGTCTCCGGGGCGTCCAGGGCCCTCGGTGTGGACGACGAGGTGGTCCCGTTCGAGCAGCAGCTGGCCGGTCTCCGGCCGGCCTGACCGACCCGAGTGCGGCGGTATC
The DNA here is from genome assembly GCF_044744085.1 of Streptomyces sp. NPDC087428. NCBI lineage: Bacteria > Bacillati > Actinomycetota > Actinomycetes > Kitasatosporales > Streptomycetaceae > Streptomyces > Streptomyces sp. NPDC087428. Next base: position 173,418 of record NZ_JBIUXR010000010.1, read on the forward strand.
GACCCCCGGCGCTGTGGTTTCGTCCTATTTGATTAGAGTTGGGCGGGAGGGCGCGTCGTCGGGACACCGCACGGCGCACCCGTGCAACCGAGCCGAACCGAGCTGGAGGCAGAGATGGGCAGGATCGTGGTGGGCGTTGACGGCTCAGAGTCGTCGATCAAGGCACTGCACTGGGCCGTACGCCAGGCGGAGCTGACCGGTGACACGGTCGAGGCCGTCAACAGCTGGGAGTACCCCGCCACCAGCTGGGCGTCCATGATGCCGGGCCTGCCGGAGGACTTCGACCCGCAGGCCCTGGCCACCGTGTCGCTCACCGAGGCGCTGGAGGAGGCCCTCGGCGCGGTGGGTGCCGCCGCGGTCAGCAAGGTCGTGGTGATCGGCAACCCGGCGCAGACCCTGCTGGACCGGGCCGAGGGCGCGAGTCTGCTGGTGGTGGGCGCACGCGGATACAGCGGCTTCAAGGCCACCCTGCTCGGCTCGGTCAGCCTCCACGTCACCCAGCACGCGCCGTGCCCGGTGACGGTGGTGCGCGGCTGACGCCGACACGGCACAAGCAGGGGCGGACCGGCGCGATCGTTTCCGATCGCACCGGCCCGCCCTCTGTCGTCCCGCACGTGCACCACGACCGTACGGGTCCGCCCTCTGCCGTCCCTCGCGTCGCCACGCCCGCGCGGGCCCGCCCTCTGTCGTCCCGCACGTGCACCACGACCGTACGGACCCGCCCTCCTGCCGTCCCGCGCGTTCCTCACGCCCGCGCGCGCCGGTTCCGTACCGTCACAGCTCCACGACGTCCGCCACCGCACAGGCCACGTTGTCCGGGGCGCCCGCCGCACCGGCCAGCGCGACCAGCTCGCGCACCGCCGTGCCGGGGCCGTCCGCCGCGGCGAGCACGCGGGCCAGTTCCCTGCCGTCGACGACCGCCGAGAGCCCGTCCGAGCAGAGCAGATAGCGGTCACCGGCGCGGGCGTCCCGCACCCCCAGATCAGGACCGGAGCCCTCGACCGGCGCTGGGCCGCCGCCCCGCGCGGAGCCGTCCCGGTCGCCGCCCGACAGCACCTTGAGCAGCAGCGCCCGCCGCGGGTGCGACGCCGCCTCCTCCTCGGTCAGCGAACCGTCGTCGATCATCGACTGGACCAGGCTGTGGTCGTGCGTGATCCGGAACAGTGCGCCCCCGCGCAGCAGATACGCCCGCGAGTCCCCGATGTGCACGAGCCCCAGCCGTTCCCCCGTCCACACCATCGCGGTCAGCGTGGTCCCCGACGCCTCGGGCGCCCCGCTCCCCGCCACCGCGTCCCGCACCGCCCGCGCGGCCCGCTCCGCCGCGTCGTGCAGGACGTTCAGCAGCTCCGCGGCCGGCACCGCTCCCCGCGCCACCGGTTTCAGGGCGTCGATCGCGGCCGTGCTCGCCTCCGCGCCGCCCGCGCCGAACCCGTCGGCGACCGCGAGCAGCCGGGCGCCGGCGTACGCCGCGTCCTGGTTGGTCTCCCGCACCGCACCGGTGTCGGTGCGTGCCGCGTACCGGATTCCGAGCGTTCCCACCTGTGTCATGGCTTCCTCCGTCGACAACTGGTCGATGAGGAAGGCAGCGAGGTCCCGCCGGGCCGCCGTGTCGGCCTCGACCCGCGCCCAGTACGCCCGCACCGCCGCGGCGACCGCGCCGGCGTCCAGCGCGATCACCTCGGTGATCCGGGCGAGCGGCATGCCGATCCGGCGGAGCCAGGCCACCAGCCTGGCCGTCTGCGCCTGAGCCGGGTCGTAGTAGCGGTAGCCGTTCACCGGGTCGACGAGCGCGGGCTCCAGCAGACCGAGCTCGTCGTAACGGCGCAGCGCCTTCGCGGACAGGCGGGACAGCCGGGCGAACGCCCCGATCGTCATCAGCGCCGCTCCGGGCGGCCGCCGCCCCTGCCCGTCGTCCGTCACCGTCACCTCGTGCCTCCTCGTACCGGGCGGTGCTCGCCCGGCACGCCGATCCTTGGCCTTCCCCCGCGGAGAAGGTCAAGGATCGCTGACGGAGGCGGACGCGGTCTCGGGGCCGGCGCGCTCAGTCCTCGTGGGTGTAGAAGGCGTAGAACGCGGCGAGCAGCATGCCCACCCCGGTCAGCAGGCCCAGCACCGACGCCGCGAGCACGCTCTTGCCGGACAGGCTGTACAGGAAGCCGATCGACCCGCCGAACAGTGCGCCGTAGGCCGCCGCCGCGGGCATGGCCGCCAGCCGCTTCTGCATCCGGCCCAGGCCGAAGCAGAGTGCCGCGAGGACGGCGCCCGAGATCAGCCCGAGGGCGAGCTGCCCGCCGGTGAGGACACCGCCGCCCCGGACGATGGACGTCGCGTACCAGCCGAGGATCACACCGAGTGTGACGGGCACGGCCCAGCTGAGGGTGGAGTGGTGCCGGGCGCGCGCTCGCGAGCGCGTTCCGCGTGCCTGCACCGAAGCGTGTGCGGCCATGGCGGCAAGCTCCTTCCGTCGCCCCCTCTTTCCCTCCAGAGCACACCTGCTCGCGCCGCCCGGCAACTCGAATGGCTCACGGCCCGGGGCGCTCCCGGCGCATCCGGGATTCCCTGGTGGGGTGCGGACCTACTTCTCGACGGCACTCTCGGCGGCCCTCCTGGTGCTGCTCGCCGTCCTGGTACCGCTGAGCGCGCTCTCGGCGTGGGTCGATCTGGAGATCGACGACACCGACCGTTACGTCGCCGCCGTGGAGCCGCTCGCCTCCGATCCCGCTGTGCAGACCACCGTGGCCGACCTGATCACCGACGCGGCGATGAAGCAGATCGACGTCGGTCCGCTCGGGGACACCGTGCGCGGCTTCCTGCACCAGGCCGTGCAGTCCTTCACCACGACCGATGCCTTCCGGGCGGCGTGGACGGCCGCGAACCGCACCGCCCACGAGGCCGTCACCGCCGCACTGGACGGCGGGACCGGCGAGAGCGTCACCATCGACCTGGCACCCGTGACGGAACAGGTGAAGCAGAACCTGCTGGACAACGGGGTGCCGTTCGCCGACCGCATCCCCATCGAGCACACCGACATCCAGATCGTCTCCGCCGACCGGGCCGACCAGCTGCGGCAGAGCTTCCGGTGGCTGCGGGCCGCGAGCATCTGGCCGGCCGTCGGCACGCTGGTGTTCGCCCTGCTGGCCGTGGTCCTGGCGTGGGTGCGCGGCGGGCCCGGCCGCCGGGGCTCCGCGCTCGCCGCGCTGGCCGCCACCGCCGTCGCCGGAACCGGCTTCGCGGCCGGCGCGCTGCTGCTGCGCGGCGCGCTCGCCTTCGCCCGCAACCGGGTGCTGGCCGAGGTGCCGGGCAACGAGACCGACGGCGCGGCCGCGGTCTACGACGCGCTGACGGCGTCCCTGCGCACGACGGTGTGGATCGTCCTCGGTGCGGGTCTTGCCCTGGCGGTGTGTGCGGTGGCGGCACGGATCTGGGCCCAGCGGGTGCTGCCGGCGCCGTCGCCCGAGGCGTGACAAAGGCGCCCCGCGGGCGCCGACGTGCGGGCGCGGGCGCCGACGTGCGGGCGCGGGCGCCGACGTGCGGGCGCGGGCGGGCCGGGGAAGAGTGGATCGCGTGCACTGCCGGGGGCGACTGGGAGGTCTTCCGTATGCGAGCCATCGCCGTCGGCGCGTTCCGGGCCGACCCCGCACTGGTCGAGGTCCCCAAGCCGGAACCGGCGCCCGGCGAGGTACGGGTGAGGGTTGAGTACGCCTCCCTCAACCCCTACGACTGGCAGACGGCCGACGGCTCCCTGGAAGGACAGGTCCCGCATGTGTTCCCGCTGGTCGTCGGCGTGGACTTCGCGGGCCGGGTGGACATGATCGGCCGCGGCGACAACCGCTTCCGGGTCGGCGACAAGGTCTTCGGACGGACCGGCCCGGCGGTCGGCGCCGGTACGTACTGCGACTACGTCTGCGTCCCGCAGGACGCCGCCGTCACGCTCGTCCCGCCCGGCCTGGACGCCCGGACCGCCGCCGCGCTGCCGACAGCCGGGACGGCGGCCGCACAGATCCTGGAGGCGGCGGCGCTCCGCGGCCACGAGAGCCTGCTGATCATCGGCGCGGCGGGCGGCGTCGGCAGCTGTCTGACCCAGCTCGCCAGGGCCCGCGACGTGCGCGTGATCGCGGCGGTGCGCGGCGACGAGCGGTCCAGGATGGCGTCGTTGGGCGCCGCCGCCACGGTCGACACCACCCGGGGCCCGACGGCCGACTCGGTACGGGCGGTCTGCCCGGACGGCATCGACGCGCTGGCCGACCTGGTCTCCGACACCCCGGAGGCGTTCGCCGTCCAGGCCGCGACGGTCCGGCCCGGCGGCATCGCGCTCAGCACCCGGGACGCCGCGGCCGGGGCGGCGCTCCCCGGGGGCGTGCGCGGCATCGACTTCCGGCTCGACCCGAGCCCCGTCCTGCTGGACGTCCTGGCGGCGGGCGCCGCGGAAGGGGTGCTCCGGGTGCCCATCGACATCGAACTCCCGCTGGAGAAGGCACCGCAGGCCCTGGACCGCAACCGGACCGGCGGGGCCCGCGGCAAGACCGTCATCGTGCTGCGCAACCAGCGCCACCGCTGAACCGCACCCCCGGCACATCGGCCGGCACCCTCCACCACCGAGCGGAACGAGGACCTCATGAGCGACCAGGAGCACGACATCATCGGCAGCATCGACGGACTCGTCGCGGAGGAGCGTGCCCTGCGCGACCGCGGCGGCCGCGACCCGGGCCTCACCGCCGACGAGCGGAAGCGACTGCGTACGGTGGAGGTCAGGCTCGACCAGTGCTGGGACCTGCTGCGGCAGCGCCGCGCACTGAGCGAGTTCGGGGACGACCCGTCACAGGCCCGGGTCCGCCCGGCCGACGAGGTCGAGGGATACCGCGGCTGACCGCTGAGCACCGGAGGGGGTACGGATTGGACGGCACAGGTTCCGCCGCGGCGCCGCGGCGGGGGATGCCGCCCGTCTGGCTCCGGTACGGGCTGCGCCCGCAGCCCACCCCCGTCCCCTGGGCCGCCGTCGCCCGCGCGTCCGTCGCCCTGGCCGTGCCGCTCGCCGCCGGATTCGCCGTCGACCGGCCGGTGTACGGGGCGCTCGTCTCCATGGGCGCGCTCTCCGGCGTGATCGGCGACACCGCCGACGCGTACCGGATGCGCATCCTCAACATCGCCGTACCGCAGGTGTTCGGCGCGCTCGGCATCATGACCGGCACGCTCGTGCACGGGTCGGGCTGGGGCGCCGTGGCCGTGCTCACGGTCATCGGGCTCGTCTCCGGGATGATGTCGACGATCGGCGCCGTCGCCTCCGTATCGGGGCTGCTGCTCCTGCTCAACTCGGTGGTGGGCGCCGGACTTCCGATGCCGGAACCGTGGTGGGTGGCGCCGCTGCTGCTGACGCTCGGCGGACTGTTCGTCCTCGCCCTGACACTGCTGGCCTGGCCCCTGCGGCGGAAACTCCCGGAACGGGTCTCGGTCGCCGGGACGTACTGCACGGTCGCCGATCTGCTCGCCGCCGCCGGCACCGACGCGTACGAGGAGAAGCGGCAGGCCGTCACCCAGTCCCTCAACACCTCCTACGACCTGATCCTGGCCCGCCGCGCCCGCTACCACGGCCGCAGCGGCGCCATGGTGCGGATGCTGTCCCAGCTCAACGTCGTCATCCCGCTGGTCGAGGCGGCCCCCGCGGTGCACCTGCGGCGGCGCCCGCTGCCTCCCGAGATCCCGGCGGCGGTGCGGAAACTGGCCGACGACATCGAGGACAGCCGCACCGGCGACGCCGAACCCGCCCTGCCCGCACCGGACTCGCCCGCCACCCGGGCCGTGGACAGCGCCCTGCGGCACGCCGCGGCGGTCGTCCACAAGGCGGAGCCCGACCCGTACAACGTCGACGACCGGCTCGGACGCCCCGCCGCGCTGGGGGTACGCGTCCGGCGCGCCACCCGCAACGTCCTGCTCTCCGGGCCCTCGTGGCGGTACGGGCTGCGCCTCGCCCTCTGCATCGGGCTGGCCCAGTCGCTGACGTCACTGGTCGACGTGCCGCGCTCCTACTGGGTGGCGCTGACCGTCACGTTCGTCCTCAAGCCGGACTTCGGTTCGGTGTTCTCCCGCGCCGTGCTGCGTTCGGTGGGCACGGTGGCGGGCCTCGTCATCGCGGCGCCGGTGCTGGCGGAGGTGCCGATCGGCTGGTGGGACGTGCCGGTGATGGTGCTGCTCGCCGCGCTGATCCCGGCGTTCACGGCGAAGGGTTACGCCTTCCAGACTGCGGCCGTCACCCCGGTCATCCTGCTCCTGTCCGACCTGCTGAACCACCAGGGCGTGGACCTCGTCTGGCCGCGCCTCCTGGACAGCCTGATCGGCTGCGGCATCGTGCTGGTGGCCGGATACCTGCTGTGGCCGGAGAGCTGGCACACCCGGATCGGCCACCGCCTGGCCGACGCGGTGACGGACATCGCGGACTACGTGGCGTACGCCTTCGAACCGGAGGCCTCCGGCGACCGGGCGGAACGGGTACGGGCCCGGCGCCGCATCTACCGCGATCTGTCCTCCGTACGCTCCGAGTTCCAGCGCGCCCTGACGGAGCCGCCCCCGACCGGCCGCCGGGCCGCCGCGTGGTGGCCCCTGGTCGTCGCGGTGGAACGGATCGTGGACGCCACGACCGCGGCCCGGGTCCGCGTCAACCACGGGGCGCCGGAACCGGAACCGGCCGAGGTGGCCGAGGTGCGGCAGCAGCTCCGCGAACTGGCGGCGGGCATCAGGGCGAGCGAGGTCCTGGTGGAGGTCCGGGCCGAACTCCCGGGCGACGACGAGGGCGTACTGGCCCCGCTGCGCCAGGAGGTGGCTGCGGCCAGGGCGATCACCTCGCCACAGCCGTAACACCGCGCCCGAACCGGCCCGGTCGCCCCCGCACGGCCCGGTCACTCCGCGGGCGGGCCGTCCCCCCGCAACCGGTCCATCTCGCGCCGGTCCCGCTTCGTCGGCCGCCCCGCGCCCCGGTCCCGCACCGGCACCTGGATCGCGGCCTCGCGCGGCGGCGGGGGCGGGCTGTTGTCGACGAAGCACTCCGCCGCCACCGGAGGCCCGACCCGCTTCTTCACGATCTTCGACACGACCACGACCCGGTCCCGGCCCGCATGGCGCAGCCGTACCTCGTCGCCGACGTGCAGCGCCTGGGCCGGCTTGGCGCGCTCGCCGGCCACCTTCACATGACCCGCGCGGCAGGCGGCGGCAGCCTGCGCACGCGTCTTCGTCAGCCGGACCGACCAGATCCAGACGTCGACCCGAACGCTGCCCGCCGCCTGCGGAGCCTCACCGGAAACCATGCTTCCGACTCTAGTGCGCCCGGTACGCGTGGGGCCCGGCCCCGCGCGTCAACCAGGCAACTCAGCACTACAGAAATACATGTGAATGACGTACATCAGACCACCACAGCGCGGTGACAGGACTCGGTCCGGGATCGGTTTCGGCTCAGTTGTCCCTCAGGCGGGCCGCACCACCGAACGGCCTGATCCGGCCGCTAACCTTACGTATCCGCCCTGGCCAGGGATCAATTCCCGCAGTACGGACATTCATCGCACCCAACTCACGTGAAAGGCCTCGCCCATGGGCATTCGGAGCTTGCTGCGCAAGGTGTTCGGCCGTGACGTCACGGAGCAGGACGGCCCGACGACGGCCACGGTCCCGCCCCAGGGCGAGCGCACCCGGTCCACTGAGTCGGAGTCGGTGGCGGTGGACGAAGCGGTTGTGCAGGCCGAGTCGGAGCCCGAACCCGCCGCGGCCGCCAAGGCATCGGTACCGGCCCCGGCCTCCTCCACCTCGTCCCGGTCCGCCACGTCCGGGTCCGCCGAGTCCGGGTCCGTGACGACCCGGACCGCCACGTCCCGGTCCGTCAAGGACGACGGCGGTCTGGCGACGGATCTGGTGGCAGCCGCCTTCGACAAGGCCGCCGCCCCCGCGCCCAAGGCCACCCCCACGGTTCCGTCGCAGGGCTCCGGGCCCCGGGCGAAGGCCGCGGAGGCAGAGCCGGAGTCGAAGCCGGAAGCGGAAGCGAAGCCGGAGCTGGAACTGAAGCTGGATCTGGAGCCGAAGCCGGAGCCGAAGGCGGAGCAGGGGTCGAAGCAGGTCGAGGAAGCGGCGGATGCCGTGGCCCCGGCGCCCGTTGAGGCTCCGGCCGAAGCCCTCGCAGCCGCCGCAGCCGCCGAGCCGGTCGCCGCCGAGGCCGCGCCCGCGCCGATCACCATCGACATGGACCCGGAACCCGAACCGGAAGTGGAGCCGGTAGCGGAGCCGGTGGCGGAAGCCGCACCGGAACCGGAACTCGAAGCCGAGCCCGAACCGGCCGCCCCGGCCCCCGCTGCCGTCTCCACCCCCGCCTCCGCCTCCGCCCCCGCCGACGGCAAGCCCGCGCTCTCCCTCGCCCGGGTCAAGTCCCGCGCGCCGGAGCTCGTCGCCCCGTACAAGGCCGCCCAGGCCGGTCTGAAGGCGCACGGGCTGACCGGTCTGCGCGCCACCGTCTACCTGGTCCTGGACCGGTCCGGCTCCATGCGGCCGTTCTACAAGGACGGTAGCGCCCAGCACCTGGGCGACCGCACCCTCGCCCTCGCCGCGCACCTGGACGAGAGCGCCACCGTCCAGGTCGTCTTCTTCTCGACGGACATCGACGGCACCGGCACGGTCGAGCTGTCCGGCCACGAGGGCCGGATCGACGAGCTGAACGCGGGCCTCGGCCGGCTCGGCCGGACGAACTACCACCGCGCCGTCGAGGAGGTCGTCGCGCACTACGAGAAGTCCGGGGCCACCGGCCCGGCGCTGGTGATCTTCCAGACGGACGGCCCGCCGGACGTCAAGCAGGCCGCCCGCCAGGCCCTGACCGACGCGGCACGGCTGCCGCTGTTCTTCCAGTTCGTCGCGTTCGGCGACGAGGACGCGAAGGGCTTCGACTTCCTGCGGAAGCTGGACGCCCCGAACGCCGGCTTCTTCCACGCGGGCCCCGCCCCGCGCGAGGTCGCGGACGCCGCGTTCTACCGCGAGGTGCTCGCCGCGCTGCCCGCCTGGGTCGCCGCCGGCGCCTGACCGGCCGGCAGGCGTACGGTCACGGCGAGCCCGCCCTCCGGGCCCGGCACCGCCGTGACCGTACCGCCGTGCGCCACCGCTATGGAACGCACGATCGAGAGACCGAGTCCGGAGCCGCGCCCCATCCGGTCCTTGCCCTCGCCCCTGCGGAACGGCTCGAACAGCCCGGGGATGTCCGCCCCGTCCACCACGGGACCGGTGTTGCAGACCCGGAGCACCCCGTCCCCGCCCCCGGTGGTCAGCGACACCTCCACCGTCCCGTCGGGCACGTTGTACGTCACCGCGTTGGCCAGCAGATTGGCCACCAGCTGGGCCAGCAGCATCCGGTTCCCCAGCACCGCGCAGGGAACGGACCCGACCGTCACCCCCGGGTGCCGGCCCGCCTCCTCCGCCACCACCCGGGCCAGGTCCACGCCCTCCCGCTCGCCCTTCGCGAGCCCGCGCTCGCTGCGCGCCAGCACCAGCAGGCCTTCGATGAGCCGCTCGCTGCGCCGGTTGTTGTCCAGGAGCGTCTGCCGGGTCCGTACGAGGTCGTCCGGCGTCGGGTCGTCCAGGCCGACCTGGATCGCCGTCCGCTGGGTGGCCAGCGGGGTCCGCAGCTCGTGCGAGGCGTTGGCGATGAACCGCCGCTGGCTGTCGAAGGCCCTCTCCAGCCGGGCGAGCAGCGCGTCGAGCGTGTCACCGAGTTCCTTCAGCTCGTCGTCGGGGCCGCTGGAGGCGATCCGCTCGTGCAGCGTGTGCTCGGAGAGGCGGCGCGCCTTGGCGGTCATGGCGTGGACGGGCCGCAGGACCCGCCCCGCGGTCCACCAGCCGACGCCCACCGCGCAGGCCGTCATCACGAGCAGGGAGGCGGCGGACCAGATGAGCAGCTGGTGGCCGGCCGCGTCGCTCACGTGGTCGGTGAGGTCGTAGACGGTCGGCGGGCCGAGGCTCCGGCGGGTGACGAGGGGGCCGTTCACCGCGTAGCCGGGCTGGACGACCGCGGCCGTGCGGGCGATGGAGCGGGCCTGCGAGTCCGTACCGGCGCGGGAGGCCAGGTTGACGGTGACGAGCAGGGCGGTGCCGAGCACCAGGAACACCCCGCCGTACACGAGCGCGATCCGGGTCCTGATCGTGGAGTGCGGCACCCGGGCCGGATGCCTCACAGGGCGTACCCGACGCCCTGCACGGTGCGGATCACCGCCGGTTCGCCGAGTTTGCCGCGCAGCTTGCTCATGCAGACGCGGACGGCCCCGGTGAAGGGGTCGGCGTTGGCGTCCCAGGCCCGCTCCAGCAGCTCCTCCGCGCTGACCGTCCCGCCGTCGGCCTCCAGGAGCAGTTGCAGCACGGTGAACTCCTTCGGCGAGAGGTCCAGCTCCTGCCCGTCCCTGGACGCGGTGCGCCGTACGGTGTCGAGCCGGATTCCGTACCGCTCCAGCTGCGGCGGCACGGGGCGGGCGCTGCGGCGCCGCAGCGCCCGGACCCGGGACACCAGCTCGGGGAACTCGAAGGGCTTGCCGAGATAGTCGTCGGCGCCCAGGTCGAGCCCGGAGACCCGGTCCTCCATGGACCCGGCGGCGGTGAGCATCAGGATCCTGGTCCGGGAGCCGGAGGCCACGAGTGCGCGGGCCACGTCGTCGCCGTGCACGCGGGGCAGGTCGCGGTCCAGGACGACGACGTCGTAGTCGTGCAGTCCCAGGTAGGCCTGGGCGGCGTCACCGCTGTACACCGTGTCGACGGCGAACCCCGCCCGCCGCAGCCCGGTGGCGACCAGCTCCGCCAGGATCTCCTCGTCCTCGGCGACCAGTACCCGCATCGTGATGTCCTCTGCCTCGTACATGCGTGTCCACTCCATCCCAGGATGCGTCTTTGCTACGGGAAGCGATGTTTCGCAAAGCTCTCCGCATCCGCCCCCGCGTTTGTTCGGTGCGAGTGGATCTCCCACGGACCGTTAGGATTTCGACCATGGCGGCCACTGGATCAGAGAAGCAGGGGGGCGAGGACGTGCGGAGTTTCTACGTCTCGACCCCCATTTACTACGTCAACGACGCTCCTCACCTGGGCCACGCCTACACGACCGTCGCAGGCGACGTGCTCACCCGCTGGCACCGCCAGCGCGGCGAGAAGGTGTGGTACCTCACCGGCACGGACGAGCACGGTCAGAAGATCATGCGCACGGCCGAGGCGAACAACGTCACGCCCCAGGCGTGGTGCGACAAGCTCGTCGAGGAGTCCTGGAAGCCCCTCTGGGAGCACCTCGGCATCGCGAACGACGACTTCATCCGTACGACGGAGAAGCGGCACACCGACCGGGTGCAGGAGTTCGTGCAGGACCTGTACGACAAGGACGAGATCTACAAGGGCGGGTACGAGGGCCCGTACTGCGTGGGCTGCGAGGAGTACAAGCTCCCCGGCGACCTCATCGAGGCCGAGGACGGCACGAAGCTGTGCCCGATCCACAAGAAGCCGGTGGAGATCCTCAAAGAGGAGAACTACTTCTTCAAGCTGAGCGCGTACGGCCCGAAGCTGCTGGAGTTCTACGCGGCCAACCCCGGCTTCATCCAGCCGGAGTCGGCCCGCAACGAGGTCGTGAACTTCGTGAAGCAGGGTCTCCAGGACCTGTCGATCTCGCGCTCGACGTTCGACTGGGGCGTCCCGGTCCCGTGGGACGACAAGCACGTCATCTACGTGTGGGTCGACGCGCTGCTCAACTACGCGACGGCGGTCGGCTACGGCTCCGACCAGGAGAAGTTCGACCGTACGTTCCCGGCGAACGTGCACCTGGTGGGCAAGGACATCCTGCGCTTCCACGCGGTGATCTGGCCCGCGATGCTGATGGCCCAGGGTCTGCCGCTGCCGGGCAAGGTCGTCGCCAACGGCTGGCTGATGGTCGGCGGCGAGAAGATGTCGAAGTCGAACCTGACGGGCATCAAGCCGCAGGACCTGACGTCGCACTTCGGCGTGGACGCGTACCGCTGGTACTTCCTGCGGGCCATCGCCTTCGGCAGCGACGGCTCGTTCTCCTGGGAGGACTTCACCGCCCGCTACACCTCCGAGCTGGCCAACGACTACGGCAACCTGGCCTCGCGCCTCGCGGCCATGGTCGGCAAGTACTACGGCGGTGCGCTCCCCGAGGCCGCGGCCGCGGGCGAGGCCGAGCAGGCGGTGCACGACGGGCTGTCGAAGGCCGTCGCCGTGGCCGACCGGAAGATCGGCGAGGAGCTGGACTTCCAGGGCGGCATCCTGGCGATCTTCGACTTCGTGAAGCAGGTCAACGGCTACATCACGGAGCAGGAGCCGTGGAAGGTCGCCAAGGACGAGTCGCCGGAGGGCCGGGCCCGCCTCGCGACGATCCTGTACACGGCCGCGGAGGCGCTGCGCGGTGTCGCGGTCCTGCTGAACCCCGTCATGCCGGACACCTCGCAGCAGCTGTGGGAGTGCCTGGGCGCCGAGGAGTCCCTCGGCGCGCTCTCCGGCCGGCGCGTGCAGAACGCCGCCGACTGGGGCCAGCTGCCGGCCGGCGCGACGGTGACGAAGGGCGCGGTGCTGTTCCCGCGTCTGGAGGAGAAGCCCGAGTAACGGCTCGTACGTACGCGAAGGGGCGGGAACCGCGCTGACGGTCCCGCCCCTTCGCGCGCGTGAACCGGGTCCTCCCGGCCCGCCGCGCGGTCGCTCTCAGGCGCTCAGGGACGCGGCGTCCCCCATCACGACGACGGGGTCCCCCGAGGGGTCGAGCAGGCCGAGCAGTTCCTTCATCCGGTCCTCCGCGATCGATACGCAGCCCTGGGTGGGGCCGCCGTGGTCGACGTGGATCCAGATGCCGCCGCCGCGCTCCGTGCCGAGCGGACGGGTGTGGTCCAGGGGCGAGGTGCCGGGGAGGCGGTTGTAGTCGATGGCGACGACGTAGTCGAAGGACCCCTCCAGCGGCTCCCCGTGGAAGCCCTCGCCCGCCACCCTGAAGTCCGGGCTCAGGTCGTACGGGAACGCCGTGGCCGGAGGGTCGAGCCGGCCGCCCGCCGCGGTCAGCGTGTAGACGCCGACGGGTGAGCGGAGATCGCCCTCCCAGTGGTCGGAGGTCCAGCCGTTCAGGGCGTTGTGGGCGGGCCAGGGCGCCATGGCCGCCCGCCAGTCCGCGGCGGGGCCGTCCCGGGTGTAGAGCACGGCGGTGGAGCGGTTGGAGTCCGCGGACTCGCCGGTGACGACGAACGCCTGACGGGCACCGGCCGGGATCGCCGCCCTGGTCCGCGGGCCGAGGCCCGGGATCTCCCGCGGCGGGGCCGGCGAGGGTCTCGGCGGCGCGGCGGCGGGCCCGGTCGACGGCGGTGCGGCCGACGCCCCGCCGGCCCCCGGCGGGCCGGGAACGCCGGGGGCGCCCGCGCTCCTCGTGTGCGTGCCGCTCCCGCCCGGACTACCGGCGGTGCCATCCGTTCCGCACCCGGCCAGGAGCAGGACGAGGACGGCGCAGACGACGTACGGGAGCCGGCGAGGAACGCTCGAACGGGGCACGGACACGGAGGGGCTCCTGAACGGTCGGTGGCGATGCCGCGGGGGCTTTGCGGACACGGTTGGGGGTCCGCTGTGCCGATGTCGTCCCAGGCAGTCTTTGCCGCAGCCGGGTTTCGCCAATCCGGCCCCGGGGCCATCCGGCTGTAACCGTTCAGGTGATTTGTGTACTTGTATGCCCGGAGCCCCTCCGTGCGGCGGCGCGCGACCGGGTCAGGTCTGCGCGGTCACATCCCCGTCCCGTCCTGTCTGCGCGGTCACATCCCCGTCCCGTCCTGCGTCTCGTCCGGGTCCACACCCATGGTGATCGAGCCGACGACACCGCGCGCCATGTGGTTCTTCCGGTACGAGAGCTTCATCAGCCCGCCCGTGACACCGCTCTGGTCGTAGATGGTGTCCTCGGTGAGCGTCGTGCGGGTGGTGGTGCTGGTCGAGTACGGCTCGGCCTTCGCCGAGTCGAGGACCGCGGACTCCGCGAAGAAGAACTGGCCGGTGTGGCAGGTGTGCCCGCCCTCGTACCCGGCGTCGGTCATCTTGCCGCCGACGTGCACCTTGGTGTGGATGTGCACGGCACGGCCCTGGTACCAGCCCGGGAAGACCGTCCGGAACTCCACGTACCCGTGCTGGTCGGTGAGCTGGGTGCCCCGCAGATAGCGCTCGTCGTCGGTGGGCTCGCTGTGTCCGCCGCCGGGGCCACCCGGACCACCCGGGCCGCCGGACGGGGGCGCACCGGTGGGGGCGCCGGTCGGGGCGTCCGTGGGGGCGCCGGTCGGTGGGGTGCCGCCGCCCGGACCGCCGGGGCCGCCCGTGCTCATGCTCTCGTAACCGGAGTAGACGCCCAGCGCGTCGCAGTGCCAGATGTCGACGGCCGCCCGCTTGAGCGGCTTGCAGGTGTCGGAGTCGATCACCTTGAGGCGGAGGGTCATCGGGATGCCCTCCTTGTCCTCGGTGATGTCCTTGCGGATCTTGTCAGCGTCGATGTAGTACGGGCCCTCCGTGGTCTCCGAGGTGAGCCGGTAACACGCCTCGCCCTGTCCGGTGGGCTTCTTCCCGCCGCTGCCGCCCTTGTCGGCGCTGCCCTCGCCGGCCGAGGCGTTCGCGACGGCTCCGGCTCCGATTCCGGCCGCGGCGACGGCCGCACCACCGGCGAGGATCATCCGGCGGCGGGTCAGGTCCTTCTTGTGCGCGGGTCCCTGAGTGTCTGTCATGTCCACGAGGCTAGGGAGCCCAGCTGGCAGGGGCGTGGGTGCAGCCTGTGCGTTCCTGTGCGTCTCCGGTGCGGGCCGTCGCGGCACGAGCGAGGGCGGCCGGGACGCGGAACAGCCCCCGGCCGGATGGCCAGGGGCTGTTTCACGTGAAACCCGGGCAGCTGACGGGGCTGCTTCCCGGTGCGCCTCTCGGTGCGCTTCCCGGACTACTTCTCGGTGGCGTCCTTCGCGGGCGCGACCGGCTTGCGGAGCTGGATGTTCAGCTCGCGCAGCCGGGTCTCGTCCAGCACCGTGGGCGCGCCCATCATCAGGTCCTGGGCGTTGCCGTTCAGCGGGAAGGCGATCGTCTCGCGGATGTTGGGCTCGTCGGCCAGCAGCATCACGATGCGGTCGACACCCGGGGCGATGCCGCCGTGCGGCGGGGCGCCGAGGCGGAAGGCGCGGAGCATGCCCGCGAACTCGTGCTCGACGGTCTCGCGGTCGTAACCGGCGATCTCGAAGGCCTTGAGCATCAGCTCGGGCTCGTGGTTCCGGATGGCGCCGGAGGACAGCTCGATGCCGTTGCAGACGATGTCGTACTGCCAGGCGAGGATGTCGAGCGGGTCCTTCTCCTCAAGGTCCTTCAGGCCGCCCTGGGGCATCGAGAAGGGGTTGTGCGAGAAGTCGATCTTCCCGGTGTCCTCGTCCTTCTCGTACATCGGGAAGTCGACGATCCAGCAGAACCGGAAGACGCCGTCCTCGAAGTGACCGGCGCGCTTGGCCGCCTCTACGCGGACGACCGACATGATCTTGGAGACCTCGTCGAACTCGCCGGCGCCGAAGAACACGGCGTGGCCGGGGACGAGGGAGAGCCGCTCGGTGAGGGTCTTGACGTCCGTCTCGGTGAGGAACTTGGCGATCGGGCCCGCCAGCTTGCCGTCCTCGCCGACCCGGACCCAGGCGAGGCCCTTGGCGCCGTGCTCGACGGCGTAGTCGCCGAGGCCGTCGAAGAACTTCCGGGACTGGCCCGCGGTGTCCGGCACCGGGAGGGCGCGGACGTGCTTGCCCGCGAAGGCCTTGAACTCCGAGTCCGCGAAGACGTCGGAGATGTCCACGAGCTCCAGCTTGGCGCGCAGGTCCGGCTTGTCGTTGCCGTACTTCAGCATCGACTCGCGGAACGGGATGCGCGGGAACGGCGAGGTGACGTGGCGGCCGTTGCCGAACTCCTCGAAGAGCTCGGTCATGAGCTTCTCGATCGGACGGAAGACGTCCTCCTGCTCGACGAAGGACATCTCGACGTCGAGCTGGTAGAACTCGCCGGGCGACCGGTCGGCGCGGGCGTCCTCGTCGCGGAAGCACGGCGCGATCTGGAAGTAGCGGTCGAAGCCGGAGATCATCAGCAGCTGCTTGAACTGCTGCGGGGCCTGCGGCAGCGCGTAGAACTTGCCGGGGTTCAGCCGGGACGGGACGACGAAGTCACGGGCGCCCTCGGGAGAGGTCGCGGTGAGGATCGGCGTCGCCATCTCGTTGAAGCCGAGGGCGACCATCTTGGCGCGGATCGCGGCGATGACGGAGGAGCGCAGCATGATGTTGCGGTGCATGCGCTCGCGGCGCAGGTCGAGGAAGCGGTACTCCAGACGCCGCTCCTCGTTCACCCCGTCCTCGGCGTTGATCGTGAAGGGGAGCGGGGCGGCCTCGCCCAGCACCTCGACCGCGGTGACCTCGATCTCGATCTCGCCGGTCGGCAGCTCCGGGTTGACGTTGTCCGCGCCGCGGGCGGAGACCTTGCCGTCGATCCGTACGACGGTCTCCTTGGTGAGCTTCGCCAGGGCGTCGTTGCCGGGGGTGCCGGGGCGGGCGACGAGCTGCACCAGACCGTAGTGGTCGCGCAGATCGATGAAGAGGATGCCACCCAGGTCTCGGCGATTGTGCAGCCAGCCGCTCAGCCGGACGTCGGTGCCGACGTCAGAGGCGCGGAGCTCGCCGCAGGTGTGGGACCTGTACCGATGCATCGTCGTTCATCCAGTCTTCGCGGTTGGGGGCGGATACAGCCACCCCAGGCTACCGCCCACGACCGGACCGTTTCATTGCCGTTGTCCCCGGCATGATCGCCGGAGGGGCCCGGCGGGGCGACCCTCGGTGGCGTTCGGGGCGCACATCTTCCTAAAGTGGGGCAATGCGCACCGAGGATGTCCTGGCCGCGACCGCGACCGGTCTTTGGCGCTGGGACAACGGAGCCGGGACGGTCACGCTCGACGCGGAGGCGGCCCGGCTGCTGGAGCTGCCCTCCGAGGAGGGCAGCTTCCGTGAGTCGGAGGTGCGCTCCCGCTTCCATCCCGTCGACTGGAACGAGATCCACGGGGTGGTCAATCTGGCCGTCGCCGAGGGCACGCTCGCCGAGGCCCGGCTGCGGATCGTGGACGGGCAGGGGCACGTGCTGCGCACCGTGCGCACCCGTTCCAGGCCGCTCCCGCCCGTGGAGGGCGACGACGGGGACTACGTGCTGGTCGGCACCCTCCAGGAGGTCGCCGATCCGCCGCCGGGCGCCGCCGGGGCGCAGAGCCGGATCACCGGCGACTGGCGCCGGTCCCGGGAGGCGTTCCTGCTGGACGCGGGACGGGCGCTGGCCGAGGCCCGGTCGACGGCGGAGGTGCTGCGGGTCGCCTACTCGCTCTCCATGCCCGGGTTCTCGCCGGACGGACTGGCGGTCTTCGGGGCCGAGGGCGAACGGCTGACGATCGTCGGGCACCACGGTCACACCATGGGTGACGAGGATCCGTTCAACGACATGCCGCTCGAGACCGACTACCCGGCCGCGGAGGTCGTACGGACGGGGCGGGCGATCTATCTGCCCAGCCCCGAGGAGTACTACCGCCGCTACCCCACCACCTGGCCGCTGGCCCGGCGGTTCGGGCGCCGCTCCTGGGCCTTCCTGCCGCTGATCGTGGCGGGCCGCACGATGGGTGCCTGGATGGCCGGCTTCCGGCATCCGGTGTCGTTCTCGCCGGACGAGCGGTCCGTGCTGACGACGGTGGCCCGGATGCTCGCGCAGGCGCTGGCCCGCGCCGGGATCGCCGAGACCGAGCGGGAGCTCTCGCAGGGGCTCCAGCGCACGATGATGCCGTCCCTGGGGGCCGGCATCCCGGGGATGACGGTGGCCGCGCGCTATGTGCCGACCGGGGGCGGGCTCCAGGTCGGCGGTGACTGGTACGACATGATTCCGCTCCCCAACGGCCGGGTCGCCCTCGTCATCGGTGACGTCCAGGGCCACGACGTACGGGCCGCGGGGCTGATGGGCCAGTTGCGGATCGCCCTGCGCGCGTACGCCTCCGAGGGGCACCGTCCGGACGCGGTGCTCGCGCGGGCCTCGCGCTTCCTCTCCGGGCTCACCGACGCGTACGAGGACGGGGAGCACAGCGGGGCGCGGTTCGCGACGTGCCTGTACGCGGAGGCGGACCCGGACACCGGCACCCTCGACATCGCGCGGGCGGGGCACCCCGACCCCGTGGTGATGACCGCCGACGGGACCGCGGTCATCCGGCAGACCGCGGGCGGGCTCCCGCTGGGCATCGAGTCGGACACCGACTACCCGACGACCCGGTTCACCCTGGAGGCCGGAGAAACGATCATGCTCTGCACGGACGGGCTGATCGAGACCGGCGGGCACGACCTGGCCACCGGCTGGGTCCGGCTCCGGCCGATCCTGGAGCGGCACACCAGCGATCTGGAGAAGCTCGCGGACGCCCTGGTGCAGGCCGTGCACGGGCCGGCCTCGCACTACACGACGGGCCCGCTCGCGGACCGCCGCGAGGACGACGTCGCGGTGCTGCTGCTGCGCCGCGAGGGCGCCACGCCCCGGCGGTCAGCGCCGCGGCGGACGGCGCTGACCATCGCCCAGGCCGAGCCGGAGCGGATCTCGGCGGCCCGGCAGCAGGTGCGCGAGATGCTGCACGACTGGGCGGACCCGGAGCAGGTCGACTCGGCGGTGCTGATGATCTCCGAGATGGCCACGAACGTGCTGGTCCACACGGACGGCGACGCGCTGCTGGTCGCCCAGGCCAGCGGGGAGCACGGGGAGCGGCGGCTGCGGGTGGAGGTGGCCGACCGCAGCGACGAACTGCCGCACAAACGGCGGCCCGGCGAGATGGCGTCCAGCGGGCGGGGGCTGGTCCTGATGGAGATGCTCGCCGACGCGTGGGGGGTGGATCCGCGGGGTGAGGGCAAGTCGATCTGGTTCGAGCTGTACGAGTCGGCGGAGCCGGTGGAGCTGACGCGGGCGGAGCCGGCTCGGGTTCCGGAGCCGGCTCGGGTTCCGGAGCCGGCTCCGGAACCCGAGCCGTAGCCGGGGGCCCGGCGCGAGGGTTCCGCCCTCAGGCGCCGGACGGGCTCGGTGGTGCGTCCGGGGCCGGGTCCGCGTCGGCCGTCGAGTCGGGTGGGGGCAGCCGGCCGTTGCGGAGTTCGCCGAGGATGCCGAAGGCCGCCGCGCACACCGGGACCGCGAGCAGCATCCCCAGCAGGCCCGCCACGCTCGCGCCCGCCGTCAGCGCGATCATGATCGTGGCGGGGTGCATCTGGACCGTCCGGCTCTGGATCACCGGCTGGAGGATGTGGCCCTCCAGCACCTGCACGGCGAGCACCACCCCGAGCGCCCAGAGCGCGATCACGAAACCCCGGTCGGCGAGCGCCACCAGTACCGCCACGGTGCCGGAGATGAAGGCCCCGAGATACGGGATGTAGGCGCCGACCAGGACCAGCGCGCCCAGCCCCACCGCACCGGGCACGCGCAGGATCAGCAGGCCGACCGTGATGCAGACGGCGTCGATGAACGCGATGAACGTCGTACCGCGCATGAAGCCCTCGACGGCCTCGAACGCCCGCCGGCCCATCGCCTCGATCAGGTCGCCCGCGCCGCGCGGGGCGACGGAGTGCGCGAGGTGCGCGGCCCGGTCGGAGTCGCGCAGGAAGAAGAAGGTCAGCAGGAGCGCGAGCACGCTCGTGGCGATGAGGGAACCGATCAGGCTGATGCCGGTCAGCAGCCCGCCCGCGGCGCTCGCGCCGAACTTCCCGACGAGATTCTTGGCATTTTCGGCCAGATCGTCCACATTCGTGTTGCCCGCGATCCCGAAGTGGTCGACGACCCACTGACCTGCGTCCTTCAGCGACCGGACGATCTGGTCGCCGGTGTCGATGAGCGCGGTGACCACGATGTAGCCGGCGCCGCCGACCACCGCGACGAGCAGCGCGCAGGTGAATCCGGCCGCCACCGAACGGTTCACCCCGTGCGCGGTCAGCCTGCGGTGGACCGGACCGAGCAGGGCCGTACCGAGCAGCGCGAGCAGGACGGGGGTGAGGGCGGTCTTGAGGGCGACGCACAGCCAGATGGCCACCGCGGCGACGCCGGCGACCAGCAGCACGACACCGCACCAGGCGGCCGTCCGCCGCGCGCCGATGGGCAGGAGGGGCTTCCGGTTCTGCACCCTCCCACCCGATCACGCCGCGGGGCCGGTGTCCCGTCCGCGCCGCCGTACGAGTGACGAACCGTCATACGGCGGCGGCACGGCGGCTCACATCCCGTGGACGGCGGGAACGGTGCCGAGGCGGCCGGCCTGGAAGTCCTCGAAGGCCTGCTTCAGTTCGGCCTGGCTGTTCATCACGAACGGCCCGTAGTGCGCCATCGGCTCCCGGATGGGACGCCCGCCGAGGAGGACGACCTCCAGCTCCGGGGTGTTGCCGTCCTGCTGCTCGTCCGCGCGGACGGTCAGCGAGGAGCCGGCGCCGAAGACGGCGGTCTGGCCCAGGTGGACGGGCCGGCGGTCCTCACCCACGGTGCCGCGGCCCGCGAGCACGTACGCGAGGCCGTTGAAGTCCTCGCGCCACGGCAGCGTCACCTCGGCGCCGGGGCGCACGGTGGCGTGGATCATCGTGATGGGGGTGTGGGTGACACCGGGGCCCTCGTGGCCGTCGAGCTCGCCCGCGATCACCCGGAGCAGCGCGCCGCCGTCCGGGGAGGCGAGCAGCTGGACCTGGCCACCGCGGATGTCCTGGTAGCGCGGGGCCATCATCTTGTCGGCCTTGGGCAGGTTCACCCAGAGCTGGAGGCCGTGGAAGAGGCCGCCCGACATGACGAGCGACTCCGGCGGCGCCTCGATGTGGAGCAGGCCGGACCCGGCCGTCATCCACTGGGTGTCGCCGTTCTGGATGGTGCCGCCGCCCCCGTTGGAGTCCTGGTGCACGAAGGTGCCGTCGATCAGGTAGGTGACGGTCTCGAAGCCGCGGTGCGGGTGCCAGGGGGTACCCTTCGGCTCGCCGGCCGCGTACTCCACCTCACCCATCTGGTCCATCATGATGAACGGGTCGAGGTGCTTGTAGTTGATGCCCGCGAACGCGCGGCGCACGGGGAACCCCTCGCCCTCGAACCCGCTGGGCGCCGTGGTCACGGCGAGCACGGGACGGGCCACGGCGTCGGCCGGGGCGGCGACCTTGGGCAGGGTCAGCGGGTTTTCGACGGTTACTGCGGGCATGGGAGCCACCTCCGGGGACTGTTCTGCAATCAATTTAGTTGAATGGTGAACATCTAGCAAGGCGGCTTCCATTCCCGCACCGTCCGAAGCGGCGAAAAGGGGCCCGTACCGCTCGGCAGTACGGGCCCCTTCCGGGGGGAGTCGGGGTCGGCGGTCAGCCGTACATGCGGCGCATCGCGAAGTCGACCATCTGCTCCACGGCCTTGGCGTCGAAGACCATGCGGTGCTCGCCCTCCATGTCCAGGACGAAGCCGTAGCCGGTGGGCAGCAGGTCGATCACCTCGGCGCCGGTGATCACGAAGTACTTGGACTCCTTGCCCGCGTAGAGCCGCAGCTCCTTGAGCGTGGTGAACATCGGGATGACCGGCTGCTGGGTGTTGTGCAGCGCGAGGAAGCCCGGATTGTCACCGCGCGGGCAGTAGACCTTCGACGTCGCGAAGATCTGCTGGAAGTCCTCGGCGGCCAGCGAACCGGTGGTGAAGGCCCGTACCGCGTCGCCCAGCGAGGGCGGCGAGGGTTCGGGATACAGCGGCTGCTCGCCGTAGCCGCCACCCATCGGCTGCTGTGCGCCCTGATTCTGGTCGTAGCCGTACATGGGACAAAGAGTAATCGGCCACATCTCCGGCTTGAGGGGTTGCGTCTTATTACTGACGGGTAGCATCATCGTAGAGGTCAGCTGATACGTCTGGGTCCGGCCAGGTCCCCGACCGCGCGGCAGACCGGTATCCGCGAGCCCGTCGCCCGATCCTCACCCTCCACGGGGCGCTGCGCGCCACTGCTATTGATTACGGAGCCTTCCCATGGGGCACTACAAGTCGAATCTCCGCGACATCGAGTTCAACCTCTTCGAGGTACTCGGGCGCGACAAGCTGTACGGCACCGGCCCGTTCGCGGAGATGGACGTCGAGACCGCGAAGAGCATCCTCGACGAGGTCGCCCGCCTCGCGGAGAACGAGCTCGCCGACTCCTACGCCGACGCCGACCGCAACCCCCCGGTCTTCGACCCGGAGACCGGCACCGCACCGGTCCCGGACAGCTTCAAGAAGTCCTACCAGGCCTTCATGGACTCCGAGTACTGGCGCCTGGGCCTCCCCGAGGAGATCGGCGGCACGACCTCCCCGCGCTCCCTGATCTGGGGCTACGCGGAGCTGCTGCTCGGCGCCAACCCGGCCGTGTGGATGTACTCCTCCGGCCCGGCCTTCGCCGGCATCCTCTTCGACGAGGGCAACGAGGCGCAGAAGAAGATCGCCGAGATCGCCGTCGAGAAGCAGTGGGGCTCGACGATGGTGCTGACCGAGCCGGACGCCGGTTCCGACGTCGGCGCGGGCCGCACGAAGGCCGTCGAGCAGGAGGACGGCTCCTGGCACATCGAGGGCGTGAAGCGCTTCATCACCTCGGGCGAGCACGACATGTCCGAGAACATCATTCACTACGTACTGGCCCGCCCCGAGGGCGCCGGACCGGGCACCAAGGGCCTCTCGCTCTTCATGGTCCCGAAGTTCCACTTCGACTGGACCACCGGCGAGCTGGCCGAGCGCAACGGCGTGTACGCGACGAACGTCGAGCACAAGATGGGCCTCAAGGCGTCCAACACCTGCGAGATGACGTTCGGCGACCAGCACCCCGCCAAGGGCTGGCTGATCGGTGACAAGCACGACGGCATCCGCCAGATGTTCCGCATCATCGAGTTCGCCCGCATGATGGTCGGCACGAAGGCCATCGCGGCGCTCTCCACGGGCTACCTGAACGCGCTGGAGTACGCCAAGGAGCGCGTCCAGGGCACCGACCTGTCGCAGTTCATGGACAAGACGGCCCCCAAGGTCACCATCACGCACCACCCCGACGTGCGCCGCTCGCTCATGACGCAGAAGGCGTACGCCGAGGGCATGCGCTCCCTCGTGCTTTACACCGCCTCCGTCCAGGACGCGATCCAGGAGAAGGAGGCCGCGGGCGAGGACGCCAAGGCGCTGCACGGCCTCAACGACCTGCTGCTCCCGATCGTGAAGGGCTACGGCTCGGAGAAGTCGTACGAGCAGCTGGCGCAGTCGCTCCAGACGTTCGGCGGCTCCGGGTACCTCCAGGAGTACCCGATCGAGCAGTACATCCGTGACGCCAAGATCGACACGCTGTACGAGGGCACGACGGCGATCCAGGGCCAGGACTTCTTCTTCCGGAAGATCGTCCGCGACCAGGGCGCCTCGCTCAACACGCTCTCCGAGGAGATCAAGAAGTTCCTCTCGGACGCCCAGGGCAACGAGGAGCTGTCCGGCGCGCTGGACTCGCTCGCCAAGGCCGCCGTGGACCTGGAGGCGATCGTCGGCACGATGATCACCGACCTCACCGCGACCGGCGAGGACGTGAAGAACATCTACAAGGTGGGCCTGAACACCACCCGCCTGCTGCTGGCCTCGGGCGACGTCGTCGTCGGCTACCTGCTGCTCAGGGGCGCGGCCGTGGCCGCCGAGAAGCTGCCGACCGCCTCCGCGAAGGACGCCGCCTTCTACCGGGGCAAGATCGCCGCCGCGAAGTTCTTCGCGGCGAACGTCCTGCCCGGTGTCGGCGCCGAGCGCGCGCTCGCCGAGTCCGTCGACAACTCCCTGATGGAGCTGGACGAGGCCGCGTTCTAGGGCCGAACGAGAGGCCCTGGGCTTCACCGCTCACGATCGTCAACACGCACCGTCACTCGGACACGCTTTCGGGTGGCGGTGCTGTCGTACGGCGTGGGTGCGCTGGGTAGGGGTCCGGGAATCCCGTTCATGGGAGGAACCATGGCCGCTGAGTCACTGCCCGACTCGCTGCGCCGCCGGCCTGACGGCTGCACCGTGGGGCGTCCACCGCGACCGGCTCAAGCTCTCGGTGCCGTACGGCGTCGCTGTCGATCTGACGGCGATCGACGAGCTGTAGCGGCCGTCCCCGCCCCTCCCCATGATCGGGACCCGGTTCCGGAGCTTCCCCCGCCGCCCTGCGTGACCACGTCGGAGAAGAAGCACAGGACGGCCTGCGACCCGGTCACCTTCTGGGGCACCTCGGCCCTCTCCGACGATCAGGTCAAGGCCCTCGCCGCCATGTTCGCCGAGCGCGCCCGGCAGGCGCAGGACGGCGACAGGCCCTCCGCGGCGCTGCCCGGACGATAGCGGCGTCACACCGGGGGATGACGGTGAATTCTCGTCCACGGGCCTGGTTACAGTGAAGAACATGAGTTCTTCCCTCCGCTTCGACCGCGGGCACACCGACGATCTGATGGCCTTCCTGATGGCCGGCCCCTCCCCGTACCACGCCGTGGCGACCGCTGCGTCGAGGCTGGAGAAGGCCGGTTTCCGGCAGGTCGAGGAGACGGCGGCCTGGGACGGGTCCAGCGGCGGCAAGTACGTGCTGCGCGGCGGCGCGATCGTGGCCTGGTACGTGCCCGAGGGCGCGGAGGCACACACCCCGTTCCGGATCGCCGGGGCGCACACCGACTCGCCGAACCTGCGCGTGAAGCCGATGCCCGACACGGGCGCCTACGGCTGGCGGCAGATCGCCGTGGAGGTCTACGGCGGGACGCTCCTCAACACCTGGCTGGACCGGGACCTCGGCCTCGCCGGGCGGATCTCGCTGCGCGACGGCACGCACCGGCTGGTCGACATCGACCGGCCACTGCTGCGCGTCCCGCAGCTGGCCGTGCACCTGGACCGGACGGCCAACCCCGACGGCCTCAAGCTCGACCGCCAGAAGCACATGCAGCCGATCTGGGGCCTCGGCCAGGTGGAGGAGGGCGACCTCATCCGGTTCGTCGCCGAGGAGGCTGGCGTCGACGCCGAGGACATCACCGGCTGGGACCTGATGCCGCACCCCGTCGAGGCGCCGTCCTACCTGGGCCGTGACCGCGAGCTGGTGGCCGGACCCCGGATGGACAACCTGCTCTCGGTGCACGCGGCGGTCGCGGCGCTCGCCGCCGTCGCCGGACAGCCCGACGCGGAGATCCCGTACATCCCGGTGCTGGCCGCCTTCGACCACGAGGAGAACGGCTCGCAGTCCGACACCGGCGCGGACGGACCGCTGCTCGGCACGGTCCTGGAGCGTTCCGTGTTCGCCCGCGGCGGTACGTACGAGGACCGCGCCCGCGCCTTCGCCGGCACCGTCTGCCTCTCCTCCGACACCGGCCACGCGATCCACCCCAACTACGGCGAGCGGCACGACCCGACGCACCACCCGGTCGTCAACGGCGGACCGATCCTCAAGGTCAACGTCAACATGCGGTACGCGACCGACGGCAGCGGCCGGGCCGTGTTCGCGTCGGCGTGCGAGAAGGCGGGCGTGCCGTGGCAGACGTTCGTCTCCAACAACTCGATGCCGTGCGGCACCACGATCGGCCCGATCACCGCCGCCCGGCACGGCATCCAGACCGTCGACATCGGCGTGGCCATCCTGTCGATGCACAGCGCCCGTGAGCTGTGCGGCGCCGACGACCCGCACCTGCTGGCGACCGCGCTGGCGTCGTTCCTCGCGGGCTGACCGGGACGACAATCGCCGCCGCAGACATGGTCGTTGCCGGGCCGGGTACTCGCTCCGTACACGGACCGGAGCTTCCGGGCTGTCAAGGAGGCGGAACTCATGGGACTCGGAGGATGCTTCATTCTCATCGGTGCGGGGGCGATACTCGCGTTCGCGACCGACTGGGAGATGGACAGCGTCAACGTCGACATGGTCGGCTGGATCATGATGATCGTCGGCGTCATCGGCGTCTTCGTCTACGCGAGCGTCATGCGGCGCCGCCGCATGGTCGTGCCCCCCACCACAGTGGTTTCCGAGGACGAACGCCACCTGTGATCCGGCCGGGTGCGCCCGTCGGACCGGGCGCACCCCCTCCCCGCGCGCCGGGGAAGCCGGATATTCTCGAACCTCGTCCGTGACCCGGCGCCGGGCGCGTCATGCCCGGAGGGGGAGCAGCTCGTGGAGTTCCGGCTGCTCGGCACCGTCTGCGTCGACACGCTGACCGGGCCGCTGCCGCTCGGCCCCGCCAAGCGCCGGAGTCTGCTCGCCGCCCTGTTGCTGCGCGCCAACACCC
Organism: Streptomyces sp. NPDC087428; assembly: GCF_044744085.1. NCBI lineage: Bacteria > Bacillati > Actinomycetota > Actinomycetes > Kitasatosporales > Streptomycetaceae > Streptomyces > Streptomyces sp. NPDC087428. The sequence goes on from NZ_JBIUXR010000010.1 coordinate 199,700, forward strand.
CCGTGTCCGTGGCCCGGCTGACGGACTGTCTTTGGGACGACGCCCCTCCCCTGCACGCCCGGACCGTCATCCAGGGCCATGTGTCCCGGTTGCGCGCCCTGTTGACGGGCGCGGACGCGGAGACGTACGGGGTCGAGCTGGCGACGCTCGGCGACGCGTACGTGCTGCGGGTGCCGGAGACCCTGCTCGACTCCCACCGGTTCGAGGAACTGCTCATGCTGGCCCGGGAGCAGCGCGGCCCGGCCGACAGCGCGCTGATGCTGAAGGAGGCCCTGTCGCTGTGGGAGGGGCCGGCGCTCACCGGTACGTACCCGAGCGCACCGCTCCAGGCGGCCGCGCACGCACTGGAGGAGTCCAGGCTCACGACGGTCGAGCAACTGGCGCACGCCTACGCCGTGCTGGGCGAGCACCACCGGGCGGCGGCGGTGCTGCGGGCCGAGGCCGTGGCCCATCCGATGCGGGAGTCGCTGGCGGCGGCCCTGATGACGGCGCTGCACCGGTCGGGGCGCCAGTCGGAGGCGCTGGACTGGTTCCACCGCACACGACGGCTGCTCGCCGACGAGCTGGGCATCGACCCCGGACGCGAACTGGCGGACGCGTACGCGCGGATCCTCCGCGGCGCCCCGGAACCCGAACCGGGCACGGCGACGGCGGCGGTCCCGGGGGACGGTCCTGTGGCCGTGGCGCCGGGCGCCACCGGAGCCGGTGCGTCAGGGACCACCGGCGCGGGCGCGCCGGGCGGCTCCGGGAGCGGTGACCCCCACCCCGCCGATCTGCTGCCCCGTGCCCCCCGCGGCTTCCAGGGCCGGGCGGCCGAGCTGGCCGCGCTCTCCCGGGCGGCGGCCGGTGAGGCGCCCGTCTGCCTGGTCACCGGACCGGCCGGGGTGGGCAAGACCGCGCTGGCCCTGCACTGGGCGCGCCGCTCCCCCGCCGCGTTCCCGGACGGCCGGCTCTTCGCCGATCTGCGCGGGTTCGGCGACACGGGCCGGCCGACGTCGCTGGAGGTCCTGCGCGAGTTCCTGCTCGCGCTCGGCGTCCCGCCCCGCCGGGTCCCGGAGTCCGCCCAGGCCGCCGCCGCGCTCTTCCGCTCGCTGACCGACCGGCGCACCCTGCTCGTCGTCCTCGACAACGCCCGCGACTCGGCCCAGGTCAGGCCGCTGCTCCCGGGCGGCACCGGCTGCGTCACGCTGGTCACCAGCAGGCACCGGCTGGACGGCCTGATCGCCTCGGACGCCGCCCGTCCGGTGCCGCTGGACGTGCTCGAACCGCCGGACGGCACCGCCCTGCTGGCCGGGGTGCTCGGTGAGGAGCGGGTGCTCGCCGAACCGGTGGCGGCCCGTCGGCTGGCTGAGCTGTGCGGCGGGCTGCCGCTCGCCCTGCGGGTCACGGCGGCCCGGCTGGCGGGCCGCCCGCACCGGACACTCGCCGGGACGGCCGACGAACTGGCCGACGAGCGCAGCCGGCTGACGTATCTCGACGTGGAGGACACCGGGGTCTCCGCCGCGCTGCGGCTGACCGTGCAGCAGCTCCCGCCGGACGCCGTCCACCACTTCTCCCGGCTCGGCCACCACCCCGGCAACCACTTCGACCCGTACACCGCCGCCGCGCTCGCGGGCAGCGACCCGGTCGTCGCGGCGGCGGCGCTGGAACGGCTCGCCGCCGCCCACCTCGTCGGCGAGACGAGCCCCGGGCGCTGGGTGCTGCACGATCTGGTGCGCCTCTACGCCCGCGGCCTCGATCCCGCGGCCGGGCCCGACGCCCTCCTCGGCGTCCTGGACCACTGCATCGCGACCGCGCTCGCGGCCGCCGACACGGCCGAACCGGGCGGCGAGCCCTGCTTCGTCCTGCCGGACGACTACCGGCGGCCGGCCGCCGTGAGGGATTTCACCGACCGGGCCGAGGCGATGAACTGGCTGGCCACCGAGCGCGAGGACCTGTCCCTGGCGGCCGCGGCAGCCCGCACCGCCGGTCTCGACGACCGCGCCTGGCGGATCATCCTGCTCCAGTGGCCGCACGTGGTGTGGCGGGCCAGGGACGGCTGGGCCCCGGTCCTGGAACTGGCGCTGGACGCGGCGGCCGCGCGGAGCGACCCGTACGCCGAGTCGCGCGTGCGCAATCTGCTGGGCTGGGTGCTCTCGGAGGAGGGCAGGACCACAGACGCCGAGATGGCGCTTGCGCCCTCGCCGGGTCTGGCCCGGCGGGCCGGGGACCGGCTCGGTGAGGCGACGGCCCTGATCAACCTGGCGATCGTCCACGCCGAACAGGGCGGTCCGGAGGAGGCGATGGAGAGCTGCGGGCGAGCCCTCGCGCTGGCCAGGCAGGAGCGCGACGCGCACACCGAGATGCTCGCCCTCCAGCACCTCGCCCGGATGCAGCTCACGGCCGGCCGGCCGCAGGACGCCCTGGACTCCGCCCGGACCGCGTTCGATCTGGGTCCCGAGCACGAGGAGGCCGCCCGTCGCGTCCTCCTGCTGGCCGTCAGCGGCGAGGCGCACCTGGCCCTCGGCTCGGAGGGCGAGGGCGTCCGGCTGCTGGACCTGGCGGCCGCGGAGGCGGAGCGCGCCGGGTACGACGAGGGCGCGGTGGGGTCGCTGGAGGCGCTGCTGCGGGTGACCTCGGGGGCGGAGTACGTGCGGCGGTACGAACAGGCGCTACGGCGGCTCGCCGACGCCGGGTGACCGGCGGGTGGCCCACGGGCGCGCGGTGCGGCCGGCGTCATCGGGACGTTAGCCGCACGGCAGCGGAACGTGAGCGGCACCCGGAAGACTCATGGCTGTCAGCCGGGCGGGCGCGACTCACCGACGCGCCGGGCCCTCGCCTCACCGTCCGCACGGGGGAAAACACATGTCTGCCTTCCGCTACCGCACCACGGCCCTGGCCGCCACAACCACCGCCGTACTCGCCCTGGCACTCACCGCCTGCGGCGGTGACAGCGGCGCCGGCACCAGGGCGGAGGGCCCGGCGAGCAAGTCCGCCCACAGCGCCGCCAAGTCCGCGCAGGGCACCGCCGCCAAGGACGACGCCCCGGCCGGGGAAGACGGTGGTGCCAAGGGCGGCGCCGCGGCCAAGACCCCCGTGACCGCCAAGGGCGGCACCACCGGGTCCGCGAGCACCCCGCTCTGCACCACGGAGGACGTCAGGATCAGCGCCGCCACCCAGGACGGCCCGCCCTACACCCACCTCGTCCTGACGGCGAAGAACACCTCGGGCCACAGGTGCGAGATGAAGGGCTTCCCGCAGATCCAGTTCCTGGAGAGCCACAAGCAGAACATCCCGTCGGTCGCCAGGAGCAGGCCGGAGGCCCCCGTCGTGCTCGATGCCGGCGCACCGGCGTACGCGCTGGTGAAGCTGTCGGACGGCGGCGCCGACGAGGACGTCGAGCCCGTGACCGCGTTCGCCGTGTGGCTCCAGGGCGGCGACGGCCAGGCCACCGTGCGGGCACCCGGCGCCGAGGGCGTCGCCGTCGACCCGGCGACGTACAAGACCGGCTACTGGACGTACGAGCTGCGCAACGGCGCCGACGACTTCTGAACCGCTCGGCCCCGTCCCCTCCGGACGGCTGTCAGCCCTGCTCGTCCATCCCGGCGAGCACGAGCGGCAGCCGGGGCGTCCCCGCCGCACTGACGCGGACGGGGACGCCCCAGTCCTGCTGGTGGACATGGCAGGCCGGGTACTCGTTCGCGGGATCGTCGTCGCAGGACGCGGCCATCGCCGAGACGTGCAGGACGCCCTCGGTCACCCCGTCCGCGAGGACCAGATCGCGGAACAGATCGGTGCCCGCGCCCTCGCCCCCGGCCAGCAGCTCCGGCGGGGTCGAGGAGACCAGCAGCCGGGTCGAGGGCCCGTACCGGGTGTCCAGCTTCTGGCCGGCGGGCGCCTGGAAGACGACGTCGAGCCGGAGGGTGCCCGGGGCGATCTCGGTGGCGACGCGCTGGGTGCGGTGCGCCTGATCGGCGACGCGTACCGCCTCCTCGGGCAGCCGCAGCCTGGTCAGCCGGTGCCGGGCGGACTCGACGACCACGAGATCGCCGTCCACCAGCACGGCGTCGCTGGGCTCGCGCAGATCCGTGGCGAGCGTGGTGACCTCACCGCTCGCCGGGTCGTAGCGGCGCAGGGCGTGGTTGTACGTGTCGCAGACGGCGACGGATCCGTCGGGCAGCGCGGTGACGCCCAGCGGGTGCTGGAGCAGCGCCTGGCCGGCGGCCCCGTCGCGGTGACCGAAGTCGAAGAGCCCGGTGCCGACGGCGGTGTGGACAGCGCCCTCCAGATCGACGTAGCGCAGCGCGGACGTCTCCGAGTCGGCGACCCAGAGCCGGTCGGCGGTCGCGGCGAGCCCGGACGGCTGGGCGAACCAGGCCTCGTCACCCGGACCGTCGACCAGGCCCTCGTTCGTGGTGCCGGCCGCGACCCGCACGGTGCCGTCCGCGGGGTCGTACGTCCACAGCTGGTGCACGCCCGCCATGGCGATCCAGAGCCTGCCGCCGAACCAGGCGACATCCCACGGCGAGGAGAGGTCGACCTCGCGGCCCGCGCCGCTGGTCGGCGCCCCCTGCCACCACTGGCGGCCGCTGCCCGCGAGGGTGGTCGTCGCACCGGTGGTCAGGTCGAGCGCGCGGATCGCGTGGTTCACCGTGTCGGCGACGGCGATCCGCCCGTCGGGCAGCACCGCCAGCCCCTGCGGCTCGCTGAACCGGACCTCCGCCGGCCCGCCGTCGGTGAACCCGCGGTCGCCGGTGCCGAAGTGGCGGCGGACGGTCTCGCCGTCCGCGTCCAGCTCGACCAGCCGGTGGCGGGTGGTGTCGGAGACCAGGAAGCCGCCGTCGGCCAGCAGCAGCGCCTTGCCGGGGAACCGCAGGTGCGTCGCGACCGGCTCGGGCGCCACGTACGGCCCGTCGCCACGTCGCAGGGTGCCCTTCGCGGCGTGCTCGGCCTCCAGCTCCTCGACCAGCTTCTCGATGGCGTGGGCGTGGCCCTCGCCCGCGTGCTGGGCGACGACATAGCCCTCGGGGTCGACGACGACGAGCGTCGGCCAGGCGCGTACGGCGTACTGCTTCCACGTGGCGAGCTCGGGATCGTCCAGCACCGGGTGGTGCACCTCGTACCGCTCGACGGCGTCGACCACGGCCTGGTGCTCCGCCTCGTGGACGAACTTCGGCGAGTGGACGCCGATGATCACCACAGTGTCGCGGTGCTTCTCCTCCAGCTCGCGCAGCTCATCGAGGACATGCAGGCAGTTCACACAGCAGAACGTCCAGAAGTCCAAGATCACGATGCGTCCTCGCAGGTCAGCGAGGGTGTACTGCTGGTCGCCTGTATTGAGCCAGCCGCCCTTGCCGATCAGTTCGGGGGCCCTGACGCGCGCACGTGTTGCCATGTCAACAGTCAACATCACCGTGGCGTCCACGCATTCCACAGGTACCTCGGGGAACCTGTGAGCCATGAGACTTCTCGTACGTGAGCGAGTGTTCGGCATCGGCGACGACTACTGGATCGAGGACGCGGACGGCCGCAAGGTCTTCCTCGTCGACGGCAAGGCCATGCGGCTGCGTGACACCTTCGAGCTGAAGGACGCCCAGGGCCGGATCGTCGTCGAGATCAAGCAGAAGCTGATCAGCCTGCGCGACACCATGCTGATCGAGCGGGACGGCGAGCAGCTGGCCAAGGTCAAGCGGAAACGGCTCTCGCTGCTCCGCAACCACTACCGGGTGACGCTGGTGGACGGCACCGAGCTCGATGTCAGCGGCAAGATCCTGGACCGCGAGTTCGCGGTGGACTACGACGGGGAGCTGCTGGCCCAGATCTCGCGCCGCTGGCTGACCATCCGGGACACGTACGGGATCGACATCGTGCGGGACGACGCCGACACGGCGCTGTTGATCGCGGTGGCGGTGTGCGCGATCGTGCTCGCGGAGAAGGAGCACGACGACTGAGGACCGGCGGTGCCTGTTTCACGTGAAACAGGCACCGGTCCGCACGGAAGGGCTCAGCCGCGAACAGTCGGCGGCGCGAGTCCCAGGCGGCGGTCCTTGAGGGCCGGGAACTGCTCCCGGGTGGCGGCGACCCGCGACGGGTCGAACTCCACGCTCAGCACCTCTTCGCCCGCACCCGCCTCCGCGAGCACCTCGCCCCAGGGGTCGACGACGATGCTGTGCCCGGCCTGCGGGACTCCGGCGTGGGTGCCGGCGCAGCCGACGGCCAGTACGTACGCCTGGTTCTCGACGGCCCGCGCCTGGGCGAGCAGCGTCCAGTGGGCGCGGCGGCGCTCGGGCCAGCCCGCCGCGACGACCAGGGTCTCGGCGCCCGCGTCGACCAGCCCGCGGAACATCTCCGGGAAGCGCAGGTCGTAGCAGGTGGCGAGGCCGATCGTGGTCTGCGGCAGGGCGAGCGTGACCAGCTCGTCGCCGGCGCCCATCATGACCGCCTCGCCCTTGTCGAAGCCGAAGCGGTGGATTTTGCGGTACGCGGCGGCCCGTTCACCCTCGGGGGTGAAGACGAGCGTGGTGTTGTAGAGCGTGCCGTCGTCGGCCCGCTCGACGAAGGAACCGGCGTGCAGCCAGACCCCGGCATCGGCGGCGGCCTTGGCCATCACCTCGTGCGTGGGGCCGGAGAGCGGTTCGGCCTCGTCCTCGAACTCCGTGTAGGCGAACGCCCCGACCGGCCAGAGCTCGGGCAGGACCACCAGATCCGCGCCCCGTTGGGCCGCGACCAGCGAAGCCGCACGCTCCCTGCGGGCGTCGATGGATTCGTCCGGGTCTACTGCGATCTGGATGAGAGAGGCGCGCACACTACCACCGTCCTGGCATATGAGCCGTCAACACGGGCCTACGATCGTCACACGAAAGCACTGCCGGGGTGCCTGCTCGCAGCGTAACTTGGACCGACCGAACCTCATTGCAGCTCGCAGCCCGCCGTCCGCGCCCAGTTCTCCAGCCCATGCACCGCAGAACCGCACGAGGGGTCCCGTGACCGTCCATCCCAGCCTCCAGACCTACGCCGACGCCTGGACCCATTCCATCGAGTCGATAGCCGAGCTGGTGAACCCGCTCACCGAGGGGGAGTGGAACGGCCGTACTCCATGTCCCAACTGGTCGGTGCGTGACATCGTGTCGCACATCATCGGCATGGAGTCCGAGCAGCTCGGCGACCCGCGCCCCATCCACACGCTGCCGCGCGATCTCTACCATGTGCAGAGCGACTTCGCCCGCTACATGGAGATGCAGGTCGATGTGCGGCGCCACCACACCGCACCGGAGATGACCTCCGAGCTGGAGTACACGATCATCCGCCGGGCCCGTCAGCTGCGCAACGAGACGCGTGCCCCGGAGACCATGACGCGGGCGCCGCTCGGCGCCGAGCAGACCCTCGAACTGGCGCTGCGGATGCGCGCCTTCGACGTCTGGGTGCACGAGCAGGATCTGCGCACGACGCTGGGGAAGCCCGGCAATCTGGACTCCCCCGGTGCCGCGATCGTCCGGGACACCCTGCTGGCCGCGCTGCCGAAGGTGGTCGCCAAGGACGCGGGCGCACCGCCCAACTCGGCGGTCGTGCTGGATGTGCACGGACCGGTGGAGTTCCTGCGGACCGTCCGGGTCGACGCGGAGGGCCGCGGTTCGGTGGACGGCGCGCCGTCGCTGGGCCCCGCGGTGACGCTGGCGATGGACTGGGAGACGTACGTACGGCTGGCCTGCGGCCGGGTGCGGGCGAGCGCGGTCGCGGACGGCATCAAGGCCGAGGGCGATCAGGAGCTGGCCGCCGCCATCCTGGCGAACTTCGCCGTCACCCCGTAGTCACCGCGACCGGCGCCCCGTCACGGCAACCGGCGACGCCCGCCCCGAGCACCGCGAAGGGGGACGGGCGCGCCGCCGTTTCCACGGACGCGCCGCCGTTTCCACGGACGCGCCGCCGTTTCCACGGACGCGCCGCCGTTTCCACGGGCGCGCCGCCGTTCGCGCGGTTACGCCGCCGTTCGCACGGTTACGCCGCCGTTCGCACGGTTACGCGGGTACGTGCACGGCCTCCACCCGGCTGATCACGTGGTGCTCGCGCTCCCGGTGCGCGGCCCTGGCCCGCAGCCGCAGGATCTGCACGACGCCGAGCGCCTCCAGGACGAAGACCGAGGCGAACGCGATGCGGTAGTTGTCGCCGGTCGCGTCCAGCAGCACACCGACGGCGAACAGCGTGGTCATCGAGGCGACGAAGCCGCCCATGTTGACGATCCCCGACGCGGTGCCCTGGCGCTCCGGCGGATTGGCCGGGCGGGCGAAGTCGAAGCCGATCATCGACGCGGGTCCGCAGGCGCCGAGCACCACGCACAACGTGACCAGCAGCCACATCGGCGCGTGGTCCCCGGGGTGCAGGATCACCGACGCCCAGAGCAGTGCCGTCATCGCGACCGTGCCCAGCGCGAGCGGGACACGGGCCGCGTGGTGGCGGGCGATGATCTGCCCGTAGACGAGGCCGACGGCCATGTTGGAGAGCACCACCAGGGTGAGCAGCTCCCCCGCGGTCCCCCGGCTCAGCCCCTGCGCCTCGACGAGGAACGGCATCCCCCACAGCAGCAGGAACACCATGGCCGGGAACTGCGTGGTGAAGTGCACCCACATCCCGAGCCGGGTGCCGGGTTCGCGCCAGGCGGCGGCGATCTGCCTGCGCACGTACGCCCCGCCGGCGTGCTCGGCGGGCGGCGGCGCGTGCCCCTCGGGGTGGTCCTTCAGGAAGAGGAGCAGCAGGACCAGCACCACGACCCCGGCGAGCGAGCTGCCGACGAACGTGGTGGTCCAGCCGAGGCCGTGCAGGGAGCGGGCGATCACCAGCGTGGAGACGAGGTTGCCCGCCATCCCGAAGAGGGCGGCGACCTGCCCGATCATCGGGCCGCGCCGGGCCGGGAACCAGCGCGCGCCCAGCCGCAGCACGCTGATGAACGTCATCGCGTCACCACAGCCCAGCAGGGCGCGGGAGGCCAGCGCGGCACCGTAGGAGGGGGAGAGCGCGAAGCCGAGCTGCCCGAGGGTGAACAGGACGGCGCCGATGGTGAGCACCTTCTTGGTGCCCAGCCGGTCCACCATCAGGCCGACGGGTATCTGCATGCCCGCGTAGACCAGCAGCTGGAGGATGGAGAAGGTGGAGAGCGCGGAGGCGTTGACGTCGAACCGGTCGGCGGCGTCGAGCCCGGCGACGCCCAGGCTGGTCCGGAAGATGATGGCGACGAAGTAGACGGCGACCCCGATGCCCCAGACCCGGGCGGCACGCCGGCCACCGGGCGGATCGCCGGGCAGGGACAGGGTGGGGGAGGCGGCGTAACTCACCGGTCCTCACCCCTGACCAGCACCTTGACCCGGCTCACATGACGGCGCACGACGTGTGCGGCACCGTCCGCGTCACCGGCCCTGATCGCGTCCAGCAGCTCGCCGTGCTCCGCGATGTTGGCGGCGATCCTGCCGGGGTGGGCCTCCATGACGGCGACGCCCATCCGCAGCTGGCGGTCGCGCAGCTGGTCGTAGAGGCGGGACAGGATCTCGTTGCCGGCGTGCCGGACGATCTCGGCGTGGAAGCAGCGGTCCTTCACCGAGACGGCCGCCAGATCGCCGGCCTCCGACATCTGCCGCTGCTCCTCAAGGAGCCCCTCCAGCCGGGCGATCAGCTTCGCCGACGCGGGCACGGCCCGGCGCACCGCGAACTCCTCGACGAGCAGCCGGGTCTCCACGACGTCCGCGATCTCCTGCGCGGAGACGGCGAGCACCAGGGCGCCCTTCTTCGGATAGAGCTTGATCAGCCCCTCCACCTCCAGCCGGAGCAGCGCCTCGCGCACGGGCGTGCGGGAGACCCCCACGGCGTCCGCGAGATCGCCCTCGGTGAGGAGCGTCCCGCCCTCGTACCGGCGGTCCAGGACCGCTTCCTTGATGTGGGTGTAGACGCGCTCGGCGGCGGGGGGCCGCTTCACGGGCGGACGGACGGGGGACGCGGCTGGGGCAGGCATGCGCACAGCATAGATACAACATGGACGCATGACGGAACCGTTCCAGTATGCGGACGGCCACGGCGTGTGCGCGCCCGTGGAATCCGCATCTCGGGATGTCGTAGAAAATCACTCCTCGTGCGCCACAACCATTCACCGGCCTGACGAGTCTCATCAGCGCGCGGCACCCTCATGTGGCCGCATTCCAGGGGCATTTGGAGCGTTCAACTTGAATATCGGCATTAAGGGCATAAGGCGCGTATCGGCCACCGCTACGGTCGCCCTCACCGCAGGTGCCGTCATCGCGGGAGGCGCGTTCGCCTCCCAGGCTCAGGCCGCCGCGCCGAAGCCGCCGACGATCGTCGCCAAGGGCGGCTTCGTGATGAACAACGGCACCGGGAAGACCCTCTTCACCAAGGCCGCGGACACCCGCCGTTCGACCGGCTCGACCACGAAGATCATGACCGCCCGGGTGGTGCTGGCCCAGAAGGGCCTGAACCTGAATACCAAGGTCACGGTCCAGAAGGCGTACAGCGACTACATCGTCTCCAAGGGCGCGTCCTCGGCCCGCCTCATCGTGGGCGACAAGGTCACGGTCGGTCAGCTGCTGTACGGCCTGATGCTGCCGTCCGGCTGCGACGCCGCGTACGCGCTGGCCGACAAGTTCGGCTCCGGCTCCACGCGCGCCGCCCGGGTGAAGTCGTTCATCGGCAAGATGAACAGCACCGCGAAGACGCTCGGGCTGAAGAACACCCACTTCGACTCGTTCGACGGCATAGGGAACGGGTCCAACTACTCGACCCCGCGCGACCTGACGAAGCTCGCCAGCAGCGCGATGAAGTACTCCACCTTCCGCACCGTCGTGAAGACGAAGTCGACGAAGCAGAAGGTCACGACGAAGAGCGGTGGCTACCGCTACATGTCGTGGACGAACACCAACAAGCTGCTGGGCACGTACAGCGGCGCGATCGGTGTGAAGACCGGCTCCGGCCCGGCTGCCAAGTACTGCCTGGTCTTCGCCGCGACTCGCAGCGGCAAGACGGTCATCGGTACGGTCCTGACGGCCACGTCCGAGTCCACCCGGACCGCGGACGCGAAGAAGCTCATGGACTACGGCTTCAAGAAGTAGCCCGGCCCAGGCCGGTCCTGGCCGACGTCACGGAGGAGGGGTCCCGCGGAAAGCTCGCGGGGCCCCTCCACGCCTCAGGTGGCCGGCCCGTCCTCCGCTGCCTTGTGCGCACGCGCATGACGGCTGCGGAAGTGTTCCATGACGGCTGCGCCGAGGAGCACCAGCCCGATGGCGATGATCTTGCCCACCTGGTAGCCGACCACCGGCACGTCCGCGTCGCCGGAGCCCAGGAACGCCCACAGCGCCCAGGCGACCCCGGCGATGATGACGAGGACGGCCCCCACCGGGCCGATGCCCCACCACCACGGTGCCTCGGGATGCACGTCGGTCCGGTCGTGTTCGTCGTTCGTCAAGATCGTTCTCCAGCTGATGAAGCGGTATCGGTACGGCGCCGTCGCGGGCCGGGAACCTGGAGAGACGCGTGGCGCGGGCCATCGGGTTGACCGCGACACGGCTCTTCCCCGGCACCTGCCCACAACATCCTTTTGCACGCTCCGATTTGGCGGAAATCGATATCGGGGGAGCCAGGCGCGGCAGCCGCCGACCGGCCGACTGTCAGAGGCGCGCAGTACGGTCGCCCCATGGCAGCCAAAATCGACCTGACGCTCGACTGTGCGGACGCCCAATCCCTCGCCGTGTTCTGGAAAACGGCCCTCGGCTACATCGACGAGCCGCCGCCGGCCCCCTTCACGACCCGCGAGGAGTGGCACGCGTCCTTCGACCTGCCGGAGGACGACTCCGTCGACGATGGCGCATGGCTCTGCGATCCCGACGGCAACGGCCCCCGTCTGGCCATCCTCAAGGTCCCCGAGCCCAAGACGGCGAAGAACCGGCTCCACATCGACGTCCGCGTACCGGGGCACGGCAGCACCGACGAGCGGTGGGCACGGATCGAGGCGGAGTCCGCGCGGCTGGTGCGGGCGGGCGGGAGCGTCCTGGAGGTGTTCGACGGGCACCACGTGATGATGGCGGACCCGGAGGGCAACGAGTTCTGCGTCGCCGCTGCCGCTGCGTGACGCTCCCCGGCCGAGGCCGCCGCCGGCCGGGGGTGGCCTCGGCCAGGGTTCAGCCGCCCACCCGCTCCACCGGAATCCACACCTCCGCGTCCGCGTGCGCACCGTCCTGCGACACCCTCGTACGCGAGAGCGACGGACCTGGCCGGCTCCGGTACGGGTTCGACGGGAACCACTGCGTGTACACGTCCCGCCAGAGGTACTGGACCGCCGACGGGAACTCCCCCGAGGACTCGAACACCGCCCATGTCCCCGGCTCCACGCGGAGGCTCTCCGAGGCCCCGGGCACCTCCGCGTCACTCACCACCCCTTGGAAGTAGCCGAGTTCGGTGCCCTCCACGTCATCGGCGCAGTGGTCGCTGACGACGGCGAGGACCCCTCCGGGCTCCCCGTTCGCATACGCCTCCCAGCGCCCCAGCGTCTCCTTGCCGATGCCTCTGACGAACTCGACGATGGCCGGGTTCATCCCCTCGTAGACCAACGGGACCCGCGTCCCCCTGCCCACGAGCCTGAACCCCTCCTTCTCGACCACCCGGTACCGCATACTGCTCCGCCCCTCGACGATCAGCCGGAAGGACATCCGGGGCTGGGAGTTCAGCGCCGCACCCGTCCGCCGCGCCTCGCCGGGGCCGACCCCGTGCACCGCACGAAAGGCCCGCGCGAACGCCTCCCCCGAGCCGTACCCGTACCGCACCGCGACATCGAGCAGCGTCCGCTCCCCGGCGAGCACTTCGGCCCCGGCGAGCGTCAGCCGCCTCCGTCGGACGTACTCGGAGAGCGGGATGCCCGCCAACGCGGAGAACATCCGCCGGAAGTGGTACTCGGACGTCATGGCGATACGGGCCGGCTCGGCCATGTCGATGGGCTCACCGAGGTGCTCCTCGATGTAGTCCACCGCCTGATTCAGCCGCTCCAGCACTCCTGGCCGTCCTTCCCTCGCCGGTCTCCGTGCCAGGGAAGCCCCACTGTGCAGGTGGAACGGAGCCGGCCCCTGTGCGTTCCCGGACGCACCCGGGTGAATTCGGTGCCACCACCGTCATGATCTTTGCCTGAGGCCCAGGATATGGGCCGTGACTCCATCCCCGGCCTCCAGCGCGGCTGCTTCGGATCTCTGGCAGCACTACGACAGCAACCCGGCCCGCCGCGTCATGAACCGCATCCATTGGGACTGGTACCAGCGCACGGGGCCCGGTGCCGAACTGCTCGGCGACCTGGCCGGACTGACGGCCGTCGAACTCGGTGCCGGCGCCGGTCACCAGGCGGCGCACATCGCCACGTTCCTCGAACCCGCACGCCTCATCTGCCTCGACAGCTCTCCCGCGCAGCACGCCAACAGCCGCACGCTGTACGGAGACATCCCCGGCCTGGAACCCGTTCACACGGACGCCGCCGCATTCCTGAACCGTGGTCCAGGGACGATCGATGTGGCGTATTCACTCTTCGGCGCACTCGACTTCTCGGAGCCACGGGCCCTCCTCCCGGCCCTCGCGACCGCACTGCGCCCAGGGGGAAGACTGGTCTTCTCGACGCTCGGTCACTACAAGGGCGGCGGCGCGCCCGCGACGGAGTGCCGGGCCGCCGACATTCCCACCCGCCGGGCCGACGGCTCCCCCGGCACCATGCGGCGCTGGGTACTCGACACGTCCGTGTGGGAGAAGCTCCTGGCCGGGCACGGCTTCGAGCTGTCGGACACCGACACGATCCGCGATCCCGGCCCGGCGGGCGCACCGCCGATGACCACCTTGGTCTTCCGGGCCAGGAGGCGCGGTGACGACAGGACCCGGCGCCGCAGGGCGGCGACCGCCGCGTCGAAGGCCAAGTGACGGCCGGACGGAGCGACGTCCGCGCTCGGCCCCTACGCCTCGAACGCCTCGGCCACCGCGAGGCTGTCCTCGTAGACATGGTGCCGGGTGACCAGACCCCGCTCGAACGTGAGGTGCAGGGCGAACCGTGCGCGGTAGGCGCGTCCGGTGGGGCGGGCGGTCTGCCGGATCTCGCCGAACACGACCGCGTCGTCGCCGTCCACGAGGATGCGCTCGATCTCGGTGGCCGCCGCCCCGGGCACGTGGTGCTCGGCCAGCTCGCGGTAGTGGACGGCGGCATCGGCGCGGGTGGACCGGTGGCGGATCCACGGGGTGGCGGTGCGGCCGTGTTCGGCCTCCGGCCAGTCCAGCTTCCAGTCGCCCCGCTCCGCGTACAGCTCGGCGATGCGCTCGGGGTCGCCCTCGCCGATCCGGTGCAGCAACTGCTCCACCGCGGCGCGGGTGGTCGTAGGGGTGTCAACGGTCATGACCGGTCCTCCAGTTCGTCACTCACGCCCTCCGACGTGGACGTCACCATTGTTGCCAGGACGGGCGGCCCACGGCGATTACCTCCCGGGTAAGCGCGCTTTCCGGCGAGGCCCCCGAAAACCACTGGAGCGGTGCCGTCGTGCGCAGTTACCGTGCTGCCGCACCACGTCGTCTAGGCAAGGGCGTTCCGTTGTACACCGTTTGAGACCTCCCACCTGCTGATCTGTCGCGCGTCGCACCTGTGCGCCGCGCCGCTTCTCGCTGCGGACTTCTCACTGAAACCGGTGTACCCCTGTGCTCAACAACTGGGTCGTCATGCCCACTTGCCTGCCACTCGTTCTCCGCCGTTGCCACACGTGCGCGTCCGAGAGCTTCCGGACGCACGGCAAATTCCGTGTCAACGCGCATCACAAGCTGCTCGACGCCTGGCTCCTCGCCCTCTGCACCGGCTGCGGGGACACCACGAAGCTCACGGTCCTGGAGCGGACGCAAGTGCGCTCCGTACGGCCTGAGCTGCTGGACCGGATGCACGACAACGACCCCGGCCTGGCCGCCGAGCTGCTCCAGGACCCGGGCGTGCGGCGCCGCAATCGCGTCGCTCTCGACTGGAGCGATGCCTGGCGCCTCGACACCGGTGGATCGGATCACCTGGACCGCGAGGTGATCGACATATCGGTCGGCTTCGCGGCGCGGATTCCGGTGCGGCCGGTGCGGCTGATCGCTGAAGGGTGCGGTCTGTCGCGGGCGGCGGTCGGGCGACTGCTCGCGGAGGGGAAACTCGTCTCCGCGATCCGGCTGAGCGGCAGGACGTCCGGCGACTTCAGCTTCATGCTCAAGCGCTGAGCCGTCCCGTAACACGTCAGGGCCCGTCCGGTATGACCACCGGACAGGCCCTGACAAGCGTCTCGGGATACCTCTTCGCGACCCCGAGTGCTCGCGCACTCGGCCGGCGCATCCGGGCATCGCGGGTCAGCCGCCCTGGCCGGCGCTCCCGATCGGGCCGACCTTCACCGGGGTACCGCTGCCGTCCGTGGCGGGCAGCGTGCCCCGGCCCGGCCAGGCGAGGGTGACCGACTTGGTCTCGTTCGGCGGGGTCACCACGAGACCCGTGATGCGGACGCCGGAACCGCCCGACTCGTTGAGCGGGTAGTTGATGGCGAAGGCGATCTGCGACCCGTTCTTGAGGGTGTACGGCTCGCCGGGCGCACCCGTGCGCTCGGCGGACAGCGACCCCGCGTTGGTCTTCAGGTCGACGCCCGCGAACCCGGAGATCACGCAGTCCTGGCCGCTGGTGTTCTTCATCTCCACCGCGACCGTCCCGTCGGGGTCGCCGTCGATGAAGTTGTCCATCGCCGTGATCTCCAGCCCGTCGGTGCGGCACTTGCCGCCCTTGCCGCTGTCGCCGGACCCGGTCCCGGACCCGGTCCCGCCGGCGGTGCCCTTCCCGCCGGTGCTCGTTCCGCCGGAGCCCTTCCCGGCGGAGTCCTTCCCGCTGTCCTGATCGGAACCGCCCGAGCCCGAACCGCCGGTCGAGGAGGACGCGGCGGAGGCGGACGACCCGGACGACGGGTCGCTCGCTCCGGTGGCGCCGTCGTCGCCGTTCTGGCAGGCCGTGAGCGAGAGACCGGCGGCGACGATCAGGGCGGCGAAGGTGAGCTTTTGAGCGCGCATGGTTTCTTCCTCAGCATCGGTGGGGGGCGCCGGCCGCTCGGTACAGATCGGTACGGATCGGTACGAGCGGGCGTTCCTGACCACCAAGAGCGGTCCGGAGCGACGGACCGTTCCGCCCAACCACCCCCTAAGACATGCCTGTTACACGCACGTCCCGGAGAAGGACGGACCACCGGCGCTCACGCCACCGCGCCGGCCAGCCGGGACGGCCGTTCCCGCCCCCGTTCCGCGGCTTTTCCCGGTCACCGCCCGCTGGGACAGACCCGTGACCCGGCGGATCTTGACCACGGTCGGACGGAGAGGGCTTGAGTGAATCCTTCACTCCGGGCCCCGGAGCGCCGCGACCGCCGCGTCGAACGCCGAGTCGCGGTTCTTCGCGAACTCCTCCTCGGTGAAGACGGGTGTACGGATGTGGGGCGGGATGCCCGCGCCGTCGAAGGTCCGGCCCGAGCGGTTCAGGAACTCCTCGTTCGGGAGCCAGACCGCCATGCCGTTGGGCAGCGTGCGGTCCAGGGTGTCCGAGAAGACGCCCTGCGTGTTCTGCCCGATGCGGACGGTCCGGCCGGGCCGGTCGATGAGGGCCTGGGTGAACGTCTCGCCCGCGCTGAAGGTCGTCCCGGCCGTCAGCACGGCGACCGGACCGCCGTACCGGGGGACGTCGCGCGCCGGATTCACGGCGATGGGCTGCGGACGCGTGTACTGGGTGCGCTTCCGGTAGGCCACGTACGCCGTGTCGGTCAGGCGCTCGGCGATGTGCAGGCCGAGGGCGTCGGAGCCGCCGCCGTTGAGCCGCAGATCGATGATCAGCCCGGTGAGCGAGGCCGTGCGCCCTGCGGTGAGGACCGCGTTCAGCGCCTTGTCGAGCTCGGCGAGCTGGGCGGCGTACGAGGGGTCCCGCGGGTTGTAGCCGCCGAACCCGGAGATCCGCAGATAGCCCCGCCCGCCGGGCAGGTCCGCATAGCTGATCCGGCCGCTCGCGAACTCCCGCGGCTTCCGGCCGTTGAGGTCGCGCCGCACGATGTACTTCTTGACCCTGGTGTCCAGCTTCTCGCCGATCATGGTCGTACCCGGGCGCACCTGGGCGAAGTGCCGGTCGCCGTCGAAGACGGCCACGTGCGCGTCGTACAGCGGCGTCACCATCTCGCTGAACAGGGCGAAAAGCTCGTCCCTGGTCGTGCCCGCGTGCACCTTCGGCCGGTACGTGTCCCGTACGGCATGCCAGTCGATGCCCTTGGCGGCGAAGAAGGGGTAGTTCTCCTCGAAGGACTGCCAGAAGACGTCAAACGTCGCCACCGCGTCCGTGGACGCGGGCCGCCCGCACGCCGCCGGAAGCCGCGCGAGGCGCCGCAGCTCCCGGTGCCCCGGCGACCCGGACACCTCCAACGACCCGGTGGGCCGGACGGTGAGGAGCGTCCCGTCGGCGGACCGGTACACGCCTTGTGCCGTGCGCTCCGACGTCTCGCCCTCCAGACAGCCGACAGCGGTGGTCTGGTACTCCTGAAGGCGCCCGTCCGCGATCGACAGGACGGTGCCGTAGCCGTTCACACGCCAGACGCCGTCGACGGTGGGCCGTGGCGTCGCGGCGGCGGGGACCACGGCCCCGCCGACAAGAGCCAGTGCCACCAGTGCCGTTGCCGCCCTGAAACTCCGGTGTCGCACACTTTTCCTCTCCCCGTGCGCAATCTGCGCCAGGGGACCGACGATCGCCGACGGGCCGGTCAGGGGACCATCCGGCGGGCTGGTGGACCGTCAGGGGGTTACCCCCATGACGACCCGCACCGACTACTGCTCGACGGTGAGAGCCCAGCGGATGCCAGAGGGCGCCGACACGCGAACGCTGCCCTCAGCGCGGGTCCTTTTCAGCGCCGATTCGTTGTCCGTAAGCCTCAACATGTTCGGCCTTGTCGATGGCGCGAGAGGGGGTCGCGGCTGCCGATTTCGAAGGTGACGGGTGCGCTGCTGCGGAGGCCTCGGCGTGGGCGCCGAGGAACGGCACGGGCCCGGTAGCAGGGGACGTCTTCAGCGCTCCCATCCGCCTGCCTGAGTCAGGGGCAGACGTTGTGCCGTTGTCGGCTTCCGGACAGCGAGGCGTTCGGGGTCGTGGGCAATGTGTGGTGGGCAGGACGCGAACTGGGTGTGGGGCTCCCGGCGCTCAGCTGTAATAGGCGATCTTGTCGTCAAGGACATCTATGGCCCGGCACAGCACTGCCACCCGCTGCTCCGGGGCGGCACGGCGCTCGCGGAGGAAGACGACTCGGTCCTGCGGAGGGTGTTCGGCGCGCAGGATGGCGACGAACCCCCGCAGGTCCGCGATGCCGAGGCCGGCCTCGCGGAAGCACGTGACCAGGCCGATCCAGAAGAGGTCGTCCTCGGTGTACTCCCTGCGCCCACCCGTTTGCTGGTGACAAGTAGCGCGCCGGCCTGGTGAGAATCAGCGTGCTTCGCCGCGTCGAAACCGCAGGTCAGTGTCCGCCGATAGTGACAACTATCGGGCTTCGGCACACCCGCCCACCGACCATCGGCCACGACAGGCGCCCGCTGCTCGACGCCGGTCACGACCCGCCGTCGCGGCCGTCGCCGACGGGTCCTCATCAGCAACCCGAGCGACTCCGACCGCTCCGTGACCGGACTCCTCAACTACGAGGACGCGCGGATAGGCGTGATGGTGGCACCCAGTCGCAAGACAGGCACAGATCCTGGCGATCATGGAGTTGCGACGCTCTGTGATCATCGGAGATACCTGTGCCTGCGCTGCCACGACCGGGCTGTCAAAGCCTCAGGTATACGGAGAAGGCCCATCACGCCACCAGGGCTACCGTCAGGGGAACGATCGACGGATACGTGATCGCGACAAGCCCAAGGAATCCGCCCCAAGGACAGCTCCGGATTCGTCGGTCCACCCCGCCGCCTGGGCATCGAGAGATTTTTGTGCCTGCATCATGCGCGCTCGCCAACATGCCCGCGACTACGCACGGCCCGTCCAGCACTCCGAAACCCTGATCACTGGGCCTCCATCACGTTGATGCCCCGCCGCGTCGCCCGCGACATAAAGCGCCCAGGGGGTTAGACCACAACCCTTTCGTCAGTGACCATTACTGCCACTGAATTCATATCGATGAACTTGCTCTCGTCCGGGTTCACCAACTCCTTGTAATTCTTAGACGCGAAGAAGGCGTCGTGATCCGCCCAGTTTTCAAACCAAATTTCAGTGAGGCCATCATAGGCGGGGCTCGGATACCCTTCGGCGGGTATCGGGTGGGAGACGGTGTACTTCTTCACGTACTGCCGCGCTTCTGGAATTGAGGTGAACAACGGGGCGTGGCGATTTCGGTGATGCTCAACGAATTCCTCGAATGTCATTCCATCGATACGGTTGATCATGAAAGCGAACTTGATCACGGACTTCTCCTTTTCGCGCTCGCGTACGCGAGAGGCCGTCAACCAGATGCCCTGGCGGCGGATCGCGAGCCATAGGGTTAACCTAAACGCTCACATCGATGTCAAGGGCAAGTCGCTGTGACCCAATGCATACGAGGGGTTGAGATGCGGATCGGTGAACTGTCCGCCCGGACAGGAGCAAGCCGTCGATCACTGCGCTACTACGAGCAGCAGGGCCTGCTGGTCAGCACAAGGTCCCCCAGCGGCCAGCGGTGTTACGACGATGATCACGTCCAGCGGGTGGCGCTGGTTCAGAGCTTCCTGGCCGCCGGAATGTCCAGCAGAACCATCGCTCAGATGGTCCCCTGCATGACGGAGCCCAACATGGACAGAGCCCGGGAAGCTTTGACCACAATGAATCAGGAGCGAAATCGCCTTTCGTCCGCAATAGGCAGCATGGCCGCTGCCAGAGCAGCACTTGATCACCTGATTGAAGTAAATCTAAACTTTCTTGCGAACGTGGCGGATGACTAAGCCTCGGGCTGAATCAACATTCTGATTTTCCTTCGGTGAAATATTCCGCCCGTGCAATGCGCGCTTAAAATCGTTCTCTGTCTGACATCTTCCGCGATCCGCCGGGTTGGAGTCTGTAAGAGGTCAAGGGGATAGGAGTGCGGTCATGGTCGGCGGTCAGGGCGCTCGCCTCAGCGGTGAGTCGTCCATGCCTGACGGATCAAGCTACGGATTGTGATGACCGTGTCGGCGAGGTCGAAGAAGGCGTCGATGACGGCGGCCAGGCGTTCGTAACAGCGGGCGAGGCGGTGGAAGGCGTTCTGCCAGGCGTGGGTGCGCGCTCGACGTGCCACCGCTGACTTGCCTGGATCGGCGCCTTCTGGCCTTTGTGTGTGATCCGGCCGTGCAGTCCGCGCTCGTCGTGCAGCGTGCGGGTCTTGTCCGAGTCGTGCTTCCGGCGCCATAGGAGCGTTGAGCGGCTGGTTAGGGCCCTCGGCAGCAACCCGTCTGTGCGTTGGAGAGATCGTCCTCAGCTCGCAGCAGGGCCCTGGCCGCCTCGTCGTTGTGGCGGTTCGCAGCGAGTGCCCGCGCGTGCACCAGCCGGAGACCCAGAGTCAGTTCAGAGCGAGCAATCCCGAACCTCCTCGGCGCACCCCCACGACAGAGTGACACCGGCACCCCCGTGACCGTAGTTGTGGACGACCAGCGCACCGCCCTCCCCCTGCTCCGCCTCCACGCGGACCGTGGACCGGGTCGGCCTAGCGCCGATCCGTTGCTCCAGGACGCGGGCGCGGGCGAGGCGGGGTTCGACCTTGGCGCATCGAGCGAGAATGCCAGCCGCTGCCTTGTCGTCTGGGGTGAGGTTGTCTTCGCCGTCGATAGCTGTGCCGCCCAGGACGACGGTCTCTCCATGCGGGTAGAAGCACAGCAGTTCCGGTGACGTGCCGGTGTCCTCGGAAAAGAACTCGGTGAGCCCCGGGTTGGTGACGACTACGTGCTGGCCGCGGATCGGCCGCAGTTCTGGATCCAGGACCAGGCCGCGGGCCCCCATGCCCGTACAGTTGACGATCACGGTGGCCGGTCCGACGTCCGCGAACGAGGCCAGGCGTCGCTGCTCCACCGTCCCGCCCGCTGCATGCAGCCGGTGCAGGAGGTAGTCGAGATATGCGGGCATGTCGATCAGCGGCACTGTGAACCGATACCCGGCCGTGAACCCGGTCGGAAGTTCGGTCGGCTCGCACGGCCGGAACCCCGGCAGGGTCGTAGCCCAGTCCGGTGGAGACTCGGCCGTACGCGATGCCTCGATGCCGCTGGTGAGCCGAACACCTGTGGCCTGGTCCTCGGCCAGCTCCCGGAATACCTCCAGGGACCGCTGCCCCCACCGGTCGACCTTGTCCTTCGGCTCCACCAGGTACGGGCCCCACATAGCCCCGGCGGCCAGCGAGGTGACACCGGGCACCTGCTCGGCGATCACTCGCACCAAGGCCCCGGCCTCGGCGAGAACGACGGCGGTGGTCAGTCCGGCCACCCCAGCCCCGACAACGACAACGCGCTCCCCTGGGTTCATGATCTCGACATTAACGGCCGGGTGGCGTGGATGGAGTATGCCGGGCGAGGGCGTCTTCGAGGACCGGCAGGAAGCTGCGGACGTGTGGGTTGCGCTGGCGGCGGCGGAGGTCCGCGGCAAGCTGGTGCAGTAGGGCGGCGCTCCTCGGTGAACGCACGGCGTCAAGGCGGTCAGCCGCGATCAGTCCGATCTCGCAGGCCGCCTCCAGGTCTCCGTGAGCGCTGTGCCCCAAGGCCAGCCAGGCACCCTCGAACATGGCCCTGCGTTGGCTGGGATCGCCACGCGGAACGTCGTATGCCCCGGACCGGAGCATCTCGGTCCCCTGCGCGAGGAATCGTCGGGCCTTCGTGCTGCCGTCGGCCTTCTGCCGCGCGCGCCCCATCTGGATGAAGCCGTAGCCGGCCTGGCAGTCCAGGTGGTTGTCAGTCAGGAAGTACATCCACCGGGGCTCCTCCTGGCTGCCGTCCCGACTTGCGATCAGTTCTCGGGCAGAGCCACGGGTATGTGCGAAGTCGTTGTCACGGCCGGCGGCGGCATACGCGTAGGCGAGCCGGGAAAGGACGGATGCCCGGGCGGCGGGCGGAGCGGCTTCGCTGGCGCGGCGGGCCGCCTCGCCGAGAGCGATTGCGTCCGCTGGGTGTCCTCGGCTCGCTGCCTGGAAGGAGAGGTCGCCCAGGATATGGGCACACAGGGGCAGGTCGTTGGCCTGATGCGCGGCTCTCAGCGCCGTGGCGAAGTAGCGCTGCGCCAGGCCGTGATCGGCGGCGTCGAAGGCCGTCCAGCCGGCCAGCTGGCCGATCTCCGCGAGCGCGCGGATAAGCCTGCTTGTCACGACGGGCGAGTGACCACCACGAGGAGGAATCAAACATCTGGGCCAGCGCAAACTCCGTAGTGCAGGCATCGAAGCTTTAGACGTTCTTATATATTCTTCTACTGCCCCTTTCCCCAATGCGCGGCCAGTCAACACCCGAGCAGGTGCGGTCAGAACGCCTGCCCCCTACGGCTGCCGCCCCAAGGCCTCCTGGAAGGCGTCCCACGCGGCGGGGGCCAGGAGGAGAACAGGGCCGTCCAGCCGCTTGGAGTCGCGGACGGCGACGGTGTGGGGGATGTTGCGGGCCACCTCGACGCAGTCGTGCTCTAGCGTGCTGTAACTGGACTTGACGAACCGGAAAGCCTTCATTTGCTGCTCCCTCTGTCAATGCTGGGCCGGTCAGCACTCGGGCACGTGCGTCCAGAACGCCTGCCCCCTACGGCTGCCGCCCCAAGGCGTCCCGCGCAGCGGGTGCCACGAGGAGGACGGAGCCGTCCAGCCGCTTGGAGTCACGGACGGCGACAATGTGGGGAAGGTTGCGGGCCACCTCGACGCACGCTCCGTTGCCACTGCTGCTGGATTTGGCGAACCCAAACGCCATCACTTACTGCCTCTTTCCCCCATGCTGGGCCAGTCAACACCCGGGCAGTGCAGTTAGAACACCTGCCGCCCCAAGGCCTCCCGGAAGGCGTCCCACGCGGCGGGGGCCAGGAGGAGGACGGGGCCGTCCAGCCGCTTGGAGTCGCGGACGGCGACGGTGTGGGGGATGTTGCGGGCGACCTCGACGCACTCGCCATTGCCACTGCTGTAGCTGGACTTGACGAACACGAAGTGTGGCACGGCTACAACTCCTTGCGAATACGCCCAATCAGAGCGATGGAATCGCGAGGAGCGAGTCCACTTCTGGCGATACGACCGAACGTGACGTTGTGACGCGCGGCGTCCGTCTCGCTCTCAAGCCACAGCGTAGACGACGTCGTGTCCATGTAGACCACGTCCATCGCACCGGGTTCAGCAAACGACACCACGCTGAAAGCGCTGGTCATGCCCGGGTGTGAGCCTGCGAGAAAGGGGACAACCTGCACCGTGACATTTGGCTCGGCTGCCGCCTCTGCCAGGCGGGCCAGTTGTGTACGCATCACTTCACGACCGCCCACCAGTTGCCGCAGGGCGCCTTCCGCGACGATCGCCCACAGCGCAAGCGGGTTGCTTTCCGACAGACGCGCCTGACGGGCGATCTTCGCCTCCACGAAACGCTCGATCTCCTCCGGGTCGTCCCACTCCGCGTTGCCGACCGCGAGCGCCCTGGCATAGTCCGGCGTCTGAAGCAGTCCGGGCACGAAGGCCCCTTGCCAGGTTCTGATTCCCGTCGCGATGTCTTCGAGTGCGACGTATTCAACCAAGGAGCGCAGCTCCGGGTACTGGTTCCACCAGCCCTTCGCCTTGCGACGCTCCCTGTCGAGCCGGGCCACCTCCAGCAGGCGACCGACGATCTTCGCGTCTTCAAGGTCATAGAACTCGCAGAGAGTACGGATGTCCGGGTCCCTCATCGGAACCCATCCCCGCTCCATCTTCACAATCTTCGAGTTGGTCGCGCTGATGACCTGGGCCGCCTGCTGCTGTGTCTTCCCGGAGGCGTCGCGCAGATGCAGCAGCTCGCTACCAAGTCTGCGGCCGAGCACAGTTGACGTTCGATTACCTTGCGGAGTCGCTCGATTCACCACCTCAGTGTCTCGCCCCACGCGACCGGGCGTCGACCACCTTCACTCATTGGGGACTAATGTCCCCGTTTCACTTGCCCCTCACTCCGCGCGGTCACTACGTTCGGCACCAAGCCGCTCACCCAGCGGCACCGCCCGGCGGAAGTGCACCGCCCTGCCCTGCTCAGGATCGGCATCGCCACCGCCCCCTCACCGAGAGGCACGCGTCCATGACCGCAGCCCAGGAGAAGGCCCCCGCGTCCACCCCCGAGCCCGTCCTCCAGGAGGACCGACTCGACTACACGCCCACCGCGCGCAGCGTCCACCTCTGCCGGCGCCGGGCCGTGCGGCTGGTCACCGAGTGGGGATACCCCAACCACGTAGGTGAAGTCGCCCTGCTCGTGAGCGAGTTGGCGACCAACGCCCTGCTGCACGGCTCCGTGCGGGGGCGGCTCTTCCGCGTGCACCTCCTCCTCACCGCCACCACCCTCCGCATCGAGGTCAGCGACCCGCGCGGCGAGCGGTTGCCGGCGGTGCGCGAGGCGGGGGACGACGACTGCTACGGGCGCGGGCTGCTGATCGTCGCCCGGCTCGCCGATCGCTGGGGCGTCGAGCCGCGCACCGTCGGCAAGACCGTGTTCGCCGAACTGGTTTTGCGGCAGGGGCCGGACATGCCGAGGGGCCCGCGCGAACGTCGCGCGGGCCCCTCGCACACAGCTACGCCCAGGTGATCAGGCGCTTCGGCTGTTCCAGGATCGCGGCGACGTCCGCCAGCACCTTGGAGCCGAGCTCGCCGTCGACCAGACGGTGGTCGAACGACAGGGCCAGGGTGGTGACCTGGCGGGGCTTCACCTTGCCCTTGTGGACCCACGGCTGGAGCTTGATCGCGCCGACTGCGAGGATCGCGGACTCGCCCGGGTTGAGGATCGGCGTACCCGTGTCGACGCCGAAGACGCCGACGTTGGTGATGGTCACCGTGCCGCCCGCCATCGCCGCCGGGGACGTCTTGCCCTCGCGAGCCGTGGAGACCAGCTCGCCCAGGGACGCGGCCAGTTGCGGGAGGGTCTGCTCGTGCGCGTCCTTGATGTTCGGCACGATCAGTCCGCGCGGGGTCGCGGCCGCGATGCCCAGGTTCACGTAGTGCTTCTGCACGATCTCCTGGTTGGCCTCGTCCCAGGCGGCGTTGACCTCGGGGTGCCGCTTGATCGCGACCAGGAGCGCCTTGGCGATGATCAGGAGCGGGTTGACCCGCACCCCCGCCATCTCCTTGTCCTCCTTGAGCTCCGCGACCAGCTTCATCGTGCGCGTCACGTCGACCGTCACGAACTCGGTCACGTGCGGTGCCGTGAACGCGCTGCCGACCATCGCCTGTGCGATGGCCTTCCGCACACCCTTGACGGGGATACGTGTCTCCCGCGCACCCATCGACGCGACCACGGCCGGGGCCGGGGCGGGGGCCGGGGCGGGGGCCGGGGCAGCGGCCGGGGCCTGCACCGGCGCGGGGGCCGGGGCCTGCTCCGGTGCCGCCGCCGCGTGCACGTCCTCGCGGGTGACGACGCCGCCCTCGCCGGTCGGGACGACCGTCGCCAGGTCGATGCCCAGGTCCTTCGCCAGCTTCCGTACCGGAGGCTTCGCGAGCGGCCGGGTCTCGGGTACGGCGGCGGTGCCCTGCCCGTTCATCTCGCCCTGGATCGCGGCGGACGCGGCGGCGGGCGCCGCCTCCGTGCCCTTGCGGGCGCGCCGCTTCGTGGAGGACTCGGCCACGCCGTAGCCGACCAGGACCGGCGTACGGCCCTTCGGGGCCTCGGCCTCCGGCTCGGCGGCGGGCGCGGCGGCCGGCTCGACCGAAGCCGAAGCCGGAACCGGAGCCGCAGCCGGGGCCTCGTCAGCGCTGCCGGGCGCCACGTCCACCGCGATGATCACCTCGCCGACGTCGACGGTCGTGCCCTCGCCGAAGCGCAGCTCGTGCACCACCCCGTCGAACGGGATCGGCAGCTCGACGGCCGCCTTCGCCGTCTCGACCTCGCAGACGACCTGGCCGTCGGTGACGGTGTCGCCCGGCTTGACGAACCACTTGAGGATCTCGGCCTCGGTCAGTCCCTCGCCCACGTCGGGCATCTTGAACTCACGGAAGCGAGCAGCGTTGGAAGTGTCGGTCATCGTTGTCACGCCCCAGTCCTCAGTACGCCAGCGAGCGGTCGACGGCGTCGAGCACACGGTCGAGACCCGGCAGGTACTCGTCCTCCAGCCGGGCCGGCGGGTACGGGACGTGGTAGCCGCCGACCCTCAGCACGGGTGCTTCCAGGTGGTAGAAGCAGCGCTCGGTGATCCGGGCGGCGATCTCCGCGCCGGAGCCGTAGAACACCGGCGCCTCGTGCACCACGACGAGCCGGCGGGTCTTCTCGACCGACGTCTGGATGGCGTCGAAGTCGATCGGGGACATCGAGCGCAGGTCCACGACCTCGATCGACTTGCCCTCCTCCTGGGCGGCCGCGGCGGCCTCCAGGCAGACCTTCACCATCGGGCCGTACGCGACCAGCGTGAGGTCCGTGCCGGTGCGGGCGACGGAGGCGCGGTGCAGACCGCCGGGGATGGACTCGGTGTCGAGCTCACCCTTGTCCCAGTAGCGGCGCTTCGGCTCGAAGAAGATGATCGGGTCGTCGCTCTGGACGGCCTGCTGCATCATCCAGTAGGCGTCCGACGCGTTGGACGGGGAGACCACCTTCAGGCCCGCGACGTGCGCGAAGAGCGCCTCGGGCGACTCGCTGTGGTGCTCCACCGCGCCGATGCCGCCGCCGTACGGAATCCGCACGACGACCGGCAGCTTGATCTTGCCGAGCGAGCGGGCGTGCATCTTCGCGAGCTGCGTGACGATCTGGTCGTACGCGGGGAAGACGAAGCCGTCGAACTGGATCTCCACGACCGGCCGGTAACCGCGCAGCGCCAGGCCGATCGCCGTACCGACGATGCCGGACTCCGCGAGCGGGGTGTCGATGACGCGGCCCTCGCCGAAGTCCTTCTGGAGGCCGTCGGTGATCCGGAAGACCCCGCCCAGCTTTCCGACGTCCTCACCCATGATGAGGACCTTGGGGTCGGTGTCGAGGGCCTTGCGCAGCGACTCGTTGAGCGCCTTCGCGATGGACATCTTCTGCGTGGCCATGGCTACTTGCCCTCCTCGGCGAACGACGCCTGGTAGGCGGCGAACTGGGCGCGCTCCTCGTCGACGAGGGCGCTCCCGTCGGCGTAGGCGTGGTCGAAGATCGCCAGCCGGTCCGGGTCGGGCATGGCCCGTACCGCTTCCCGCACCCGCTTGCCGAGGACTTCGCTCTCCTCGTCCAGGCCGGTGAAGAACGCCTCGTCGGCGGCGCCCACCTTCTCCAGGTACGTGCGCAGGCGCAGGATCGGGTCCTTCGCCTCCCAGGAGACGCGCTCCTCGTCGGCCCGGTACTTCGTCGGGTCGTCGGAGGTGGTGTGGGCGCCCATCCGGTAGGTGAACGCCTCCACGAGGGTGGGGCCCTCGCCGCGGCGGGCGCGCTCCAGGGCGGAACGGGTGACGGCCAGGCAGGCCAGTACGTCGTTGCCGTCGACCCGGACGCCGGGGAAGCCGAAGCCCTGGGCGCGCTGGTAGAGCGGCACCCTGGTCTGCTTCTCGGTCGGCTCGGAGATCGCCCACTGGTTGTTCTGGCAGAAGAACACGACCGGGGCGTTGTAGACCGCGGAGAACGTGAACGCCTCCGCGACATCGCCCTGGCTGGAGGCACCGTCACCGAAGTACGCGATCACGGCCGAGTCCGCGCCGTCCTTGGCGACGCCCATGGCGTAGCCGGTGGCGTGCAGGGTCTGCGAGCCGATGACGATCGTGTACAGGTGGAAGTTGTTGGTGTTCGGGTCCCAGCCGCCGTGGTTCACACCGCGGAACATCCCGAGCAGGTTGGTCGGGTCGACGCCCCGGCACCAGGCCACACCGTGCTCGCGGTAGGTCGGGAAGACGTAGTCGTCGTCCCGCAGGGCCCGGCCGGAGCCGATCTGCGCGGCCTCCTGGCCCAGCAGCGAGGCCCACAGGCCCAGCTCGCCCTGGCGCTGGAGGGCGGTGGCCTCGGCGTCGAAGCGGCGGGTCAGGACCATGTCCCGGTACAGGCCGCGCAGCTCTTCCGCGGTCAGGTCGATCGAGTAGTCCGGGTGCTCGACGCGCTCGCCCTCGGGCGTCAGCAGCTGTACGAGTTCGGGTCCGGAACCCTGTGGCGTCTTCGCGGGCGTCTTCGCGGCGCTGGTCCGCTTGCTGCTGCGTCGCGGTTTACGCGCGGCAGCAGTGCTCTCCACGGTCACGTGCGTGCTCCTCCGTCGGTCCGGCCCCCGGGGTCTGCCGGGAGACCAGTGCGGCTCGCCTGTGTCCGTACCCGTGCACGGGGTGGGTGCCGCTCGGTCCGGGAACAGGCGTGACAGGTGCCCCGGCGAGCGCCCTGTTGTAAGGCACGTTACCCAGTGCCTCGCGTAACTGCGAAACCCTATCTGACCTGCGATTTTGCTTGGATATCCAAGTAAATCGAAGAATTCGGGAACTCTCGCTGGTCACAGCACTGGTAGCAGCCTTGCAGGCAGCCGGAACAACGGCACGTTATCCCGCCGGACAGCGGCAGGGAAGGGGTGAGTGTGTGAGACTGCGTTTGTGAGCAAAGAAGGAAAAATCACGGTTTTTCTGCTGGATGACCATGAAGTCGTCCGCCGCGGAGTCCATGAGCTGCTCTCGGTGGAGGACGATATCGAGGTGGTCGGCGAGGCCGGTACGGCGGAGGACGCGCTCGTCCGCATTCCCGCGACCCGGCCCGATGTCGCCGTCCTCGACGTACGCCTGCCGGACGGCAGCGGGGTGGAGGTCTGCCGGGAGATCCGGTCGCGGGACGAGTCCATCAACTGCCTGATGCTCACCTCGTACGCCGATGACGAGGCACTGTTCGACGCGATCATGGCGGGCGCCTCCGGATACGTGCTCAAGGCGATCCGGGGCAACGAGCTGCTGAACGCCGTACGGGACGTGGCGGCGGGGAAGTCGCTGCTCGACCCGGTGGCCACCGCGCGGGTGCTGGAGCGGCTGCGCGACGGCAAGAGAGGCCGCGGCGACGACAAACTCGCGGGCCTCACGGAACAGGAACGCAAGATCCTGGATCTGATCGGTGAGGGGCTGACGAACCGGGTGATCGGGGAACGGCTACATCTCGCGGAGAAGACGATCAAGAATTACGTCTCCAGCCTGCTCTCCAAACTCGGTATGGAGCGCCGCTCGCAGGCCGCCGCGTATGTGGCACGGCTCCAGGCCGAAAAGCGCTGAATCCACACAGAAAGGGCCGCGGCCCCGGACAGACTCGGGACTTTGGTCCCGCGGCGCCCGGGGCCGCGGCCTCTTATCCGGTGCCCCTCGGTGACGCACAGTGGAGGTCATGTCCACCGAGGAAGAACTCCACGCAATCGACCTGCTCGGCCGGGTCCCCTACGGCCGGCTGGCGACGAGCATGAGGGCCCTTCCGTTCCTCACGGTGGCCCGCCATGTGGTGATCGACGGACGGGTCGTCCTGCGGATGCACAGCGGCCTCGGCTACCACGACGCGTGCGACGGCACGGTCGTCGCGTACGGGGCGGACAACTTCAACGCGGCCACCTCCGCGGGCAGCCGCGACCTGTGGTCCGTGCAGTTCACCGGGCCCGCGGAGGTGGTCGAGCCGGCCTGCGCCGAGCGGGAACTCTTCGGTCCGGCCCCCGTCGAGGTGAACGGGGAACCCTTCACCCCGGCCTTCCTCCGGCTCGACCCGCATTTCGTCAGCGTGCACACTCTGGACTTCCACGCAACTCGTCAGGATGCCCGACACAGCGTGATCTAACATCTGGCGGGTGCCGCGCTCATCTGTAACCCTCCCGCCTGTTCCCCCGGTCGGCGAGGTGCTCCGCCGCTACCCGCACACAGGTGAACCGCTCACCTGCGAACCCCTGGACCAAGGCCTGCTCAACCACGGATACCGGGTCTCCACCACCCGCGGTTCCTACTTCCTCAAGCACCACCTGGACGACACCACCGGCGACCGCGCCACGATCGTCCGCCAGCACCGTGCCACCCAACGGCTCCAGTCACTCGGGGTCCCCGTCGCCCCACCCATCGAGGACAACGAGGGTGGCACCGTCACCGAGATCGGCGGCCGCTGCTACGCCCTGCACCCCTGGGTCGACGGACTGCACCGGGCAGGCGCCCAGCTCACCGTGGACCAGTCGGTGCGGCTCGGGGCGCTCCTCGGAGCCGTACACACCGGTCTTGAGCAGGTGATGGAGACGGGCGCGGGGGCCGCGGGCAGACCCACCGGCCATGCGAGCCCCGACCCCGCCGACACCTTCGCGCTGATCGACGAGCTGCTGGTCGCGGCGCGCGGCCGGCGGCCCCGGGACTCCTTCGACGAACTGGCCGAGCACCGGCTCCTGGAGCGGCGCACCCTGCTGGACCAGCACGCGGGCCGCCGGCCGCCCACCCCCGGGGTCCCGGCGACCGGCTGGGTGCACGGCGACTTCCACCCGCTGAACGTGCTCTACCGGGACGCCGACCCGGTGGCGATCCTCGACTGGGACCGCCTCGCCGTGCAGCCCCGCGCGGAGGAGGCGGTACGGGCCGCCGCGATCTTCTTCGTCCAGCCGGCCGGTGAACTGGAGCTGGTGAAGGTGCGGGCGTACGCCCGCGCCTACCGGCGGGCTGCCGGGGCCGGGGCCGCCGAACTGGCCGCCGCGGTGCACCGGGTGTGGTGGGAACGGCTCAACGACTTCTGGATACTGCGCTGGCGCTACTGCCTGAACGACCGAAGGGCCGACCCGCAGTTCCCTGCGGTGTCGGCCCTGGCGGTGTGGTGGACCCGTGAGTACGACGCGGTGTGCGAGGCCTTCACGGAGTGAGGACGGGTGGGTTACGGGGTGCGGTGCCGGCTCACTGGCCGGTGCCCACCGTGCCCGCGGCGGTGCCGGTGCTGGCACCCTCCGCGGTGCCGCCCGGCTCTCCGGCCGCTCCGCCGGCCGGCGTCGTCCCGCTCGTGTCGCCGTTGGCGCCGCCGTCGGGTGTCGTGCCGCCGCCCGATTCGTTGCCCGTGCCGCCGTCGGTCTCGTTGCCGCCCGTGTCAGTGCTCGTGCCGCCGTCCGTCGTGGTGCCCGGGGCCGTGTCCGTCGGGCTCGGCGTGGGGGTCTCCTCGGTCTTGCTCGGGGTGACCGACGGGCTGTACGAGTGCCTCGGCGGCGTCTCCTGCTGATTGCCGGTGGAGTTGCCCGGCAGCTGGGTGTCCTCGGTCTGTTCCTCGGTCGGCGGGGGCGAACTCTTCGTCGGGGAGGACGAACTCGACGTCGACGTCGGCTTGTCCTTCGGCTTCTCGCCGCCGCCCTTCGACGCGTTCACCGCGATGGCGATGCCCGCGCCGATCGCGATCAGTGCCAGCACGACGAACAGCCACAGCTTGCCGCGGCCACCGCCGCCGCCCGCCCGGCCGCCGCCGCCGTCGTATCCGCCGTCGTCGGGGTTCATCGGCGGCAGGATCGGCCCCTGCGAGGTGTCCCCGTGCTGCGGGTGCCCCATCGCACGGGTGGCGCCGGTCATGCCCCGGGGCGGGGTGGCACCGCCCTCGTGCATCACGACCGGGCCGGTGTTCCACGTACCGGTGTGGCCGCCCTGGACCTGGAGCATCTGCAGGCTGTACTGGACGAGCCCGCGCATCTCCTCCGCGCTCTGGAACCGGTCGTCCGGGTCCTTCGCGAGCGAGCGCATGACAAGCCCGTCCAGCTCCGCGGGCACCGCGTCGGAGACCTCCGACGGCGGGACCGGAATGTCCTGAACGTGCTGGTACACGACGGAGAGCGGCGTCTCACCCGTGAACGGGGGCCGCAGCGCCAGGAGTTCGTACAGCAGGCAGCCGGTGGCGTACAGGTCGGAGCGGTGGTCGACGGCCTTGCCCAGCGCCTGCTCGGGGGAGAGGTACTGCGGCGTCCCCATGACCATGCCGGTCTGGGTCATCGTCGACTGCGCGCCGTGCAGCGCACGGGCGATGCCGAAGTCCATCACCTTGACCGCGCCGGAGTGCGTGATGATCACGTTGGCGGGCTTGATGTCCCGGTGCACGATCCCGTGCTGGTGCGAGTAGGCGAGCGCCTCAAGTACCCCGGAGACAATGATCAGCGCCTGCTCCGGAGGCGGGGGCTCGGCGTTGAGCAGCAGGTCGCGGATGGTGTGGCCCTCGACGAGCTCCATCACGATGTACGGGACGGTCTGCCCGGCCACGGTGTCCTCGCCGGAGTCGTACACCGCCACGACCGCATGGTGGTTGAGCCCTGCGACCGACTGCGCCTCACGCGTGAACCGGGCCTTGGAGACCGGGTCCTCGGCGAGATCGGAGCGCAGCAGCTTCACGGCGACCGTACGTCCGAGCCGGACGTCCTCGGCCGCGAACACCTCGGCCATGCCTCCCCGGCCGAGCCGGTGGGTCAGCCGGTAACGCCCGTCGCCGACAACACCGCCGATGCCCCAGGAGTCGGTGCCATCCGGAACTCCGCCGCCGTTTGCTTCGGGTTCGGGTGCCATCAGTCCTCGCCGTCGTTTCTGTCCGCGCGTCCGCGGGTTCTCACGGTGCCTTGGGCCCTTCCGTTCGGATCATGCCGGGTTCGGCCCGGTCCGCACGAAAGCCCCTTGCTGCATTGCCACGTCACGCTACAGCCTTCGTCGGACACACCGATTTCGAGAGGGACCGGCCATCCAACCGGCTGACGAGCCGCACACGCAAATTACATGCGGGTCCTGTAACGCTTCCGAGACGCTTCTTGTGCGTAGGGTCACGGAACGGGCACCCGGCTTGACGTGTCGGACCCCTCGGGCAGACTTGGCGCTCATACGGATCTTCGCGCGAGCAGCGCGCCCGAGGGGGAAGTAAGTCATGAGCCAGGACGGCGCACAAGGGGCCCAGGGTCGCTACGCGGGCGGTTCGGTCGCCGGCGGCCGCTACCAGCTGCGTGACCTGCTCGGCGAAGGCGGGATGGCGTCCGTATATCTGGCGTACGACTCCGCGCTCGACCGGCAGGTCGCCATCAAGACGCTCCATACGGAACTCGGACGCGAGCAGTCCTTCCGCGAGCGGTTCCGGCGCGAGGCCCAGGCGGTCGCGAAGCTCCAGCACACCAACATCGTCTCCGTCTTCGACACCGGCGAGGACGAGCTCGGTGGCGCGCTGATGCCGTACATCGTCATGGAGTACGTGGAGGGGCAGCCGCTCGGCTCCGTGCTCCAGTCGGACATCCGCGCCCACGGCGCGATGCCCGCCGACAAGGCGCTCAAGGTGACGGCCGATGTGCTGGCCGCCCTGGACACCAGCCACGAAATGGGCCTGGTCCACCGCGACATCAAGCCGGGCAACGTCATGGTGACCAAGCGCGGCATCGTGAAGGTCATGGACTTCGGGATCGCCCGCGCCATGCAGTCCGGTGTCACGTCGATGACGCAGACCGGCATGGTCGTCGGCACCCCGCAGTACCTCTCCCCCGAGCAGGCCCTGGGCCGCGGGGTCGACGCCCGCTCCGACCTGTACTCGGTCGGCATCATGCTGTTCCAGCTGCTGACCGGCCGCATCCCGTTCGACGCCGACTCGCCCCTCGCCATCGCGTACGCGCATGTGCAGGAGGAACCGGTCGCGCCGTCCAGCATCAACCGGTCGATCACCCCGGCGATGGACGCGCTCGTCGCCCGTGCGCTGAAGAAGAACCCGAACGAGCGCTTCCCGAGCGCCGCGGCCATGCAGGACGAGATCACGCGGGTGCTCAGCGCGAGCGGCCAGACGGGCGCCCCGGTGATCATCGGCGGCACCGGCGCCCCGGCGAACAGCGGCTCCGGCGTCGGCTCCGCGGTCTTCCCGCCGGTCGACCAGTCCGCCCCGGCTCCGCAGCACGTCCAGACGCCGTACCAGCCCGGCCCGTACCAGTCGCAGCAGCAGCCCGGCCCCTACGGTCCGCCGACGCCGGCCCCGTCGTACGGCTACCCCCAGTCGGCCCCGGCCTACCAGAGCCAGGCGCCGATGTCGCCGATGCAGCAGCAGACCCCGCCGCCGTACTCGGTCTCGCCGCAGCAGACGTCCCCCTCTTCGGGCGGCGGCTCCAGGCGAAACGTTCCGGTGATCGTGGGCTCGATCGTGGTGGCGCTGATAGCGATCGGCGGTCTGATCACGGTCCTCTCGATGAAGGGCGACCCGGGCAAGGACGCCGACGCCTCGTCGAGCGAGTCCCCGGCCGGTGAGCACCGCGGTCCGGAGCGGAACCGGACGATGGACACCGACAAGTGCACGGACGCGATGGAGAACTCCGACGACCCGAACAAGGTCGACGCCCCCCGGTTCATCTACAAGGACATCCTTTCCGCGCGGGCGTGCGCGGACGCGGCGGGCTGGACCATCAAGATCATCAAGGAGCCGGGGAACGCGTACGCGGAGGACCAGGTCGTCGACCAGTTCCCGACGTCCGGAACTGCCATCTCGAAGGTCGGAGCACACTTCGAGCTGAAGGTCTCCACCGGCGATCCGGCCTAGTTTCCGTATGTAATCGGCATGCGGCCATGCCGCCATCCGGCTATGCCGCCATCCGCCCATCCGCCCATCCGCCCATCCGGCTATCCGGCTATCCGGCCAGTGACCCGGCGCTGGGGGGCGGCCCGGCGCCACGGGGCTCGCGCTCCGGTAGCGGACGCGGATCACCCGAGATGCCGGACGGACCGTCACATGTGACGCTGACCACATGGCTTCAGGACACCTCTCCTCGCGGCCCTCACGGTGCGTGGCCTGCCTCGTGCTGACGGCAGCCGCGACCCTGGGGGCCGTGACGGGCGGCGAGGCGGCCGCGGGACCGCGTACGGCGGCGAGCGCGGAGCCTTCCGCGCACCCACCCGGCCCGTCCGGCTCCCCCGCCGGCCCTCCGTCCGGCGTGACGCCGTCCGCCACCCCCACCGTGCCGCCGTCGGCCGGCCCCTCCACGACGGACGGACCCGGCGCGACCGCAGGCCCCTCGGCCACGCCCGCACCGCCCGCGCCCCCACCGTCCGCCCACGCGGGCTCCTCGTCCGACGCCTCCGGATCGCCCTCACCGAGCGACGGACCGCCGCGGCCGGGGGACGGGCAGTCGCCGTTGGCCGGACTGCTCACCGGGGAGGGACGGCAGCGCCCCGGGCGACAGCTGACGCCCCAGGAGATCGCGCGGGCGGACGACGCCGCCGAATCGGACGCCGACGACGAGGAGTCCACCGCGACGGGCCCCGCCGCGGTACCGGCCGTCACCCCTGACGCGAGCACCTCGCCCGAGACCGGCCGGCTCGCGCGGCAGGCCCTCGACGGACCGGCCGTACGCCAGGTCCAGGAGATGTCGCTCGGCGTGGGAATCTCCCTGGTCGGGCTGGGTGTCGGCTTCCTCGCGCTGCGGATGCGCCGAACCGACTGACCGCCGCACCCGGACCGGTTCAGCCCCTCCGTACCAGGTCACGGAACTTGCGCCCGACAACATACTCGGTATACATACTCAGTATGTCGATCCGCCACGGGCTGCTCGCCCTCCTGGAACGGGGGCCGCGCTACGGCTCCCAGCTCCGCACCGAATTCGAGTCCCGCACCGGCTCCACCTGGCCCCTCAACGTCGGGCAGGTGTACACGACGCTGGGCAGACTGGAGCGGGACGGCCTGGTCGCCCAGGACGGCGAGGACGACCAGGGGCACTCCCTGTACTCGATCAGCGACGAGGGGCGCGCCGAGCTGCGCACCTGGTTCGAGACCCCCGTCGACCGCAGCAGTCCGCCCCGCGACGAGCTGGCCATCAAGCTCGCCATGGCCGTCGGCGCCCCGGGCGTGGACATCCGGGCCGTCATCCAGTCCCAGCGCCACCACACCGTCAAGGCCATGCAGGACTACACGCGCCTGAAGGCCCAGGCCCTCGCCGACGAGCCCGCCAACCGCGACGAGGTCGCCTGGCTGCTCGTACTGGAACAGCTGATCTTCCAGGCCGAGGCGGAGGCCCGCTGGCTGGACCACTGCGAGTCCCGGCTGGTCCGTCTCGCCGAGGCCGCCGCCACCGAGCCGGAAACCCCGGCGGCCACGCCCGGCCCCGCACGTACCGCACGAGCCCGCGCACGCCGCTGAGCCGCTGCCCGGCGGCCCCACACCGCTGAGGCCACGGCCCGGATCCCGGCCACTAGGCCGCTCGGCCACTCGGCCGCTTGGCCGCTCGGCCGCTCGGCCGCTTGGCCTGCACCGCGACACCGCAACACCGCGACACCGCGACACCGCGACACCGCGACACCGACCACAGAACCGTTCCTAGGGGGAACCACCCGTCATGTCACCGCACGCCCCGTCCCCAGCCGCCCCGCCCCTGTCGGTGGATGCGCCGGTGCTCGAACTCCGCTCACTCACCCGCACGCACGGCACGGGCATCGCCGAGGTACACGCCCTGCGCGGCATCAACCTGTCGGTCCACGCCGGTGAGCTCGTCGCCGTGATGGGCCCTTCCGGCTCTGGCAAGTCCACCCTGCTGACGATCGCCGGCGGCCTCGACACCGCGACCTCGGGCCACGTCGTCATCGAGGGCCAGGACATCTCCTCGCTCGGCCGCAAGGGCGTGGCCGCGCTGCGCCGCCGCAGCGTCGGCTACGTCTTCCAGGACTACAACCTGATCCCCGCCCTGACCGCCGCCGAGAACGTCGCCCTGCCGCGTGAGCTCGACGGCATCCCGGTGCGCAAAGCGCGCAAGGAGGCCCGTGCCGCCCTGGAGGAGATGAACCTCCTGGAGATCGGGGACCGCTTCCCGGACGAGATGTCCGGCGGCCAGCAGCAGCGCGTCGCGATAGCCCGCGCGCTGGTGGGGGACCGGCGCCTGGTGCTCGCCGACGAACCGACCGGGGCGCTCGACTCCGAGACCGGCGAGGCCGTCCTCGCGCTGCTGCGCAACCGCTGCGACCAGGGCGCGGCCGGTGTGATGGTGACGCACGAACCGCGCTACGCCGCCTGGGCGGACCGGGTCGTCTTCCTGCGGGACGGCTCGATCGTCGACCAGACGCTGAGCGTCGGCGCCGATTCGCTGCTCGCCGCCGGGAGCACCGAGTGAGCGTTTTCACGGGGTGGCGCGCCGCCCTCCGGATAGCCCGGCGCGACGCCCTGCGCGCCAAGGGCCGCAGCGCGCTGGTGGTCGCGATGATCGCCGTACCCGTACTCGGGGTCACCGCGCTCGACGTGACGTACCGCAGTGTGGAGCTCACCACCGCCGAGAAGCTGACGGCTCAGATGGGCTCGGCCGACGCGCTGTTCAGCGACCCGCAGTCCGGTCCCATGGACCAGTCGGTCTCCGGGGACGACTACAGCCCCCTCAGCGACACCGCTGCGTCGCCCGAGGACGTTCCCGCACTCGACCTGCGCACCGCGTTCCCCGAGGGTGCGCGCGGCATCAGCATCCAGTCCGTGCCCGCGAGCGTCACCACCGGGTACGGCGTCGCGAACGCGGACATCATCGAGTTCCGGACCGCGGACCCGCTGGCGCGCGGCAAGGTGGACCTCGTCGACGGATCGTTCCCCAAGGGCACGGGCGACATCGTCGCCACCGAGCCGTTCCTGAAGTCGACCGGGCTGCACGTCGGTTCGCACATCACCGTGCGCGGGCCGGAGCAGAAGTACACCATCACCGGCGCGGTCGAGCTGCCGGACAACCTGGCGGCCAAGGTGCTGTACGCCGACCCGGGCGCGGTCATCGCCCCGTGGAAGACGACCGCCGCCCGCGACAAGAAGGTGCTGCCGCCGAACGCCGGCGACCTGACCTGGCTGGTGAAGGCGAACAACGGAAAGGGTGTCAGCTGGCCGGACGTCATGGCGGCCAACAAGAAGGGCGCCCTCGTCGCCTCCCGTCAGGTCGTCCTCGACCCGCCGCCGGACTCCGAGGTCCCGCTGATCCGGAAGCGGGGCACCAACAACTACCCGTCCGAGAACTCCAATGAGCTCAGTGCGGCCCTCGTCACGGTCGTCGCCATGGCGGTCCTGGAGGTCGTGCTGCTCGCCGGACCGGCCTTCGCCGTCGGTGCGCGCCGCTCGCGCCGTCAGCTCGGCCTCGTCGGCACCTGCGGCGGGGACCGGCGCCATGTACGGGCCGTGGTCCTCTCCGGCGGACTGGTGCTGGGCGGCGTCGGAGCCGTGGTGGGGGTGGTGGCCGGGCTGGCGCTGACGGCGGTGTTCCGGCCGCTGATCGAGGACCGGGCCGGAAACCGCTTCGGCTCGCTCGCCCTGAATCCGAAGGAACTGCTGGTCATCGCCGCTGTCGGGCTGGTCACCGGGGTGCTGGCGGCCTTGGCCCCGGCGATCGTGGCGGGCCGTCAGTCCGTACTGGAGTCGCTCACCGGGCACCGCGGTGTCCGGCGCGGCTCCCGGGTGCTGCCGATCGTGGGCGCCTGCGTCATGGGCCTCGGCATCGCGATCGCCGTCCTGGGCGGCACCACCGGCAACTCCACCGAGGTCGCCGCCGGCTCGGTGGTCGCCGAGCTGGGGCTCCTCTGCTGCATCCCGGTGATCGTCGGGCTGCTCGGCCGGCTCGGCCGCACCCTGCCGCTCTCGCCCCGGATGGCGCTGCGCGACGCGGCCCGCAACCGCGGACGAACCGCTCCGGCGGTCGCGGCGGTCATGGCCGCGGTCGCGGGCTCGGTGGCCATCGCCACGTACATGTCCAGCCAGGCGGCCGAGGGAGAGTACGACTACTCGCCGATGCTCAGCCCGAACGCGGTCGTGCTGTACACCATGGACAACGAGGGCAACGCGGCACCCGGGCAGCTCCCGCTGGCACAGGCGGCCGTGGAACGGAACATGAAGCCCACCGGCGGACCCGCCGGGATCTCCCGGGTCTGGGCGGGCAGCGACTGCGACACGTACTACGACGACGAGGACAGCTGCGGCAAGCTGAGCCTGGTCAAGCCCACCGGCAAGGAGCACACCTGCCCGCTCAACAGCAAGGGTGCCAAGGAGCTCGCCGTACGGCTGAGCGACGCCGAGCACCGCGGGATGATGCACTCCCCCCGGTGCGTGGACGAGCGCTACACCATCAACACCTTCAACGGCGGGGAGAGCAACATCGTCGTGGGCGACGCGTCGCTGCTGAAGACGTACGTGAAGCTCGACGACCCGGCCGCGGCCAAGGCGCTGGAGGCGGGCATCCCCGTGCTGCTCAACCGGGCGTACGCGAAGGACGGCCAGGTCACGGTCAAGGCGGTCCACCAGTACAGCGACAAGGACAAGAAGAACCGCGCCCGGCATCCGGGACCGGCCAGGACGACGACGGACCGGGTGAAGGTGTACGTCGCGGACGCGAAGTACGCCGAGACGCCCGGAATCCGCATGATCATGCCGGAGAAGAGCGCCCAGCGGCTCGGCCTGCACACCGCGAAGTACGGCACGGTGTACGCCGTCTCCCACCCTCCTACGGACGCCGAGCAGCAGCGGATCCAGGGCGCGATCGAGCAGGCCGGCGGGAACGTCTATCTGCAGTCCGGAAGCGAATCCAGAGACCGCGAGGACATCATGCTGCTGGTGCTGACGCTCTTCGCCGGAGTGGTGACCATGGGCGCGGCCGCCATCACCACCGGGCTCTCCAAGGCCGACGCGGAGGCCGACCTCACCACGCTCAGCGCGGTGGGCGCGCCCCCGGGGGTGCGGCGGAGGCTGTCCGGGTTCCAGTGCCTGGTGGTGGCGCTCACCGGGGTACTGCTCGGCACGGCCGCGGGGTTGCTGCCCGCGGTGGCGCTGCGCCTGATCGACCTGCGCATCGCGCTGAAGGAGATGCGGCTGGATCCGATGGAGTCGGCGTACACCCCGATCGTGCTGCCCTGGGCGACCATCGGGCTGCTGGCCGTGGTCGTCCCGCTGCTGGCCGGGTTGCTGGCGGCGGTGTTCACCCGCTCCCGGCTGTCGCTGTCGCGGCGCGCCGGATGACCGGGCGGCCGGCCCGCTCAGCGGGCTGACCGGCTGCTTCGCAGTGGTTCCGGTGCCCTCGGAAAGGGTGGATCACACCTTTCCGGGGGCACCACAGTGCTGTCCGGCAGGTGTGCGAGACAATGGACGACATGGAGATGCCGAGGAATGAACGGTCGCAGGAGCACCCCCAAGTCCTCGTGGTGGGACAGGACGGAATGGCGATCGGCGGCGGTGGCACTGACGACGAGTCGCGCGAGGTCCCGGTGACGGAGATGGTCGAACAGCCCGCGAAGGTCATGCGCATCGGCAGCATGATCAAGCAGCTCCTGGAGGAGGTCAGGGCGGCGCCCCTCGACGAGGCGAGCCGCGTACGCCTGAAGGAGATCCACACCAGCTCGGTCAAGGAGCTGGAGGACGGCCTCGCGCCGGAGCTGGTGGAGGAACTGGAGCGGCTCTCCCTGCCGTTCACCGAGGAGTCGGTTCCCTCAGAGGCGGAACTCCGGATCGCGCAGGCCCAGTTGGTGGGCTGGCTGGAGGGCCTCTTCCACGGCATCCAGACGGCGCTGTTCGCCCAGCAGATGGCGGCCCGCGCGCAACTGGAGCAGATGCGCCGTGCCCTGCCTCCCGGCAGTGGCCACGAGGAGGAGGAAGGCGGCGGCGACCCGCACGGGGCGATCCGATCGGGCCCGTACCTGTAACCCCGGTCCCGTACACCCCTCCACCCGTACCCATCTGCCAGAACGCCCGAAGAGCCCGGCACACGATCTTCGTGTGCCGGGCTCTTCGGGCTCTCGGGCCTTCGGGTTCTCGGGCCTTCGGGTTCGGCCTTTTGGGTGCCGGGTTCTTCGGGTTCGGGTCGGGTGGCTCAGGCCGCTGCGGGCGAGCGGAGGAGCACCTTGCCGATGTGGGTGCTGGACTCCATCACCCGGTGCGCCTCGGCCGCGTCCTGCATCGGCAGCGTGCGGTCCACCACCGGCCGCACGACGCCATCGGCGATGAGCGGCCAGACGTGTTCGCGCACGGCCGCGACGATCGCGGCCTTCTCGGCGAGCGGGCGGCCGCGCAGCGAGGTCGCCGTGACGGCGGCCCGCTTGGTCAGCAGGGCGCCCAGGTTGAGTTCGCCCTTGGCGCCGCCCTGGAGACCGATGATCGCGAGCCTGCCGTTGACGGCGAGCGCCTGCACGTTCCGGTCCAGGTACTTCGCACCGATGATGTCGAGGATGACGTCGGCGCCCGCCCCGTCCGTCGCCCTGCCGAGCTCCTCGACGAAGTCCTGCTCCCGGTAGTCGATCAGGATGTCGGCACCGAGTTCCGCGCAGCGGGCCAGCTTCTCGGGTCCGCCCGCGGTCACCGCGACCCGGGCGCCGACCGCCTTGGCGAGCTGGATCGCCATCGTGCCGATGCCGCTGGACCCGCCGTGCACCAACAGGGTCTCTGCGGGGCGCAGATGGGCCACCATGAACACGTTGGACCAGACGGTCGCGGTCACCTCGGGAAGCGCCGCGGCGAGGACGAGGTCCAGCCCGGCCGGTACGGGGAGCAGCTGCCCGGCGGGTACGGCGACCTTCTCCGCGTAACCGCCGCCGGCCAGCAGCGCGCACACCTCGTCGCCGACCGACCAGCCGGTGACACCGGGGCCGATGGCGGAGATCCGGCCCGCGCACTCCAGACCCGGATAGGGGGAGGCGCCGGGCGGCGGGTTGTAGAAGCCCTGCCGCTGGAGCACATCCGCACGGTTGACCGCGCTGGAGACGACGTCGACGAGGACCTCGCCCTCGCCGGGGACGGGATCGGGCACCTCGGCCCACACGAGCGCCTCGGGGCCACCGGGTTCGGGGATCGTGATCGCATGCATGGCCGCGAGGCTACTCCGTACCGTGCCCCGCGGCGCGGTGCCGATGGCTGCGGCGGGGTGCGATCGGGGTGGACCGGGTCAGGGGCGCGGGGCTCTCGGCGGGGTGCGATCCGGGGTGGCCGGGTCAGGGGCGTGGGGCTGTCGGCGGGGTGTGGCTCATGGGCGGCGCGTTCGTGACCCGCACGATGGTGATCAGCCGGTCCGTCAGCTGGAGGGGGCTGGCCACCGGATCGTCGTAACCGAGCAGCCGGTGACCGCGCAGCACGCTGACCACGAGATCGTCGGTCTCGCGGACGTTCTTGCCCACCTCGGCCTTTATCACCGGCCGTTCGACCAGATCGAGCCCGCTGCCCTGCTGGATCAGGTCCTCCATCACCGTGCCCGCACTGGGGCTGAGCACGGAGAGGCCGAGCAGTCGGCCCGCCGCACTGGCACTGGTGATCACGGCGTCGGCACCGGACTGCCGCAGCAGCGGGGCGTTCTCCTCCTCGCGCACCGCGGCGACGATCTTCGCACCGCGGTTGAGCTGGCGCGCGGTCAGCGCGACCAGCACCGCCGTGTCGTCCCGCTGGGTGGCGATGATGATCTGACGTGCCTTCTGCAGCTCGGCCCGCAGCAGCACATCGCTGCGTGTCGCGTCACCGAGCACTCCGGTGAACCCCTCGGCGTTGGCGATCTCTATCACCTTGGACGCCGGGTCGACGATGACGATCTGTTCCTTCTTCAGGCCGGTGGCGCAGAGGGTCTGAATGGCCGAGCGGCCCTTCGTGCCGAAGCCGACGACAACGGTGTGGTC
Source organism: Streptomyces sp. NPDC087428 (assembly GCF_044744085.1). NCBI lineage: Bacteria > Bacillati > Actinomycetota > Actinomycetes > Kitasatosporales > Streptomycetaceae > Streptomyces > Streptomyces sp. NPDC087428. The sequence continues at coordinate 242,353 of NZ_JBIUXR010000010.1, forward strand.
ACGCAAGTTGGTTCTCCAACGCTTCAGCCGGAAGTCCTCCCGGGTCCGCTCCGTGAGGACCTCAAGGGTGGTGCCGACCAGGATGATGAGGAAGAGCACGCGCAGCGGTGTCACGAGCACCACATTGATGAGCCGGGCGCCGTCGCTGTACGGGGTGATGTCGCCGTACCCGGTGGTCGAGAGGGTGACCGTCGCGTAGTAGACCGCGTCCAGGAGGTCGACCTTGCCGTCGGCGGCGTCGTGGTAGCCGCCGCGGTCGACCCAGACGATCAGCACCGTGGCAGCCAGCACCATCAGCGCCATCATCAGCCGCTTGGCGACCTGGCGAGCCGGTCCGTCGACGACCCGGCGCGGAAGCATCACCCGGGTGGGTACGCCATGCTCCTCGGCACGCCTGGCCATCGCGTCATGGCCGGGAAGTTTCACGTGAAACACCCTTCAGTCCACGGCGTCGCCGGGGCCCACGGTAGATCGAGGATCTCCACCTCGGTGCCGGACCGTACCCCGCCCGGCTCCACGACGGCCAGCCCGTCCGCGGCGGCGATCCCGCGCAGCATGGCGGGACCGTTGTAATGCAGGGGTACGACGTGATCCGCCCCGCCGCCGGTTCCGGCGCCACTGTGGGCGAACTCACCGGGTTCTTCGGCGCGGTGGACCACGGGGACCAGCCGGGTGTCGTGCGGGTGGCCGTGCACGTCGTCACGGACCGCGACGCGGTAGAGGTCCTGCGGCGTCCGGCCCGCCAGCCCGCTGAGCAGCGGCTCGGCAAGCGTGAGCAGCCCGGACACGGCGGCCAGGGGATTACCGGGCAGCCCCACGAGATACGGCCCTCCGGCGCGGAGCCGGGCCAGCAGCATGGGGTGACCGGGGCGGACGGCGACACCGTCGACGAGCAGCTCGGCCCCCAGATCGGCGAGCACGGGGTGCACATGGTCGACCGGTCCCGCGGCGGTGCCGCCGGTGGTGATGACCAGATCGGCGTCGGAGAGGACGAGCGCCTTCCGGAGGGCTTCCGCGTCGTCACCGAGGCGGCGGGGCGCTGACACCTCGGCTCCCAGCGCGCGCAGCCAGGGGCCGATCATCGGGCCGAGTGCGTCACGGATCAGCCCGTCGTGGGGCAGCCCGGCCGTCAGCAGTTCGTCACCCAGGACGAGGACATCGACGCGCGGCCGGGGACGGGTGAGCAGTTCGTCGTACCCGGCGGCAGCCGCCAGGCCGAGAACGGCGGGCGTCACCAGCGTTCCGGCGGGGAGGAGCTGCTCCCCGGAGCGGCACTCCTGTCCGCGCGGCCTGATGTCCTGCCCGGGACTCACCTGCCGCAGTGCGTACAGCAGCCCTCTGGCCGCGTCGGCCTGGGCGTGTTCGCTCCGGATGACGGCGGTGGCGTCGGCCGGGATACGGGCGCCGGTGGCGATGCGGACGGCGTCGCCGTCGGGGAGCGGCGCGGGGGCGGCGTGGCCGGCGAGGACGCCCCCGCCCTCCCGGACGTACCACGGCCCCGGCCCCGCGACGGCCCAGCCGTCCATGGCGGAGGTGTCGAAGGACGGGAGATCGGTGAGCGCGGCGAGCGGCTCGGCCAGCACGTGTCCGAGCGCGTGGTCGAGGGGGAGGCGTCCGGTGCGGGGCGGAACCTGGCGCCCGGCGCGGGCCGCGACGGCACGGGCCTCGACCCACGGGGTCGCGTGGGTACGCCGCCGGCCGCGCGCACCGGGGCGCTGCTCGTCCTCGGAGGCGGGATCGGAGGCGGGAGCGGGGGATGGAGCGGGGGACTGGTCGGGGTCGGGGGACTGGTCGCGGGACCGGTCGGGGCCACTGGCTGTTTCAGGTCCGGGGCGGGGGCCGGGGCGGGGGCCGGGGCGGGGGCCGGGTTCAGGACGCGCGTTGCTGTACGGCCGTCGGCCGACCAGCGCGAGGGCCTGCGCGACGGCCCGCTCCTCGTCGGCCTCGGCCTCGGCTGCGCGGCGCGCTGCGGCGTCAGCGGACTGGGAGGAGTGAGCGGGCTCGGCGGGCTGGGCGGACTGGGCGGACTGGGCGGAGTGAGCGGGCTCGGCGGGCTCAGCGACGGTCTTTTTTGCGGCAGCCGGGGGCCGCCGGAGCCGCCCGGTACTACCGCTGCGGCCCGTCATGGCGTCTCGGTCTCGTCCGCCCACCGGAGAGCGAGCGCGGCAGCCTTGCGGGCGGCCTCGGCCACTGCCTCGGGCCCGCCCCCGTCGCTGCTCGCCTTCGCCGCCGCGTACCCGACCAGGAAGGTCGTCAGGGGCGCGGCGGGCCTGGCGACGCTGTGGGCGGCGTCACGGGCGAGGTCGAGCAGGACGGCGGTGTCGACGTCGAGTTCGATGGACAGTTCGTTCTTGACTGCGGTGATCCATTCGTCCAGCACGGTCCCATGGTCTCTGATCCGGGCCCTGGCCGAAGCGATGTCCTCCCAGGTGTCGCAGTCGAACGAGGCGAGCGGGTCCGCGGCCACCCGGGAGAGCCGCAGCTCGTGCGTCAGCAACCGCAGGGGCAGTCCGGCGAGTCCACCGTGCTCCGCGGCGAGCAGAGCCAGTTCGCGGCGCAACGGCTCCGCCCGGTAGACGGCCACCAGCGGCTGGTCACGGCCGTCCTGATCGGTGCAGACGGCGCCCTCCTGGTCGGACCGGCCGACGGCTGCCAGCAGGGACCCGACCGTGTCCGCGCCGAGGAACGGCAGATCGGCCGAGAGCACCAGCAGGCGTTCCGCCGCCGTGTGCCGCACGCCGGCACCGAGTGCGGCCAACGGACCGCCGCCCCGGGGCTCTTCACACGCCCAGGTCACCGGGCGCACCGTGGGCCGTCTGCCCCCCACCACCACCGTGGTCCCGGCGTCGGAACAGGCCGCGAGCACCCGGTCCAGCAGCGCCCGGCCACCGATCCGCAGCCCCGGCTTGTCGGCGCCGCCGAGCCGCTTGGCGGCACCTCCGGCGAGAACGATGGCGTCATACGCGGTCATGCCCCGAGTATGCGGGCCGTCCGCCCCGGTGGATCCTCCCCGTCCACGTTCCCGTGGATCAACGCGGAACGGAACAGGGAGAACCGGGAACAGCAGGGGGAGCAAGAGAACCGGCGACCGTGCCTACAGCGTCCGCAGGAGCACCGCCGGCCGTGCCTACAGCCTGCGCAGGAGCACCGCCGGCCATGCCTACAGCGTCCGCAGGAGCACCGCCGGCTGTTCCACGCAGTCGGCCACGTAGCGCAGGAAGCCTCCCGCCGTACCGCCGTCGCAGACCCGGTGGTCGAAGGTCAGCGAGAGCTGGACGACCCGCCGCACGGCCAGCTCGCCCTCGTGCACCCACGGCTTGGGGACGATGCGGCCGACTCCGAGCATCGCCGCCTCGGGGTGGTTGATGATCGGGGTGGAACCGTCGACCCCGAACACCCCGTAGTTGTTGAGCGTGAACGTGCCACCGGTCAGCTCCGCCGGCTTCAGCGTTCCCGTCCTGGCGGCCTCGGTGAGCCGGGTGATCTCGGCCCCGATCGACTCCGTGTTGCGCGCCTTCGCGTCCCGTACGACCGGGACGACGAGCCCCCGCTCGGTCTGGGCCGCGAACCCGAGGTGGACACCGGAGAGCCGCACGATCTCCCGCGCTTCCTGGTCCACCGTGGAGTTGAGTTCGGGATACCGGGCCAGGGCGGCTGTGCAGATACGGGCGAGCAGCGCGAGCACCGACACCTTGGGCCCGGCACCGGGACCACCGGCGCCGTTCATCGCCGCTCTGGCCGCCATCAGCTCGGTCGCATCGGCGTCCACCCAGCAGGTGGCGTCGGGGATCTCGCGCCGGCTGCGCGCCAGCTTGTCGGCGACCGCGCCCCGTACTCCGCGCAACGGAACCCGTTCACCGGCCGGACGTACCGGTGCCCGGTCCGTCACCGCAGCCTGCCGCGGGGCCTCGGCAACGGACCGGATGGCGGACTCCACGTCGGCCCGCAGGATCAGCCCGTCGGGCCCGGAGCCCGAGAGCTGCCGCAGATCGAGGTCGTGCTGCCGCGCGAGCTTGCGCACCAGCGGGGAGACAACGGCGACCGGCCCCCGTACCCCGCCCGGAACGACGGCGGAACCCGCGGCCTCAGCGGACACAGGAGCAACGGACGGAACGGGAGCAGAGGAGGTGACGGGAGCGGCGGCCTCTGCCTGGAGTCCCTCCGGGCGGACCCGCCTCCGGCGCACCGCCGGTGCGCCGGTCCCGTACCCCACCAGCACATTGCCCGACCCGGACGCTTCCGCCCCGGCGGCCCCCGTACCGGACCCGGATTCCGCCGCACTCCCGGCCGGCTCCACGGACCCGACCGCGACCGTCAGCAACGGCGCCCCGACCGGGAGTTCCGCGCCCTCCTCACCGAACCGTGCGGTCACCACGCCCCCGTACGGGCACGGCACCTCCACCATCGCCTTGGCCGTCTCGACCTCGACGACCGGCTGATCGATGGCGACGACGTCGCCGACCTCCACCAGCCAGCGCACGATCTCGGCCTCGGTCAGCCCCTCACCGAGATCAGGAAGCTTGAATTCGAGTACCTGCGGCATCAGTGCTCCGCCTCCCACTGCAGTCGCGCGACGGCGTCGAGCACCCGGTCCACGCCCGGCAGGTGGTGTCGCTCCTGCATCGGCGGCGGGTACGGGATGTCGAAACCGGCGACGCGCAGCACCGGCGCCTCCAGATGGTGGAAGCAGCGCTCGGTGATCCGGGCCGCGATCTCGCCGCCCGGACCGCCGAAGCCGGTGGACTCGTGGACGACGACCGCGCGGCCGGTGCGCCGCACGGACGCGGCCACCGTCTCGTCGTCGAACGGCACCAACGAGCGCAGATCGACGACTTCGAGGTCCCAGCCCTCCTCGACCGCGGCCTCAGCGGCCTCCATGCAGACGGGCAGCGACGGCCCGTACGTGATCAGCGTCGCGCTGCGGCCGGGCCGGCGCACGACGGCCCGGCCTATGGGCTCCACGGCGGCGGGCGCCTGTGGTGACCAGTCCGCCTTCGACCAGTAGAGCCGCTTGGGCTCCAGGAACACCACCGGATCGTCGGAGGCGATCGAGGCCCGCAGCAGCCCATAGGCGTCATCGACCGTGGCGGGCGTGACCACGTGGAGACCGGGGGTCGCCATGTAATACGCCTCGGAGGAGTCGCTGTGGTGCTCGACACCGCCGATTCCGCCGCCGTACGGCACCCGGACCGTGATCGGCAGCGGCATCGCGCCCCCGGTCCGGTTCCGCATCTTGGCGACATGGCTGATGAGCTGCTCGAACGCCGGATAGGCGAAGGCGTCGAACTGCATCTCCACGACGGGCCTCAGTCCGTACATCGCCATGCCGACGGCCGCCCCGAGGATGCCGGCCTCGGCCAGCGGGGTGTCGGTGCAGCGGTCCTCGCCGAACTCCTTCGCCAGGCCGTCGGTGATCCGGAAGACACCGCCGAGCGTCCCGACGTCCTCACCGAGGACGTGCACGGAGGGGTCCTCCGCCATCGCGTCGCGCAGCGCACGCCCGAGGGCCTGCGCCATGGTGGCGGGTTTGGCCCTCGCCGTCCGCTCTCCGGCCGTGGCCGCTGCGGTGGTCATCGCCCTGCTCCCCCGTCGTCCGTGCCGTGCTGCTCGTTCTCCGCGTCCAGCTCGACGCGCAGGCGGGCCGCCTGCTCACGCAGCTGGGTGGTCTGTTCCGCGTACACATGGGTGAAGAGATCCATCGGGTCGAGCACCGGATCCGCGTTCATCCGCTCGCGCAGTCCGGCCGCCATCCGCTCGGCGGCCGTGCGCACCTCCTCGATGCCGTCGTCGTCGAGGAGTCCGCGCCCGGTCAGCTCCCGCTCCATGAGCTGGACCGGATCGTGCGCCCGCCACGCCTCGACCTCGCTGTCGCCGCGGTAGCGGGTCGCGTCATCGGCGTTCGTATGGGCGTCCATGCGGTAGGTGATGGCCTCCACGAGCGTCGGGCCGCCGCCGCTCCTGGCCCGCTCGACCGCCTCGGAGAGCACCTGGTGCACGGCCGCCGCGTCGTTCCCGTCGACCAGCCGGCCCGGCATCCCGTACCCCACGGCCTTGTGCGCCAGGGAGGGTGCCGCGGTCTGCTTGGCCAGCGGGACGGAGATGGCGAAGCCGTTGTTCTGCACGAGGAAGACGACCGGGGCCTTCCAGACGGCCGCGAAATTCAGCGCCTCGTGGAAATCGCCCTCACTGGTGCCGCCGTCACCCACCATGGCGAGCGCGACCACGTCGTCCCCCTTGAGCCGCGCCGCGTGCGCCAGGCCCACGGCATGCGGCAGCTGGGTGGCGAGCGGGGTGCAGAGCGGGGCGATGCGGTGCTCGCGCGGGTCGTAGCCGGTGTGCCGGTCGCCTCGCAGCAGGGTCAGCGCCTCGACCGGGTCCAGCCCCCGCGCCACGGCCGCGAGTGTGTCGCGGTAGCTGGGGAAGAGCCAGTCCCGCTCCTCCAGCACCAGGGCGGCCGCGATCTCGCAGGCCTCCTGCCCCGTACTCGACGGATAGACGGCGAGCCTGCCCTGCTTGGTGAGGGCGGTCGCCTGGGTGTTGTACCGCCGGCCGCGCACCAGCTCGGCGTAGAGCCGCCGCAGCAGCTCGGGGTCCGCGTCGGCCGCGGCGTCCGTACCGAGCACGCGGTACGGCTCGGGGTCCGGGAGCAGCGGCGCCGGGTCGGTGAGCGGCTTCCACGCCGGGGGCGGCGTGGGCCGGTAGGCGGCCGCGCCGGGCAGCTCTTGGACCGTCATGACAAGCACCTCCTGGCATCGAGGGGTATCGAGCGGCAGCTTTCGACATCAGGGGTGCCCGATATCGAAGGGGTATCGAGGGGTTATCGAGGGGTGGTGAAATATGTCCAAATATCAAGCACTACGCGAGACACGCATGTGGTGCGCCTCACCTACCGATTGTTCGGTCGCGAGCGCATTTTGGCTACAGGCACCGTCAGCCTGTGGACAAACGGTTCTCCACAGCCTGGGATGGAGACAGCTCGTCCAGGACAGGGAGGCGCGGGAACATGGCAGCTGAACAAATGGCCGACGGGGGCGAGGACCCCGGCCGGATTCCTCCGGCACGGCCGCTCGACTCCATCGACCGTGCCATCCTCCGGTTGCTCCAGACGGACGGCCGCGCCTCGATACGGTCGGTGGCCGATCGCGTCCACGTCTCCCGCGCCAACGCCTACGCCCGGATCAACCGGCTCATCGACGACGGGGTGATCCGGGGCTTCAGCGCGCGGGTGAACCACGAACGGGCGGGGCAGGGGGCCTCCGCCTACATCACGCTCAAGATCGTCCAGAATTCCTGGCGCACGGTCCGCGAGCAGCTCCAGGCACTGCCGGGAGCCACGCACATCGCGCTGGTCAGCGGCGATTTCGACGTCCTGCTGCTGGTGCACACGCAGGACAACCAGTCACTGCGCGATCTGGTGCTGACCAGGATCCAGTCCATCCCCGAGGTGCTCTCCACCCGCACCCTGCTGGTGTTCGAGGAGACGGACCTGGCCCCGGGCCCGGACCGCCCCACAGAGCTCACCTGAGACGAGAACAACTGCCGCGGAACGGGCTCAGCGGCTGGACTTCATCCCGTCGAAGGCCAGCTGCACGACGGTGTCCGCGAGCTGCTCGCGCTCCGCACCGCCGTCCGGCAACGGCCGGTACCACTCCACCAGCGAGTTGACCATGCCGAAAAGCAGCCGGGTCGCGAGGCGTATGTCCACGTCGGAGCGGAGGTCGCCGTCCGCGACCGCGGCCTTGAGCAGATCGCCCACTCGCTGGTCGAACTCGCGCCGCCGCTCCAGCGCCCAGCGCTCGGTCTTCGTGTTGCCGCGCACCCGCAGCAGCAGCGTGACGTAGGGCAGTTCGGCTATCAGCACCTCGACGGTACGGCGGGTGACGTACTCGACCCGTCCTACCGCGCGGCCTCGCGTCGCACCCGATTCGTCGAGGATGCCGAAGAGGCCGTCCAGCGCCCGGCTGACCGCCCGCCGCAGCAGCTCTTCCTTGCCGGCCACATGGTGATAGATGGACGACTTGGAGATCCCCGCCGCCTTCGAGAGGTGCTCCATGGACGTGCCGTCGTAGCCGCGCTCGTTGAACACACGGACAGCGACGGTGAGCAGAGTCTCCGGGGTGTACGTGTCCCGCTTGGCCGTGGTCATGCCAGCGATCCTCCCCTACGAGTTGTCCACAGGTTTCGTGGGGCCCCTTGTCCCGACCGATCGTTCGGTTACTCTAACTCTGTCCGCCCGTCCCTGCCCAGCTCGATGAGGAGTTGGTCCGTCATGGCCGCCGAGCTCTCCCCGCACCTGCTGACCGAGAAGCACCGCCCCACGCTCGACCGGGCCCTCGACGCGATCCGCTCGCGCGCCTACTGGTCCCCGCACCCCGAGCACCCGAAGGCGTACGGCGAGGGCGGCTCCCCCGGCAGCCTGGGCGCCGCCGAGGGCAAGGCCGCCTTCGACGCCGTGCTGAACACCCGTATCGACCTCGGCCAGCCGGGCACCGACGGATGGACGGGCGGGGAGATCTCCCCGTACGGACCGGAGCTCGGCGTCGAGTACCCCCACGCCGATCCGGACGTCCTGATCCCGGCGATGCGCGCGGGGATGCCGGCCTGGCGCGCGGCGGGACCGGAGACCAGGGCCCTGGTCTGCCTGGAGATCCTGGCCCGGATCAGCGCCCGCACCCACGAGTTCGGCCACGCGGTGATGCACACCAGCGGACAGGCCTTCATGATGGCGTTCCAGGCCGGTGGCCCGCACGCCCAGGACCGCGGCCTGGAAGCGGTGGCGTACGCGTACGAGGAGCAGGTCCGCGCCCCGCACACCGCGGACTGGTCCAAGCCGCAGGGCAAGCGCGACCCGATCGAGCTGCACAAGACGTTCACCGCGGCGGGCCGCGGCATCTCACTGCTGATCGGCTGCAACACCTTCCCCACGTGGAACGGCTATCCGGGCCTGTTCGCCTCTCTCGCCACCGGCAATCCCGTCCTGGTCAAGCCGCACCCCCGTGCGGTGCTTCCGCTGGCCCTCACAGTCCAGCTGGCGCGCGAGGTGCTCGCCGAGGCGGGCTTCGACCCCAATCTGGTCGCCCTGGCCGCGGAGCGGCCGGGCGAGGGCATCGCCAAGTCCCTGGCGGTCCGCCCGGAGATCAGGATCATCGACTACACCGGCTCCACGGCGTTCGGTGACTGGCTGGAGGCCAACGCCCTCCAGGCACAGGTCTACACGGAGAAGGCCGGGGTCAACACGATCGTCCTCGACTCCACCGACGACTACCGCGGCATGCTCTCCAACCTGGCGTTCTCGCTCTCCCTCTACAGCGGCCAGATGTGCACCACCCCGCAGAACCTGCTGATTCCCCGGAACGGCATCACGACGGACATCGGCGAGAAGACATACGACGGCGTGGTCGGTGACATCGCCGCGGCCGTCACCGGGCTCCTGGGTGACGACGCGCGGGCGAACGCCCTCCTCGGCGCCCTGGTCAACCCGGAGGTCAGGGCCCGTCTGGAGGAGGCCGCGAAGCTCGGCGAAGTCGCCCTGCCCTCGCGGGAGGTGGCCAACGCCGACTTCCCGGAGGCGGTGGTCCGTACGCCGCTGATCGTCAAGCTGGACGGCCCCAAGCCGGACGACGACTCCCCCTGCCTGTCGGAGTGCTTCGGCCCGGTCTCGTTCGCGGTCGCGGTCGACTCGACGGCGGACGCCGTGGAGCTGCTGCGCCGCACGATCCGCGACAAGGGCGCGATGACGGTGGGCGCGTACACCACCTCACCCGAGGTGGAGGGCGCGCTGGTGGACGTCTGCCTGGACGAGTCGGCCCAGCTCTCGCTGAATCTGACCAGCGGGGTGTACGTGAACCAGACGGCGGCGTTCTCCGACTTCCATGGCTCGGGCGGCAACCCGGCGGCCAACGCGGCCCTGTGCGACGGGGCCTTCGTCTCCAACCGCTTCCGCACCCTGGAAGTCCGCCGCCAACGCTGACGGGCGCTTCCCGTCAGCCGGTCCGGCACATCTCAGCCCGTCCGGCGTTTGAGGACCGGGGGCCCGGGGGCGGAGCCCCCGGTTACGGGAAGGGGCGGGTAGGGGACAGCCGCAGCAGGCACCCCCACCCGGCCCCGCTCGTCCTCGCCCCGGCCCCTCACCCAGAGACCGGGCCCGCCGCACCCGCACCCGCACCCGCACCCGCACCCGCACCCGGAATATCCGCATACCTCTGCACCCACGCATGCATGGCAATCGCCGCCGCCGCACCCGCGTTGATCGACCGTGTGGACCCGAACTGCGCGATCGAGCACACCATCGACGCGTGCCTACGGGCCTCCTCGGTCAGTCCCGGCCCCTCCTGCCCGAACAGCAGCACACACCGCCGCGGCAGCTCGGTCCGCTCCAGCGGCACGGCGCCCGGCAGGTTGTCGATGCCGATGATCGGGAGCCCCTCGGCCGCCGCCCAGGCGGTCAGATCCGTGGTCTCGGGATGGTGGCGGACATGCTGGTAGCGGTCGGTGACCATCGCCCCGCGGCGGTTCCAGCGCCGCCGCCCCACGATGTGGATCTCCTTGGCGAGGAAGGCGTTCGCCGTGCGCACCACCGAGCCGATATTGAAGTCGTGGCCCCAGTTCTCCACCGCCACGTGGAAGTCGTGCCGCCGCAGGTCCAGATCGGCGACGATCGCCTCCCGGGTCCAGTACCGGTACGCGTCACCCACATTGCGCCGGTCGCCGTGGGCGAGCAGCTCGGGGTCGTAACGCTCCCCCACGGGCCAGGGCAGCGGGTGCGGCCCGACGCCGATCTCCGTCCCGAACCCGTCGTCGTACTGGGCCGGCTCGGCCACCACGGACGGCTCGGCCACCACGTTCGGCTCGGCCGTCGCGGACTCATCGGTCGACGGATTCCTGCTGGTACTGCCGGTGCTCCCGGTCTCGCTGCTCACCCGACGAGCGTATGGCCACCGGAGTCGCTGTGCTGCGGTGCCTCCCGGTCCTCGGCACCGTCCCGGGGCCCCGGGACCTGGCCGCGCGCCCGGAACAGCAGATCCCGCCCGAGCGCCGCCCGGCCCCCCAGCCACACCAGGAAGACGGTAGGCAGGAAGACCGCGTCCGCGGCGATCATGGCCATCGAGAAGAACGGCAGCCCCAGCAGCAGGGCGATACCGGCGTGCTCGCCGATCATCACGACGAGCAGGACGTTCTTGACCCGCCGGTTGAACAGCGTGAACGGGAACGCGACCTGCACGATGACCGTGGCGTACGTCAGCACCATCACCATCACCCCGCTCGATGCGAGGATGTCCGAGAGGCCGGGCCACGGCGTGAAGTAGTCGAGCTTGAGCGGGTAGTAGAGCGCTGTGCCGTCCTGCCACCTCGTACCCTGGATCTTGTACCAGCCCGCGGTGGAGTAGATCAGGCAGACCTCGGCCATGATCACGACGAGGGTGGCGTTGTGGGCGAGATTGGCGATGACGTCGAGCAGGGTGCGCGGCTCGCTGTGCGGCGCGTACCGGTTCAGTGCCCACCATGCGCCTTGGCCGGTCCACAGAATCCAGAACAGCGCCGGCAGCCAGACGGTTCCGCCCAGGCTGTCCGTCACCGTGGCACCGATCAGAACGGCACCGAACGCCACCCACAGCAGCGGACCGGCCACGTCTCCGCGCACCGGGCGCCGACCGCCGGCCTTCCCGTCCGGCTCCACGCCCCTGTCCGCACCATCCGCACCATCGGCTCCGGCCGCCCGCGCTCTGCGTGCAGCGCGGCGGGCGTCCAGGGACCAGACCTGACCGCACCGGGTCAGCACCAGGTAGATCGCCATCAGATGGAGGACGTTGTCGCCGCCGTCACCCATGAAGATGCTGCGGTTCTGCAGCGAGAGCACGCCGGCCATGAACAGCACGGACATGGCTCGGGTGTGCCAGCCCACCAGCAGCAGCGCGGCGGCGATCAGCGCCAGCGCGTACACGATCTCGAACCAGACGGTGCTGTCCGACCACATGAGCGTGGTGAAGGCCTGGTTGTTGGATATCAGCTTCTCCGCCATGTCCCAGCGCCACGGGGCGTCGGGGCCGTACATCTCGTGCCGGTGCGGCAGTTCCCGCAGCAGGAACAGCAGGTACGTGGCGGAGAAGCCGATCCGGATGACGGCGCTCTGGTACGGGCCGAGGGAGGAGGCGGTGATGCGCTGGATACCGCGGGCGAGCCCGCTGTCGCGGCCGGGGCGGGGCGTGCTCACTGGTCCGTCTCCTTCTGGTCCGCCGAGCCCTCGGGGAGGTCGGCTGCGGTGACGGTCCACCAGGGCAGGACTCGGTAGGACGGCTTCGTACTGATCTTCTCGTCGCTCCACGGGGGCGCCGGGACGGACCGCACCTCGGAGCGGACCTGGATCCGCTCGACGGTGCCGCCGTAGTCGTGTTCGCCGAGGCGCAGCATGACGATGCGGCGGACGTACTGCTCGGAGAGGTTGCCGCGCAGCCCGTTGGGCCGGTTCTGGTTGTCATGGGACCCGAGGTAGAAGTCCCAGCCCCGGCGGAGTTCGTTCTGCTGGACGTGGCTGGGCAGCGGATTGGCGCGTATCGCCTTGCCGTCCTCGCCGGAGAGATTCATCCAGGGGGTGGTACGACGGCCGTCGGCGCCGGCTATCTCAGCACGTACGTGCACGGCGATGTTCTGTTGCAGCGGATTGGGAGCGAAGAGCTTCCAGTTCTGCTCGAACTCGGGATAGACCCATTCGTCGATCGCCTTGCCGTGCTGCTTGGTCACCGTGTTGGAGGGGGCGACGTGCAGAAACACCATCGCCAGCTGAGTGCAGGTGATCAGCCCGATCACCGCCAGCGCCACAGCGGCGGCGACCTGGTACGGAAACGACAGCCCCGCCATTCCGGTACGCGGCCCAGGCCCAGGCCCGGAGCGCGGCTCCGGCTCCGTAGGCGGATCAGGCTCCGTACGCGGCTTCGGCTCGTAGCGCGGACCGGACTCGGGACCGGGTTCGTGGCCTGGCTCGGGACCCGGCTCGGGACCCGGCTCGGGACCCGGCTCGGGCGGAGGCTGCGGACGGGGTTCGGTGCGCGGATCAGGAACCGTTGGAAGCGTCCCCGAATCGGGACCGGCAACGCGCCCGTCCCCGCCGCCGACGCCCCTGTCGTCGTACGAATCCATCCCGCCCCGATCCCCGTCGATCCCGGTCAGTTATCCACAGGGTTGACACCCTACGGGCCGCAGACTCACCATTGAAGTCATTGAACCGAACGATCGGTCGGTAGGGAGTCCGGGATGGCGGCAGTGACTGCGGGCCAGACAGCGCAGGCGACAGCGGGCAGTACTGAGGGGGCGGACGGGGCCCTGGCGGCGGCCTTCGACGCCGCGGTGGCGGCCGACGAGCGCATCGAGCCGCGTGACTGGATGCCCGATGCCTACCGCGCCTCGCTGGTCAGGCAAATGGCCCAGCACGCCCACTCCGAAATCATCGGCATGCAGCCCGAGGCCAACTGGATCACGCGGGCGCCCTCGCTGCGCCGCAAAGCCATCCTGATAGCCAAGGTGCAGGACGAGGCGGGACACGGCCTCTATCTGTACAGCGCGGCCGAGACCCTCGGCACCGGCCGCGAGGAGCTGCTCGACAAGCTCCACGCGGGCCGTCAGCGGTATTCGTCGATCTTCAATTACCCCACCCTGACCTGGGCGGACGTGGGCGCGATCGGCTGGCTCGTGGACGGCGCCGCGATCACCAACCAGGTGCCTCTGTGCCGCTGCTCCTACGGCCCCTACGCCCGCGCGATGGTCCGTGTCTGCAAGGAGGAGTCCTTCCACCAGCGCCAGGGCTACGAACTGCTGCTGGCCCTCAGCGGCGGCACGGCCGCACAGCACGAGATGGCCCAGGACGCGGTGAACCGCTGGTGGTGGCCGTCCCTGATGATGTTCGGCCCGCCGGACGACGCCTCGTCTCACTCCGCCCAGTCGATGACCTGGAAGATCAAGCGGCATTCCAACGACGAGCTGCGGCAGCGCTTCGTCGACATCTGCGTCCCGCAGGCAGAGGTCCTGGGACTCACCCTCCCCGACCCGGACCTCCGGTGGAACGAGGAGCGCGGTCAGCACGATTTCGGGGCGATCGACTGGACGGAGTTCCAGGAGGTCCTGAAGGGCAACGGCCCGTGCAACGAGGAGCGCCTCACCCAGCGCCGCCGAGCACACGAGGAAGGCGCCTGGGTCCGCGACGCCGCCGCCGCGTACGCACAGAAGCAGACAGTGGTACCGAACGTGGAGGCGACAGCATGAGCAGCTCGACCGACTGGCCGCTGTGGGAGGTATTCGTCCGCTCGCGGCGCGGTCTCTCCCACACCCACGCAGGCAGCCTGCACGCCCCGGACGCCGAGATGGCCCTGCGCAACGCACGTGATCTGTACACGCGCCGGTCCGAGGGGGTCTCCATCTGGGTGGTGCCGTCCACCCGGATCACGGCGTCCTCGCCGGACGAGAAGGACACGTTCTTCGAGCCGGCCGGCGACAAGCCCTACCGGCACCCGACGTTCTACAAGATCCCGGAAGGGGTGAAGCACCTGTGACCGCGGCTCTCGCCCTGGGCGACGACGCGCTGGTGCTGTCGCACCGGCTGGGGGAGTGGGCGGGCCACGCCCCCGTGCTGGAGGAGGAAGTGGCCCTCGCCAACATCGCCCTGGACCTGCTGGGCCAGGCCCGCCTGCTGCTCTCCCTCGCCGGGGACGAGGACGAGCTCGCGTACCTGCGCGAGGAGCGTTCCTTCCGTAACCTCCAGCTGGTCGAGCAGCCGAACGGCGACTTCGCCCACACCATCGCCCGCCAGCTCTACTTCTCCGTCCACCAGCACGGACTGTACGAGCAGCTGGCGGCCGGTGACGGCGAGTTCGCCGGGATCGCGGCCAAGGCCGTCAAGGAAGTCGCCTACCACCGGGACCACGCCGAGCAGTGGACGCTGCGCCTCGGCGACGGCACGGCGGAGAGCCACCACCGGATGCAGCGCGCGGTGGACGCGCTGTGGCGTTTCACCGGTGAGCTGTTCCAGCCCGTCGAAGGCGTGGAGGTGGACTGGGAGGCCCTGCGGAACGACTGGCTGGCATCGGTCACCGCCGTGCTGGAACGGGCCACGCTGACCGTACCGGCCGGGCCGCAGTCCGGAGCCTGGACGGCCGGAGCGGGCCGGCAGGGCATCCACACGGAGCCCTTCGGCCGGATGATCGCCGAGATGCAGCATCTGCACCGCAGCCACCCGGGGGCGTCATGGTGACCTGGACGGCACTGGAGGAGGAGCTGCGCCACCTCGCGGGCTCCGTCCCCGACCCCGAGCTGCCCGTGCTGACACTGGAGGAGCTGGGAGTGCTCCGGGGGGTCGAGGTACTCGCACCGGGCCGCGTCACGGTCCGGCTCACCCCCACCTACACCGGTTGCCCCGCGATAGAGGCCATGTCCATGGACATCGAGCGGGTGCTGCTCGACCACGGCATGACCGAGGTCTCCGTGGTCACCGTCCTCGCTCCCGCCTGGTCCACGGACGACATCAGCGCGGAAGGGCGGCGCAAGCTCACCGAGTTCGGCATAGCGCCCCCTCGGCCGCATGACGCCGCCTCCCCCGCCTCCGGACCCGTGCCGCTCACCCTGTCGGTGCGCTGCCCGCACTGCGGCTCCACCGACACGGAGCTACTGAGCCGGTTCTCGTCCACTGCCTGCAAGGCGCTGCACAGGTGTGTGACATGCCGCGAACCGTTTGATCACTTCAAGGAGTTGTAGATGTTCCATCCGCTCCGGGTCAGCGCGATCGAACGGCTCACGGACGATTCGGTCGCTGTCGACTTCACCGTGCCGCCGGAACTGCGCGAGACCTTCCGCCACAAGCCCGGCCAGCACCTCAATGTCCGCTACACCGTCGACGGCGAGGAGGTCCGCCGCTCGTACTCGATCTGCGCACCGGCCACCGAGCGGCCGGCCGACCCGGAACTGCGGGTGGGTATCCGGCTCGTCGACGGCGGCGCGTTCTCCACGTACGCGCTCAAGGAACTCGCCGTCGGCGATCAGGTCGAGGCGATGCCGCCGATGGGCCGCTTCGTGCTCACGCCGCGCGCCGGGCAGTTCGCGGCGGTCGTCGGCGGCAGCGGGATCACGCCGGTGCTGTCCATCGCGGCGACGCTGCTGGCGCGGGAGCCCAAGGCCTCGTTCTGTCTGATCCGCAGCGACCGGACCGCCGCGTCGACGATGTTCCTGGACGAGGTCGCCGACCTCAAGGACCGCTATCCGGACCGGTTCCAGCTGGTCACCGCGCTCTCCCGGGAGGAGCAGCAGGCCGGCCTCCCCTCGGGCAGGCTGGACCGCGAGCGGCTCATCGATCTACTGCCCGCGCTGCTGCCGGTGACCGAGGTGGACGGCTGGTATCTGTGCGGCCCGCTCGGCCTGGTCCGGGCCTCCGAGAGCGCGCTGCACGGTCTGGGCGTCGAGCGGACCCGCATCCACCAGGAGATCTTCCACGTCGACGACGGACCAGGAACGTCCGCCCTGCCACGGATCGAAACCCCGGCCGGCAGCATGCTCACGGCGACCCTGGACGGCCGCTCCGGCAAGTGGCCGGTGCAGGAAGGCGAATCGCTGCTGGAGACGGTGCTCCGCAGCCGCTCGGACGCGCCGTACGCCTGCAAGGGGGGCGTGTGCGGGACCTGCCGGGCCTTCCTGGTCTCCGGTGAGGTGCGGATGGACCGCAACTTCGCGCTCGAACCGGAAGAGACGGGGGCGGGCTATGTGCTGGCCTGCCAGTCCCATCCGGTGACCGGGGAGGTGGAGCTCGACTTCGACCGGTGACCGCTCAGCACCGTGCACCACCCGGCAGACACGGCACCACACGGCACGGCACCGCACCTGTTCCCTTCTTGTAGAACCTGTTCTATCTTGACGCTCCGTCAGGTCCGGGTACGGGCGCAGCGGTTCGTGGGAGGCCAGGACAGTGGACTTCACCTTCACCGAGGAACAGCAGGCAGCCGTAGAGGCGGCACGAGCGGTCTTCTCGGGCGTCGCGCCCGACGCGGTCCCCAGCCCCGCACTCGTACCGGGTGCGGTGGCCGAGGACATCGACAGACCACTGTGGGCCGGTCTCGCCGCAGGGGACCTGCTGAGCCTGACGCTGTCACCCGAACACGGCGGGGCAGGTCTCGACCTGATCGCGCTCTACCTGGTGCTGCGCGAGTCCGCGAAGGTCCTTGCGCGGGTCCCTCTGCTGGAGACGTGCGCGGTGGCGATGACGCTCCAGCGCTACGGGGACCAGGGGCTGGCCGCCGAGCTGCTGCCCGGCGTCGGCCGCGGCGAGCTGGTCCTCACCGTCGGAGCCAATGGGCGCACCGGCCACGATCCGGCCGAACTCGCCGTCACGGCCCGCCTCGACGGCGACCGCGGCAGCGCCGGTGGGGGCGATGACGGCGACGGCGGCTCCGAAGCCGTCTGGATACTCGACGGTGTGCAGTCGGCCGTGCCGTGGGCGCAGACCGCGAACTGGATCGCGGTGCCCGCCCACACCGGCGAGGGCCGGGCCGTCCTGGCCCTGATCCGACCCGGCCAGGACGGTGTCACCATCGCCGAACAGGTCTCCACCAGCGGCGAACTCTTCGGCGAGGTACGGCTGGACGCGGTACGGATCACGCGCCGCGAGCTGATCGACGCCGCCGGCGCCTGGGAATGGCTGCACGCGCTGCTCACCACCGGAACCTGCGCACTCGCGCTGGGCCTGGGTGAGGCCGTACTGGCCATGACGAGCCAGTACACCGGAAAGCGTGAGCAGTTCGGCTTCCCCGTGGCGACCTTCCAGTCCGTCGCGGTACAGACCGCGGACCGCTACATCGATCTGCGGGCCATGGAGGTGACCCTCTGGCAGGCCGCCTGGCGGATCGCCACCGGCGGGAGCGGGGCGCTGCCCCCTGCGGGCGATGTCGCCGTGGCGAAGATCTGGGCATCCGACGGGGTCCGCCGGGTCGTACAGACGGCACAGCACCTGCACGGGGGCTTCGGCGCGGACACCGACTACCCCCTGCACCGCTTCCACGCCTGGGCGAAGCAGATCGAGCTCTCCCTCGGCCCGGCCGCGGCCCACGAAGAGGCACTGGGCGACCTCCTGGCCGCCCACTCCCTCGACTGAACACCGCCGGGCCCCGAAGAGGCCGGAGAAGCCCCGGTCAGACGACGAAGGCCGGGTTCCCGCTGTCGGTGACCATCGGGCGCCCGGCACCGTCCCAGGCGAGCATCCCGCCCTCGATGTTCACGGCGTCGATGCCCTGCTGCACCAGGTACTGGGTGACCTGGGCGGACCGGCCGCCGACCCGGCACATCACATGCACGCGCCGGCCGTCCTCCGCCGCCTCGGTCAGCTCACCGAAGCGGCCCACGAAGTCACTCATCGGGATGTGCAGGGCGCCGTCGACGTGCCCGGCCGCCCACTCGTCGTCCTCCCGGACGTCCAGCACGAAGCCGTCCGCCGGCACCGCCGCGGCATCGACCGTGGGAAGCGGGCCGAAATTCATGGGTCATGCCTTCTCTCGTGAGTGCGTGCGTGAGTGAGTGCGTAGTGCGTGAGTGCGTAGTGCGTGAGTGCGTGAGTGCGCTCCGAAGTCACGGAAACGCTACTGCACCAGACCCGCCAGTTCAGTCTCTCGCTGCGACACCTCGCCCAGCAGCTGATCGGCGATCTCTTCGAGCAGATGATCCGGATCGTCCGGGGCCATCCGCAGCATGGCGCCGATCGCGCTCTGTTCCAGCTCCTGGGCGAGCACCGTCAGCAGTTCCTTGCGCTGGGTCAGCCAGTTCAGCCGGGCGTAGAGCTCGTCGGCCTCGCCGAGCTCCGCCTCCGGGGCAGCCGGCCCGGCCGCCCACTCCTGGGCCAGTTCCTTGAGCAGCGCCTCGTCCCCACGCCCGTATGCGGCGTTGACGCGGGTGATGAACTCGTCCCGGCGGGCCCGCTCCTCCTCGTCCTGGGCCAGATCCGGGTGGGCCTTGCGCGCCAGCTCGCGGTACAGCTTGCGGGCCTCCTCGGTCGGCCGGACCCGCTTCGGCGGCCGGACGGGCTGCTCGGTCAGCATCGCGCTCGCCTCGGGGGACAGCCCGTCGGAGTCCATCCAGTCGTGGAACAGCTCGTCGACGCCCGGCATGGGCATCACGATGGCCCGCGCCTCCTGCGCCTTGCGCAGATCCTCGGGATCGCCGGTCCGCGCGGCCCGTGCCTCCGCGATCTGCGCATCGAGCTCATCGAGACGCGCGTACATCGGGCCCAGCCGCTGGTGGTGCAGCCGGGAGAAGTTCTCCACCTCGACCCGGAAGGTCTCCACCGCGATCTCGAACTCGATCAGGGCCTGCTCGGCCACCCGCACGGCGTGCGCGAGCCGTGCCTCGGGCCGTGCCCGCTCGGCGGACCCGCCGCCTTCCCCGCCGGTGGTTCCGCCGTCAGCGGTTCCGCCGTCAGCTCCGCCCGCCGCTGCGGTACCGGCCTCGGCGGTACCGGGCGCCGCAGTGCCGGCCTCGGCGGTACCGGTGTCTGCCGCACCGGCGGCCGGGGCTCCTCCAGGGGCGGTCTCCGCGTGCGGGTCGGCCGGGCGGACTGGCTGCTCGTGTTGCCGGTCGTGGTCCTGCCGGTCATCGTCGTTCCGGGTGGTCGGCACCCCGGCGGCTTCGTGGGTCACCCGTCCAGCGTATGGCCACGGCCCATGCCCCCGGGACGCGCGGTCGGTGGAACGGGCGTCATACGCCCGCCTCGGCGGCTGTCCGGCCCGCGCCGATCGCCCGCACCAGCTCGGCGTGGTCCGCCTCCGTACGGTCCGCGTAGGTCACCGCGAACGCCGCCACCGCCTCGTCCAGCTCGTCGTTCTTGCCGCAGTAGCCCGCGATCAGCCTTGGATCGGCGCTGTGCGCGTGGGCTCGGGCCAGCAGCGCGCCGGTCATCCGGCCGTAGTCGTCGACCTGGTCGGCTGCCAGGGCCGCCGGATCGACGCTGCCCTTGCGGTTCCTGAACTGTCTGACCTGGAAGGGCCGCCCGTCCACGGTCGCCCAGCCCAGCAGGATGTCGCTGACGACCTGCATCCGCTTCTGCCCGAGCACGACCCGACGCCCCTCGTGCGCCACCTCCGGCACGTCGAAGCCCACGGCGGGCAGATGGGGGGCCAGCACCGAGGGCCTGGCCTCCTTCACCTGCAGCACCAGCGGCTCACCCCGGTGATCCAGCAGCAGCACCACATACGACCGGGTGCCGACGCTCCCCGTGCCGACCACCCGGAACGCCACATCGTGAATCGCGTACCGGGCGAGCAGCGGAACCCGGTCCTGCGAAACGGTGCCGAGGTAGTCGCCGAGCCCCGCCGCCACGGACGCGGCCTCCCCGTCCGGCACCCGGCGCAGCACCGGCGGTGCGTCGACGAATCGGCGGCCGCCGTCCCCGGAATCCTCCGTGGACTTCGCGGCGAAGCGGGCGCTGGTGTTGTTGCGGGCCTTCTCGGAGACCCGCTCCAGCGTGCCGAGCAGATCCCGCGCGTCCGTGTGCGAGACGAGTTCCTCGTCGGCGATGGCGTTCCAGGCGTCGAGCGCGGGCATCCTGGCCAGCAGCCGCATCGTCCGCCGGTAGGCGCCCACCGTGTCGTACGCACCCCTGCGGCAGGTCTCCTCGTCCGCGCCCGCCTCGCGGCCCGCGAGCACCAGCGAGGTGGCGAGGCGCTTGAGGTCCCACTCCCACGGACCGGTCACCGTCTCGTCGAAGTCGTTCAGGTCGATGACCAGGTTGCCCCGCGCGTCGCCGTACAGACCGAAGTTGGCCGCATGGGCGTCACCGCAGAGCTGGGCACCCACCCCGGTGACGGGGGTGCCCACCAGATCGTGGGCCATCAGCCCGGCCGAACCCCGGAGGAAGGCGAACGGTGTGGCAGCCATCCGCCCCACCCGGATCGGCGTGAGCGCGGGCACCCGGCCCCGGTTGGACTCCTCGACCGCCCGCACCGCGTCGGGCCGGTCCGCCGGCAGGACCAGCGACTCGTGCGCGGACCTGGGCACCCGCTCACGCAGCGCCTTGCCCGCTTCCCTCGGCGATGGCGGACCGCCCCGGCCCTTCGGGTGAGCGCGGCGGGCGAACCCGGGCACCGCCGGAATGCGCGGACCATCCTTCACCGCACGCTGCACCGGCACGGTCGCTTCGATCTCACCCATGGCGCACAGCTCCCCGACCTCGCCCGATGCCGCCGTCCGGCGCCCCCGGTACAACATCAACTGCCGACAACGGTAGCGCCGTTCACCACCACCCGTCTGCCCCTGTGGATGACCGGACGGACCACCTGTGGACAACTTCCCGGCCCCGGCCCACCGGTCCCCGCCCGCCGCGGCCCGCCGGCTAACAGCTGCCGCCGCCGCCCTCTTTGAGATGCGTCTCGGCCCAGCGCCCCAGTTCCTTGAGCGCGGGCTCCATCGCGGCACCGGCCTGCGTCAGGCGGTACGAGACCCGCAGCGGCGGACCCTCGTCGACCTCACGGACCACCAGGCCCGCCGTCCCCAGTTCGGACAACCGGTCCGAGAGCATGCGCTCACTGATGCCCGGAATCGCCCGCCGCAGATCGGCGAAGTGAACGGGCTGCTGGAGCAGCACCGAGACGATCGGCCCCGTCCAGCGCTTGCCGAACAGCTCGAAGACGCGGCTGATGCTCACGTCGACCCGCCGGCACGCCTGCTCGCTGTGATCCGCCATACGCCCAGAGTACTGCGCCCTCATGAGGGACTTACGATTAGTAAGTCACTATGTTATTAATAGGGACGTACGAAAGCTTGGCCCGCCTCACCGGCCCGCCACCGCGCCGAAACCCCACCGCGCCACCGACACCCGTGGAGACCCTCATGGCCACACTTCTGCACCTCGACTCCGCCGTCTTCCCCCAGGGCTCCGCGTCGCGCGAGGTCACCGCCGCCTTCGTGCAGGCCTGGAGCGAGCAGCACCCCGACGGGCGGGTCATCTACCGCGATCTCGCCGCCGACCCGCTGCCGCACCTGGACGCCGCGGCGGCCGCCGCCGGCATCGAGCACCCGCTGCGTGGCGAACTCGCCGCCGAGCTGGCCGCTGCCGACGCGGTCCTGATCGGTGCGCCGATGTACAACTTCACGATTCCGTCGACCCTGAAGGCGTGGCTCGACCACGTGATCATCGTCGGCCACAACGCCGGCCCCGACAGTCCGGTTGCCGGCACCCCCATCACCGTCGTCGCCAGTCGCGGCGGTTCCTACGCCGCCGGCACCCCGCGCGCGGGGGCCGAGTTCGTCCAGAACTATCTGGCGACGCTGCTGACGGCCATGTTCGCCGCCGAGGTCGACTTCATCGTCCCGGAGCTGACCCTGGCCCACAGCAACCCGCAGATGGCCGAGCTCATCCCGCTCGCCGAGACCTCTCGCACCAAGGCACTCGCCGACGCCGTGGAGAAGGCCAAGAGCCTTGCGTCCCGACTCGCCGCCTGAGGCGACCGAGACGCACAAGACACCTCAGCACCTCAGACGCCTCAGACCTCAGCGCCTCAGACGCCTCGGACACCTGAGGCAACCGGCACACCCGACACACACCCGACATACGGGAAACCGCAAGGCAAAAGTTCATGCGACAAGGAAGGCCGGGGTCAACGGACCCCGGCCTTCCCGCATAACGATCCCACCACTCCCGAACCCGAGGCGACAACCAGCGGCGACACGACCACCACCGCCACGGAAGTCCCGTCGGCACCTCAACCGACGCCCCCTCAAGCGCCCCGCCGGAGGGCCTCGCCACGAACCCCACCAGGGAGCACCAATCGGGCGTTTCACGTGAAACCAAGTCCGGCCTCAATCCCCACCAAACCCGGTCTCGATCCCCGCCAAACCCGGTCTCGATCCCGACCGGACCCGACCTCGACGCCCAACCCACCCCGAGCCGGAGCGCGTACCCGGAGCACAAACCCCGAGAGCAAACCGAAGAAGCCCCGCAGACCGTGGTCTGCGGGGCTTCTCTCTTGTGCGCGAGGGGGGATTTGAACCCCCACGTCCCTAAGGACACTGGCACCTGAAGCCAGCGCGTCTGCCGTTCCGCCACTCGCGCAAGAATGGTGTTCCAGAATCTCCCACTTTTCGGTGCGAGCCCCTGGCGACATCACGAAGATTAGCACGCTGGACAGGGCGGATTCACATCCGTTTGTTTCGCCGAACGCCTGACGGGAACCGGGAACCCGGAGCCGCCGCCCCCCACTCCTCCTGAGTGCACCCAAGGTGCGGGACACTGTCAGGAGGCCACCTCTACGATCCGTGTGAGGGGGGACACTCATCCGCAGTGCAGACAAGGGGAACCAGCCGATTTCCCGACGCGTGGATACGATCAGTAAGCAGTACAGGGACGACGACACCGGAGGAGGTGCCCCATGGGAGTCATGAAGCGTTTCGAGCAACGTCTCGAAGGTCTCGTCAATGGCACTTTCGCCAAGGTCTTCAAGTCCGAGGTGCAGCCGGTCGAGATCGCTGGAGCCCTCCAGCGGGAGTGCGACAACAACGCCACCATCTGGAACCGCGAGCGGACCGTCGTCCCCAACGACTTCATCGTAGAACTCAGCGCCCCCGACTACGAGCGGCTCAGCCCGTACTCGGGCCAGCTGGGCGACGAGCTCTCCGGACTGGTGCGGGACTACGCCAAGCAGCAGCGGTACACCTTCATGGGCCCCATCAAGGTCCATCTGGAGAAGGCCGACGACCTCGACACCGGCCTCTACCGGGTCCGCAGCCGCACTCTGGCATCGAGTTCGTCACAGCAGGGCCAGCCCGACCAGCAGGGGTTCCAGAACCAGCCAGGACAGCCGGCCCAGCCCGCGCGTCCCGGCCAGGGGCGCCCCGCCGCCCCGCAGGCCCCCGGCGGCTACGGCTACCCGCCCGCCTCCGCCCCGCCCATGCCCGCGGCCCCGCCGCCGGGCTCCGGGCGTCCCGCGACACCCGCATCCGACCGGCGCCCGCCGGCCACTCCCAGCCCCCTGCCGAACACGCAGGTGCGACGCTGGATCGAGATCAACGGCACCCGCCATCAGATCTCCCGCCCGACGTTGGTGATGGGCCGCAGCACCGACGCCGACGTGCGGATCGACGACCCCGGCGTTTCCCGCCGGCACTGTGAGATCCGGACCGGAACGCCCTCGACGATCCAGGATCTCGGGTCTACCAACGGCATCGTGGTAGACGGGCAGCACACAACCCGCGCTACGCTCCGCGACGGCTCGCGGATCGTCGTGGGCAACACCACCATCGTTTACCGGCAAGCCGAAGGGTGAAGCGGGGGCAATGTCAGAGCTGACCCTTACGGTCATGCGGCTAGGTTTTCTGGCTGTTCTGTGGCTGTTCGTGATCGTGGCCGTCCAGGTCATCCGCAGCGACCTGTTCGGAACGCGCGTAACGCAGCGCGGCTCACGCCGCACTGCGTCCGACGCGCGCCCGCCACAGGCACGCCAAACCGCCGCGGCACCGCCGCAGCAACGCCAGCAGCCCGGCCGCCAGCGCCGGGGCTCACCGACGAAGCTGGTCGTGTCCGAGGGCACCCTCACCGGCACCACGGTGGCGCTCCAGGGCCAGACCATCTCGCTCGGCCGGGCCCATGACTCAACGATCGTGCTGGACGACGACTACGCGTCCAGCAGGCATGCCAGGATCTACCCCGACCGTGACGGCCAGTGGATCGTCGAGGATCTCGGGTCCACCAACGGCACGTATCTGGACCGGACCCGTCTCACCACCCCGACGCCTGTTCCGCTGGGCGCGCCGATCCGGATCGGCAAGACCGTCATCGAGCTGCGGAAGTAGTACGACAATGAGCGAGCGGAGCGAGCCGGCCGCGGCGGTCCGGGCATCGGACCCGGCCAGGCTCCCGACCGGAGGGTGGGCAGTGTGGCTCGAGACCGGCTGTACCCCGAACCGACGGGCGAGGTGCGCATGAGTCTTTCCCTGCGCTTCGCCGCCGGATCGCACAAGGGCATGATCCGGGAAGGCAACGAGGACTCCGGCTATGCCGGACCGCGTCTTCTCGCCATCGCCGACGGGATGGGCGGCCAGGCAGCCGGTGAGGTCGCCAGCTCCGAGGTGATCTCCACGCTCGTCCAGCTGGACGACGACGTACCCGGCTCCGACATCCTCACCTCGCTCGGCACGGCGGTCCAGCGGGCCAACGACCAGCTGCGCATGATGGTCGAGGAGGACCCGCAGCTGGAGGGCATGGGCACCACGCTCACCGCTCTCCTCTGGACCGGTCAGCGTCTCGGCCTCGTCCACGTCGGCGACTCACGCGCGTACCTGCTGCGTGACGGCGTGCTGACCCAGATCACGCAGGACCACACCTGGGTCCAGCGGCTGGTCGACGAGGGCCGGATCACCGAGGAGGAGGCCACCACCCACCCGCAGCGCTCCCTGCTGATGCGCGCGCTGGGCAGTGGCGACCACGTCGAACCCGATCTCTCCATCCGTGAGGTCCGGGCCGGCGACCGTTACCTGATCTGCTCCGACGGCCTCTCCGGCGTCGTCTCCCACCAGACGATGGAGGAGACGCTCGCCAGCTACCAGGGCCCGCAGGAGACCATCCAGGACCTGATCCAGCTCGCTCTGCGCGGCGGTGGCCCGGACAACATCACCTGCATCGTCGCGGACG
The DNA here is from genome assembly GCF_044744085.1 of Streptomyces sp. NPDC087428. Taxonomy (NCBI): domain Bacteria; kingdom Bacillati; phylum Actinomycetota; class Actinomycetes; order Kitasatosporales; family Streptomycetaceae; genus Streptomyces; species Streptomyces sp. NPDC087428. The sequence continues at coordinate 267,992 of NZ_JBIUXR010000010.1, forward strand.
TCCTCGACGTCGACAGCAACGACACCCTGGCCGGGCAGCTCAACGACACCCCGGTCATCGTCGGCGCGGTCGCGGAGAACCAGGCCGCCCAGCTGAACGACGGCGGCGCGATGGAGACCCCCGCCGGACGGGCGGCAGGCCTCGGCCGCCCCGTCCCGCCGCCCGCGGGCGGCTTCGGCCCTCCCGGCAGCGGTGACGACTCCGGCTACGACGGAATGCCGGACGGGTCCTTCGGGTCCTACTCCGACGAGGACTTCGTCAAGCCCGGCGGCCGCAGGTGGCTCAAGAGGTCGCTGTACGTCGTGCTCGCACTGGCGGTCATCGGCGGCGGTCTGTACGGCGGTTACCGCTGGACCCAGACCCAGTTCTACGTCGGCGCGAAGAACGACAACGTCGCGCTGTACCGGGGCATCAGCCAGGACCTCGCCTGGGTCTCGCTCTCGAAGGTGGAGAGCGACCACCCCGAGATCGAACTCAAGTACCTCCCGGCGTACCAGCGCAAGCAGGTCGAGGCGACCATCGCCGAGGGCAACCTCGCCGACGCCCGCGAGAAGATCACCGAACTCTCCACCCAGGCCAGCGCCTGCAAGAAGGACGCGGAGCGCCGCGCCGCCGAGAAGAACGCCCCCAGCGACGAGGGCCAGGCCGGCAGTACGGACACGGATGCCACCAAGACGTCCTCGACGTCCGGCACCGCCAAGACCAAGCACACTTCAGCGACTCCCACTCCTGGTCCCAGCCTCTCGGAGGAAGAGAAGAAGCTGGTCCCGCAGTGCGGTAAGCAGTAAAGCCGTAGGGGGCCTTCAGCACCATGAGCGTTGTCACCAACACGACCACCATCGGCGCGATCGACGCACCGAGCCGGCGCAACACCGAACTGATGATGATGGTCTTCGCCATCGGCATCTCGGTGTTCGCCTACGCGAACGTGGGCCTGGCCATCGACGGCGAGCTGCCCTCCGGCATGTTCAGTTACGGGGCGGGGCTCATCCTGCTCGGCGGCGTCGCCCACCTCGTGGTGCGCAAGTTCGCCCCGTACGCGGACCCGCTGCTGCTCCCACTGGCCACGCTGCTCAACGGGCTGGGGCTGGTGGTCATCTGGCGGCTTGACCAGTCCAAGCTGCTGCAGACCATCCACCAGGCCGGCTCGACGGCGTCCCGCCAGCTGATTTACACCGGGTTGGGGATCGCGCTGCTCGCGGTCGTGCTGATCTTCCTCAAGGACCACCGGGCCCTGCAGCGCTACACGTACATCTCCATGGTCGGCGCGCTGATCCTGCTGCTGCTGCCGCTGGTACCGGGCCTTGGTGCCGAGCTCACCTACGGCGCCAAGATCTGGATCTCGGTCGCCGGATTCTCCATCCAGCCCGGTGAGTTCGCGAAGATCGTGCTTGCGATCTTCTTCGCCGGCTACCTGATGGTGAAGCGGGACGCGCTCGCCCTGGCCAGCCGCCGCTTCATGGGCCTGTACCTGCCGCGCGGCCGTGACCTCGGGCCGATCCTGGTCGTGTGGGGGATCTCGATCCTCATCCTGGTCTTCGAGACCGACCTCGGTACGTCGCTGCTGTTCTTCGGAATGTTCATCATCATGCTGTACGTCGCCACCGAGCGGACCAGCTGGATCGTCTTCGGTCTCATGATGTCCGCGGCGGGAGCAGTCGGCGTGGCGAGCTTCGAGCCGCACGTGCAGGGGCGTGTCCAGGCCTGGCTCGACCCGATGCGCGAGTACAAGCTCAGCCGGGTGGTGACCCACGACGGCTTCCTGCACTCCGATCAACTCCAGCAGGCCCTGTGGGCATTCGGCTCCGGCGGCACCCTCGGCTCCGGCCTCGGCCAGGGCCACTCCGATCTCATCAAGTTCGCCGCCAACTCCGACTTCGTCCTCGCCACCTTCGGCGAGGAGCTGGGTCTGGCCGGCCTCATGGCGATCCTGCTGGTCTACGCCCTGATCGTGGAACGCGGCATACGCACCGCCCTCGCCGCTCGCGACCCGTTCGGCAAACTGCTGGCCATCGGCCTGTCCGGTGCCCTCGCCCTCCAGGTCTTCGTGGTCGCCGGCGGCGTCATGGGGCTCATCCCGCTGACCGGTATGACGATGCCCTTCCTGGCCTACGGCGGGTCCTCCGTCATCGCCAACTGGGCACTGATCGGCATCCTGCTGCGCATCAGCGACACGGCTCGCAGGCCGGCTCCGTCACCCGCCCCCAGCCCCGACGCCGAGATGACGCAGGTGGTCCGTCCCAGCAACTCCGACCCCACCGCCGTGTGATCATTGCCACATCCCTCAAGATTTTCTGTGACGGCGTAACTCGTTAGAGTGACGAACGCCAGTGACGATTTGTGTTCACAAAAGAACAGATTGCAATGGGGGGGATGTCATGCTTCGCATGAATTCGCGCACGAAGCGCCTTGCAGTGGGGGCGGCCACCGTGCTCAGCGCCGCGGTTTTCACCATGGCCAGCGCGTCGAGCGCCCAGGCCGCCGCCGGGGGCTCCTGGACCACTAACGATGTGAAGATCCGCAAGGGGCCGAGCACGGGGACGGCAATCGTCGACCGCGGCTACATCGGTGACGGTGCCGACGTGAAGTGCTGGCTCTCCGGCGAGGGGGTCTACGGCAACACCAAGTGGTACTACGTGCGGAACGTCAGCTCCAGCGCTGGAGTCTACGGTTACACCTCCGCGTACTACTTCCGGGTGGCCGGCGGCGCCTCCGTGCCGAAGTGCTGAACGACACCTCGGCAATTTCCTAGCAGAACGGCTTCCCGCCCGGCGTGCGCCGAGCGGGAAGCCGTTTGCATATCCCGGAACCCTCCGGGCATCCGGTGCGTCTACTGGTCAGCGGCTGTCGCGGGTCTGCCTGCACGCATGGCCACTACCTCTAGACTGATAAACAGCCAAGGATGAGCGCCCCAGACCAGCGCCCCGAAAACTGAAGCGACAGGCGCGCCTGTTGGCTTGTGGAAAGGCCGGACGTGAACAAGCCCCTGCGCCGGATCTCTATCTTCTGCGGCTTCTTGATCCTCGCGCTGCTTGTCCGCGCCAACTGGCTCCAGTACGTCAAGGCCGACGACCTCAAGAGCAGCGAGGACAACCGCCGCGTCAACATCGCCCGCTACGCCGCTCCGCGCGGCGACATCACCGTCGGCGGCTCTCCGGTCACCGGGTCGACGGAGACCAAGAGCAACGGGCTCAACGATCTGAAGTACAAACGAACGTACAAGAATGGCCCGATGTGGGCGCCCGTCACCGGCTACGCCTCGCAGGCGTACGGCGGAAACTTCCTGGAGGGGGTTGAGGACGGCATCCTCACCGGCAACGATGACCGGCTCTTCTTCCGCAACACGCTGGACATGCTCACCGGCAAGCCGAAACAGGGCGGCAACGTCGTCACCACGCTGAACTCTGCGGCACAGAAGGCGGCGTACGACGGTCTCAAGACCCGCGGCAAGGGTGCCGTCGTCGCCCTGGAGCCGTCCACCGGCAAGATCCTCGCACTGGCCTCCTACCCGTCGTACGACCCCTCGTCGATCGCCGGTTCCTCCGACGCGGACGGCGAGGCCTGGAAGAAGCTTCAGAAGGAGAACAGCCCCGACGACCCGATGCTGAACCGGGCGCTGCGCGAGACCTACCCGCCGGGCTCGACCTTCAAGGTGGTCACCGCGGCTGCCGCGCTGGAGAACGGCAAGTACACCTCCGCCGACCAGCACACCGACTCCCCACTGCCGTGGATCATGCCCGGCACCAATACCGATCTCCCGAACGAGAACAACATCCCCTGCAAGAACGTCAGCATGCGTGAGGCGCTGCGGATGTCCTGCAACACCGTCTTCGGCAAGATCGGTGCCGATCTCGGCAACGACAAGATGCTCGAGGAGGCGGAGAAGTTCGGCTTCAACGAGGAGCAGTTCACTCCTGTTCGCTCCAACGCCTCGGTGTTCTCCAAGGACATGAACAAGTCGCAGACCGCACTGTCCTCGATCGGTCAGTTCAACACCGCCGCGACCCCGCTGCAGATGGCCATGGTCGTCTCAGCGATCGCCAACGACGGCAAGCTGATGAAGCCGTACATGGTCGACAAGGTCCAGTCGCCCAACCTCGACACTCTGGAGCAGACCGCCTCGGAGGAGCTGAGCCGCCCGCTTTCCTCACAGAACGCCCAGATTCTGCAGTCGATGATGGAGACGGTCGTACAGGACGGCACCGGCACGAACGCCAAGCTCCCCGGCGTCACCGTGGGCGGCAAGACGGGTACGGCTCAGCACGGTCTCGGCAACAGTGAGAAGCCGTACGCCTGGTTCATCTCGTACGCGAAGACCGACAGCGGCTCTCCCGTCGCCGTCGCCGTGGTCGTCGAGGACAGCAAGGCCAACCGCGACGACATCTCCGGTGGCGGTCTGGCCGCCCCCATCGCGAAGGCCGTCATGCAGGCGGTCATCGACGGCAAGAAGTGACGCCCGTCACGCCGAGCACCATATCCGCACGTTGGGATACCGGTCGGATATCAGGTATGGGCTGCGTGCTGATCAGGTAGAGCGCGGCCGGTAGCGTATGCGCGAACAGCACACCGCCGGACCGCACACCGGTGCGGTCAGGACTGACGGAGAGGGCTGGAACAGTTATGGAAGAGCCGCGTCGCCTCGGCGGCCGGTACGAGCTGGGCTCGGTGCTCGGCCGTGGTGGCATGGCCGAGGTATACCTCGCCCACGACACCCGGCTCGGCCGCACCGTAGCTGTGAAGACGCTGCGGGCGGACCTCGCCCGCGACCCGTCCTTCCAGGCCCGGTTCCGCCGTGAGGCCCAGTCCGCCGCCTCGCTCAACCATCCGGCGATCGTCGCGGTGTACGACACCGGTGAGGACTACGTCGACGGGGTCTCGATCCCGTACATCGTCATGGAGTACGTCGACGGCTCGACGCTCAGAGAGCTGCTGCACTCGGGCCGCAGACTGCTGCCGGAGCGCACGCTCGAAATGACGGTCGGCATCCTCCAGGCGCTGGAGTACTCGCACCGTGCGGGCATCGTCCACCGTGACATCAAGCCGGCCAACGTCATGCTGACGCGCACCGGCCAGGTCAAGGTCATGGACTTCGGCATCGCCCGCGCCATGGGCGACTCCGGTATGACGATGACCCAGACCTCGGCCGTCATCGGCACCGCCCAGTACCTCTCCCCGGAGCAGGCCAAGGGCGAGCAGGTCGACGCGAGATCGGACCTGTATTCGACGGGTTGCCTGCTCTACGAGCTGCTGACGGTACGGCCGCCGTTCATCGGCGACTCACCTGTCGCGGTCGCCTACCAGCACGTACGTGAAGAGCCGCAGACCCCCAGCAACTTCGACCCCGAGATCACGCCCGAGATGGACGCGATCGTGTTGAAGGCCCTGGTCAAGGACCCGGACTACCGCTACCAGTCGGCCGACGAGATGCGCGCCGACATCGAGGCCTGCCTCGACGGCCAGCCGGTCACCGCGGCGATGGGCGCGGCCGGCTACGGCGGCTACGACGGGTACGGCAACGACCAGCCCACCACCGCCCTGCACTCCGCGGACCCGAACAGCGCCCAGACGTCGATGCTGCCCCCGGTCAACCCGGACGACGGCGGCTACGGCTACGACGACCGGCCCGGCCGCCGCCGTCAGAAGAAGAGCAACACCTCGACGATCCTGCTGGTCGTCGCGGGCATCCTCGTGCTGATCGGGGCGGTCCTGATCGGCAAGTCGGTCTTCGGCGAAACGAACAGCGGCGCCGACGAGTTCAAGGTGCCCGACATGGTCGGTTCGACCGTCAAGGAAGCACAGGGGCTCGCGGACAACGCCAACATCGTGCTCAAGATCGGCCCGAAGGAAGCGTGCAAGGACCAGCCCAAGAACAAGATCTGCCGCCAGACCCCGACGACTGACGAGAAGATGGCAGAGAAGGAGACCGTCACGGTCTTCGTCTCCACCGGTGCGCCGAAGGTCAGCGTCCCGGACGTCACTGGGGAGTCCGAGAACAGCGCGCGCAAGCTCCTTGAGAAGCAGGGCTTCACGGTCACCGTCCATTCGGTCGAGTCCGCAGACGCCCAGCCGGGCACCGTGCTCGAGCAGTCGCCGAAGGGCAACGCCAAGGCCGAGAAGAACTCCGAGGTGAAGCTCTCGGTCGCCAAGCGGGACACGGCATCTCTGCCGGACCTCCAGGGGCGGTCTTTCGACCAGGCAGTGGCCCAGCTCTCCCCCCTCGGCTTCACCAACGTCGCTCAGAAATCGGTGGACTCGACCGAACCTGCGGGGACGGTCGTCGACCAGAATCCGGCCGGCCCGAGCCAGCAGCCGAAGGACGTCCAGATCATCCTGAATGTGTCCAAGGGCCCGCCGGAGCCGACGACGAAGCCTGTTCCCGAGGTCAGGGGCAAGAAGGTGTCCGAGGCCAAGCAGGCCCTGAACGATGCCGGCTTCACGAACATCCAGTTCGCGGAGAACAGCTCGGACAACGACGACGCCAGGGTCACCGGCGTCGACCCGCAGCCGAACACCCAGGCCGATCCGGCGAACACCACCGTCACCCTCACCACGATGGGCGGCGACGGTCCCGGCGGCGGAGACGGGAACATCTTCGGCGGCCCGTCCGGCTCCCGGCACTGACCGCGTCCCACCCCGTCCGCGCGTCCGGCACGGACACAGCGCAGGGCCCCGGCACCGCAACGGTGACCGGGGCCCTGCGCTCTGTCTGCGGACGGGAAGGAGGGCGGGGATGGGGAACAGGAGCGGGAGCGGGAGCGGGACGGACGCGCGTCAGCGCAGCTCGGCCGGCTTCGTACGGTCGTGGTCGACCTTCTCCGTACGGACCAGCTCGCCCCACACGATGTAGCGGTACTTCGACGTGAAGACCGGCGTGCACGTCGTCAGCGTGATGTAGCGGCCGGGCTTCGTCTTGCCCGAGCCCTTCGGGACCTCCTGGAGCACGTCGACGTTGTACTTCGACGTCTCCGGAAGCTCCTTGAAGACCTTGTAGACGTACCAGGTGTCCTTGGTCTCGAAGACGACCGCGTCCCCGGTCCGCACCTTGTCGATGTTGTGGAACTTCGCCCCGTGACCGTCCCGGTGGGCGGCCAGGGTGAAGTTGCCCTTCTCGGCGGAGGGGAGCGCCGACTTCACCGGGTCGGTGTAGTAGCCGGCGATGCCGTCGTTGAGGTTCTCGGTGTCGGTGCCCTTCTTGACGAGCACCTCGCCGTTCCTCATCGACGGGACGTGCAGGAAGCCGATGCCGTCCTTGGTGTCCAGGGCCCCCGGGCCGTCGGCCCAGCGGTCGCGGACGGTGTGGCCCTGCTTGGTGGCCTCACGGTCGGCGAGCACGTTCGTCCACCACAGGGAGTAGACGACGAAGAGCCCGAGCACCAGGCCCGCGGTGATCAGGAGTTCGCCGAAGACGCTGACCGCGGTCGCGACGGGATGGCGGCCCCTGCGCCGCACCGGGGGCGCGGACTCGCCGGTCTGCTCTTGGTCCTCGGTCCTCGCTGCCACCGCACCGTCCCTGTCGTGATGATGTTCGGCCCGTTCAGCCCACGAGCGCGTCGGGCTTTCCCTTGCTGCGCGGCCGTTCGTCGACCATCTTGCCCCAGACGATCAATCGGTACGTACTCGTGAATTCGGGCGTACAGGTCGTCAATGTGATGTACCGACCGGGCTTGGTGAATCCGGACTGCGGCGGCACCGGCCCGATCACCGACACGTTGGACGGCGAGGTCTGGGGCAGCACGCTCGTCATCTCGTACGTGTAGTAGGCGTCCTGCGTCTCGACCACGATCGGGTCGCCGGGGCTCAGCCGGTTGATGTAGCGGAACGGCTCGCCGTGGGTGTTGCGGTGGCCGGCCAGCGCGAAGTTGCCCTGCTTGGCCGAGGGCATCGCCGTGCGCAGCGGGTCCTCCCCGTAGTGGCCGACCATGCCGCGGTCGAGGACCTTGTCCTTGCTGGTGCCCTCGGCGATCGGCGTGACCACGTCCAGCTTCGGGATGTGGATGATGGCGAAACCCTGCCCGGCCTCGAACGCGCCGGGGGCACGTTTGCCGCTGGCCCAGTCGTCCTGGATCTTGTGCGTCTCGTTGCCGGCGATCTGGTCGGCGCGCACGTTGGTCCACCACAACTGGTACGTGACGAACAGCAGCATCAGCACGCCCAGCGAGATGAACAGCTCGCCGACCACCCGGCTGGCCACGACCGCCGGGCTGTCCTTGGCCGCCCGCGCCGCCCGTCGCGCCTCGACGCGTGACATCGGCTTCGCGGGGCCGGCCGGTCCGGATCCCGGCCCCGGCTGCGGGTCGGGCCGTCTGCGGCCGCGGCCCCTGGCCGCACGGCGCCGCTCGGCCCGGCCCCCGGTACCGGGGGCCTCCGCGGACTCCTCAGGTCCCGCGGGGCCCGCATCCGGTCCGGCAGCTACGGCAGATTCGGCAGGTACAACCGGTCCGGCAGGTACGACTGATCCGACCGGTCCGGCAGGTACTGCTGCCATGACCTCCGTGGCGTCCTCGGCCGCCGGATCGCGTTCCGGTTCCGGGCGGTGTTCCGGGCGGTGTTCCGTCCGTGCGCGGGGGACTACCGGGGGGACTGTTCGCCGGGTGCCCGGCGTCCGCAGTGCGACGGTCTCGTCCTGGCGAGGGGGCACTGCGGCCGGGGCCGCCGCTACGGGCGCCTGCCGCCCGTACCAGTCCCGTTCGTACCCCTCGGGGTCGTACCACTCACGCGGAGGGTCCTGAGCCGCCTGCGGCCCGTGTGGCGCCTGCGCAGACGGCGTACCGGCGCTGCCCGGCGCGCTGCCCGGGTCCGCCGTCCCCCCGACGTTGTCCTCCACCCGGGACCAGGGTGAGGCGTGCTCCCCCGGCAACGGGTCGTTCAACGGGTCCGCCAACTGGCCGACCGCCGCCTCGAACGCGCCTGCGGCCTCGTACGTCCCCTCTTCGTGCGGGCCGTCCTGACCGGCGTCGCGACCGTGGCGGGGTGGGGTCACGCGACGGCCTTGCCCACCACCGGCGCGAGTCCCGCCGACCTCTCGACGGCTCCGGCGTCACCGCACTGCGCCAGCCAGTTCGCCAGCATCAGATGACCGTGCTCGGTGAGCACCGACTCCGGGTGGAACTGCACTCCCTCGACCGCGAACTCCCGGTGCCGCAGCCCCATGATGATGCCGTCGGGCGTGCGCGCCGTGACCTCCAGCTCCTCGGGAACCGTGTCCGGTTCGGCGGCGAGCGAGTGGTAGCGGGTCGCGGTGAAGGGGGAGGGCAGACCGGCGAAGACACCCTTGCCCTCGTGGGTCACCGGGGACGTCTTGCCGTGCAGCAGTTCGGGGGCGCGGTCCACGACACCGCCGTACGCCACCGCCATCGACTGCATCCCGAGGCAGACCCCGAAGACCGGGACTCCGGTCGCCGCGCAGTGCCGCACCATGTCGATACAGACGCCCGCGTGCTCGGGGGTGCCGGGGCCCGGCGAGAGCAGGACGCCGTCGAAGCCGTCCTGGGCGTGGGCCGTGGTCACCTCGTCGTTGCGCAGCACCTCGCACTCGGCACCCAGCTGGTACAGGTACTGCACGAGGTTGAAGACGAAGCTGTCGTAGTTGTCGACGACCAGGATGCGGGCGCTCATCGGCCGGCCCCCGTCGCGCCCGCGCTGTCGACCGTCACGTCGCCGAACGGAAGCAGCGGCTCCGCCCACGGGAAGACGTACTGGAACAGCACATAGACAACCGCCAGGGCGAGGACGAGCGAGATGACCCCGCGCAGCCACACGTTGCCCGGCAGATGACGCCAGATCCAGCCGTACATACTGACCCCTCCATTCGGTACGGGACCAGACTAAAGGGCCGGGGCAGGGCCGTGGGTCAGCTGTGGAAAGCCGCCGGTCTTCCGTCGGTCACGGGCTGGGTCGCGTCCAGGTGCGCCCAGGCGATCAGCCGGTGGCTGCTGCCCCACTCGGGCTCGCAGGTGGTCAGCGTCAGATAGCGGCCGGGCCCGTCGAAACCGGACTTGCGCGGGACGGGGTCGATGACACCGATATCGCTCGGCACGGTGCGGTAGGGCTTCTTGTCGATGCGGTACGTGAACCACGTCGTCCCGTCCGTCACCAGCACCGGGTCCCCGGGGCGCAGCTTCGGGAAGTCCTTGAAGGGATCGCCGTACGTGCGGCGGTGGCCGGCCACCGCGAAGTTGCCGGTGGCTCCCGGGCGGGCGGTGCCTCGGTAGTGCCCGAGGCCCTTCTGCAAGGTCTTGACCTCGGTGTTCTCCAGGACGGGCCACTCCCAGCCCTTGCCGAAGCGGGGTATGTAGAGCATCGCGAACGGCTTCCCGTCGCGGTACGCCTTGGGGGCCGGGGACTTCGCGTCCGGTTCGGGCGATCCGGGTGCGGCGGATGCCGACGGGGCGGGTGTGGACGGGGCGGGTGTGGACGGGGCGGGTGTGGACACCGTCCCCCGCGCCCACTGGCGCTGGAGGTCGTCGATCTGTCCCTCGGTCGCACCGGCGGCCTTCACTCCGGTCCAGAACAGTACGTACACCACAAACAGGACGATCAGGGCACCGATCGTGATGCACAGTTCACTGAACGTCCTGACGATCAGTCGCACCGACACCGGTCGGCCTCCCCGCAGCTGCTCGCTACTTCACCGGCTCCGCATAGTGGAGATCCACTGTGCCCGAGTAACCGGGAAGAGTCATCGCCTGGCGCTCGTCGACTTTCCAGCCGAGCCCGTACGCCTTCACGTACAGCAGGTAGTTCTGGATCGCCGGGGAGGCGTTGAGCGCCTGCTTGAGCTTGCCGGGGTCGCCGACGGCGGTGATCTTGTACGGCGGCGAGTAGACCCGGCCCTGGAGGATCAGGGTGTTGCCGACGCAGCGCACCGCGCTGGTGGAGATCAGCCGCTGGTCCATGACCTCGATGCCACCGGCTCCGCCCTGCCACAGGGCGTTGACGACCGCTTGCAGGTCCTGCTGGTGAATGACCAGGTCATTGGGTTGCGGATCGGGGTAGCCGGGGTTCGCGGTGGCGTTCGGCGGGGCGTCGTCGAGGGTGACGGACACGGCTCGGCCGGAGAGCTTCGCGGTGCCGGCGGCCCGCTCAAGCGCCTTGAGCCGGGCGTCCTCCGCGCGGGTGCTGCCGTCGTCGCGCTGGGCGAGGGCGTCGATGTCACCGCGCACGGACGCGGCGGATTCCTCCAGGCCCGCGTTCTTCTCGCTGCGCTGCTGGATGAGGTCGGAGAGCTTCAGCAGTGAGGAGTCGGTGCGGATGTTGGTGCCCTTGGCCGTGTTCGCACTGGTGACGAAGATGAGGCCGGCGAGGGCGAAAACGGCAGCGGTGAGCACTCTGACCGGGTACCGGAGGGTGCGCCGGACCGGCCCTGGGGGAGAGTCGGCAGAATTGCTCAACGTACCCTTATCTCCTTCGGCGCCACGGAAGCACTACGCTAACGGACGCCCGGGGGAGGCAGCGTTTCCCCCTCGCGCCACGTCCGGCGTCAGCCAACAGTTCCCTGCGCGGTAACGCAGCGCATCGACAGGAGAGTTCCTCGTGCCGAAGTCACGTATCCGCAAGAAGGCCGACTTCACGCCCCCTCCGGCGAAGCAGGCAACCACCATAAAGCTGACCAACCGCAGTTGGGTGGCGCCGGTCATGCTGGCGCTGTTCCTGATCGGTCTGGCCTGGATCGTCGTTTTCTATGTGACCGACGGCGATCTGCCGATCAAGGCACTGGGGAACTGGAACATCGTCGTCGGCTTCGGCTTCATCGCCGGCGGCTTCGGCGTCTCCACCCAGTGGAAGTAGCCCCGCGGAGCGCCTGAGAGCTGTCCCACAACCCTTGCCCTGAGTTACCCACAGCGTTATCCACAGGCGGGGGAAAAGGTCAGACGATCTGTGGATAACTCCTTGACCGTTGACGCCGATGTGACTGGTGCCGCCCCCGAGCGGGGCGGCACGCCCCTTGTCTCTGCTGGAAAAACCCAGCTCAGCGACAAGGGGCACAGTTGTACCCACTGAATGCACAAGATCAGGTGCACGCTGTGGACAACTTCGATCACAAACGGTCCGTATCGAGCTGACGGCGTGCTTCCTACGTCAGCGAGGCCGTTCTGAGCACCACGATCAGGACCACCACGACCAGGGCCACGGCACAGGTGCCGTACTGCACCAGATTCCGCCGCTCGCGCGGGGCGTGCACCATGCCGATCGCGATCAGCGTGCCCGCGATCAGCCCGCCGACATGTGCCTGCCAGGCGATTCCGCCCCAGGGGTTGAAGGTGATGATCAGGTTGAGCGCGAGGAGCGCGAAGACCGGGCGCATGTCGTAGTTCAGCCGGCGCATGAGCACCGCGGTGGCGCCCAGCAGCCCGAAGATGGCGCCCGAGGCACCCAGCGAGGGCTGGTTCGGCTCCGCGAGCCAGTAGGTCAGGGCGCTGCCCGCCAGCCCCGAGAGCAGGTAGAGCGCGAGGTAGCGGGCCCGGCCGAGCGCCGCCTCCAGCGGACCCCCGAGCCACCACAGCCCCAGCATGTTGAAGGCGATGTGCCACACCTCCTGGTGCAGGAACATCGACGTCACCAGCCGGTACCACTGGCCTTCCGCGATGCCCTCGGGCGGACCGCCGTAGTAGAAATTGGCCCGGCCGAGCAGCACCAGGTCGTCGACCAGCGCACTGTTGGCCAGCACCGCGAGGAACATCGCGACGTTGATCCCCAGAAGGATCTTGGTGATCAGCCTCGGATCCGCCGCGACCGAACCGCCGGCGAGCGTGCGCGGACGGCTGGCGGCCGGGCTGTGCCCCGTACCTGATCCCTGACGGACGCAGTCCGGGCACTGGAAGCCGACCGAGGCGTTGACCATGCAGTCCGGGCAGATCGGGCGCTCGCAGCGGGTGCAGCGGATCGACGTCTCACGGCCCGGGTGGCGGTAACAGACGACCGGACCGTCCACGGGAGCGGACGCGTTCTGCTCGCCCGGCGGCTGCTGGTCCATCGGTCCCATCACTTCCCGGTCCCCTCGGTCCTCGTCATCACGGCAGGGCACACCGAGCCACCCTGCACGTCCGTTCTTTCATCAAGTACGGACGGGCGGGGCAGTTGGTTCCCGGGCGGACCGGAGAGTGAGCGGCCGGCGACGTTCGGCGATCAGCGGGTCTCGACGGCGACCGACTCGATGACCACGTCCTGCACCGGACGGTCGGTGCGCGCGTTGGTCTGCGCGGCCGCGATCGTGTCGATGACCTTCTGGCTCGCCGGGTCCACCACCTCACCGAAGATGGTGTGCTTGCCGGTCAGCCAGGCGGTCGGGGACACCGTCAGGAAGAACTGCGAGCCGTTGGTCCCCGGGCCGGCGTTGGCCATGGCCAGCAGGTACGGCTTGGTGAAGGCGAGGTCGGGGTGGAACTCGTCACCGAACTCGTATCCCGGGCCGCCCGTGCCGTTGCCCAGCGGGTCGCCGCCCTGGATCATGAAGCCGCTGATGACGCGGTGGAAGACGGTGCCGTCGTACAGCCGGTCCTTGGACTTCTTCCCGGTAGCGGGGTGGATCCACTCGCGCTCACCGGTGGCGAGCTCGACGAAGTTCTTGACCGTCTTGGGCGCGTGGTTCGGCAGGAGCCGGACCTCGATGTCACCCTGATTGGTCTTCAAGGTGGCGTAAAGCTGCTCGGCCACGATCTGCCTTCCGTAAGTCTGCTCTGACGTCCACCGATCCTCGCACGGACCACGCCCCGCGCCGTCCGGCCCGCCCGCGCCGCACGGGCCTCTCACCCCTCGCCACCCGCCTCGCCCGCCACCTCCCCGGCGCCCGCCCCGGGCGGGCGCTGCCGCTTACGGCGGAAAGGAATGCGGCCAAGTGCGTGACGAACCGGCGCGTGCCGGGCCGAACCGTGGCATTGTCGTCGACAGGCTCCCCTTGCACCTCATTGCCCGAGGGTGTCCCTCATGACCTGAATGACCCGGATGCCCGCCCCAGATGCCGCACAAGCCCCGTGTAGGCATGATCTCGAACTGGGTGGATAGGCGGAGTACCAACCCGCCACCAAGGAGGAGGATCCCGTGACCCGCATCGACAGCGTGCGTGCCGCCACCGACTCGGCGAGGGACAGCGTGCAGCACGCCGCGGAAGTGGTGGCCCCCTACGCCGACACGGCCAGGGAACAGGCCGCTCACTATGCGCAGGAAGCCCGTACGCTGCTCGCGCCGAAGGTTTCGAAGGCAGCTCAGCAAGCCCGCGTCCAGTACGGCGCGCACCTCGCACCACGTATTGAACTGGCCCTTACGCATGTGCCCCCCAAGGTCGACGAGGCCGCGCAGCGCGCCGCGCTCCGCACCCGTCAGGCCGCCCGGAGCGCTGCGGACTACACCGTCCCCCGCGTCGAGCACGCGATGGCCGCCGCCCAGCCGGTCGCCGAGCAGGCCACCGCGCGCAGCACCGCCGCGCTGGCCGCTCTGCGCGGGCAGGTCACGGCGAAGGAGATCAGGAAGCTGACCCGGAAGCACGAGCGGCGGGCCACGGCCGGCCGGGCGTTCAAGGGGCTGGCCGTGGCCGGCCTCGTGGCGGGCGGCGCCTATGTCGTCTGGCGCTGGTGGGACAGGCAGGCCAACCCCGACTGGCTGGTCGAGCCGCCCGCCCCCACCGAGGTGGACGACCGTGCCCCGCTGACCTCGGTCGACGGGAGCGGCTCGACGGTCCTCGATCCCGACGTCCAGGCCAAGCAGGCCGACGCGGAGGCGGACGGACCGGACGGCACGGACCCGGACGACCGCTCCTGAACGGCGGCTGAGCACCGGCACGACAGACGGGCGCCGGAAGACCTCGGGTCTTCCGGCGCCCGTCGACGTGTGACGCCGTCGTGCTACATATCGGCTCAGAGCGGCTTCGCCGGTACGACGCCCCGTGGGAAACCCCTCCCGCACGGGGCGACTTCCTTGCCATAGAGCCCACTCCAGCTCCTAGAGTGCGCCGCACCACGGTCCACCCCGTGACGCCGTGCACAGCCTGACCAGCGAGGGGGCACCACCATGCGATACCGCACGCTCGGCCGCACCGGCATCGACGTGAGCACGTACTGCCTGGGCACGATGATGTTCGGCGCGGTCGGCAACCCCGACCACGAGCAGAGCGCGCGGATCATCCACGCCGCGATGGACGCGGGCGTCAACTTCATCGACACGGCGGACATGTACTCGGCCGGTGAGTCCGAGGTGATCGTCGGGAAGGCGCTGCGCGCATCGGGCCGACGGGACGAGGCCGTACTCGCGACGAAGGTCCACTTCCAGATGGGCGAGGGCCTGAACCGGAGCGGCAACTCACGCCGCTGGATCACCCAGGCGGTGGAGGCGAGCCTGCGGCGGCTCGACACCGACTGGATCGACCTCTACCAGGTGCACCGGCCGGATCACACCACGGACATCGAGGAGACGCTCGGAGTACTCGGCGACCTCGTACGAGCGGGCAAGATCAGGGCGTTCGGCTCGTCGACCTTCCCGGCGGAGGAGATCGCCGACGCCCAGCACGTGGCCGAGCGGCGCGGCCTCCAGCGCTTCCGCACCGAGCAGCCCCCGTACTCGCTCCTCGCGCGCGGCGTGGAGACCTCCGTGCTGCCGACGGCCCTGCGCCACGGCATGGGGGTGCTGACGTGGAGTCCGCTCGCCTCCGGCTTCCTGAGCGGCCGGTACCGATCAGGACGAGCCGTCGATCTCACCTCGGGGCGGGCGCGGCTGAACCCCGCCCGCTTCGATCCTTCTATCCCCGAGAACATCACCAAGCTGGAGGCCGCCGACAGGCTCGCCGAACTGGCCGCGGACATCGGCTGCACCCTGCCGGAGCTGGCGGTGGCCTTCCCGCTCGCCCATCCGGCCGTCACCTCGGTCATCGTCGGCCCCCGCACGGCAGAACAGTGGGAGGCTCTGCGGAAGGGCTCCTCGGTCGTCCTCGACGACTCGGCCCTCGACCGCATCGACGAGATCGTCCCGCCCGGTACGAACCTGTACCAGCCGGACGGCGCCTGGAAGTCCCCCGCGCTGACCGACACCCGTCTGCGCCGACGGCCCAGGGAGGAGCGCCCGGCAGCGTGACGCGCGGAACCATCCGAACTCATCCGGACACCGTCGCACTCAGTGGTGCCCCTCGACGCAGGCTTCGGCCTCGATGAGGTAGCGCCTCACGGGGCCGAGGGTGAGCATGCCGCCGGCGGCGCCCGCGTGTTCGTCCCGCGCGTCACGCAGCACCGTTGCCGCGCGCGCGGCGATCCCGGGTTCGTCCAGGCCGGCCGCGGCATGGGCAGTGAGGCACCAGAGGGCTTCCTGCATATGGTCGCCGGGCGGTTCGCGCACCGCGGTGAGGGCGGTACGGGCTTCCTCGACCCGGTCCTGTGCCAGCAGGACCAATGGCGTCACCCAGGGCAGGTACGGCCCCCAGTCGAGGTGGGGGCCGATGGGTGCGGGCCGGTCGTGGAGCAGACGCAGGCCGAGCAGGGCGAGCGGGAGCAGGCCGCGGTGCAGGCCCGGCATTCCGGCCGCGGCGAGGTCGTTGTCGGCGGCGCGGTAGGCCGCGGCGGCCGTCGCGGCGGTGGGGCCGCCGGGTTCTGCGCTGCGGGCGGCGACGGCCCGAGCCCTGAACCATGCGGTGAGGACGGGGACGAGCGGGGATTCGTGCGCGGCGGCGAGCAGTTCCGCGGCCTCGGCGTGCTCGGCTGCCGTCCTGAGTTCGCCGAGCGCCGAAGCGGACTGCATGCGTACGAGATGGCCCAGGATCTCGAAGGCCGGCAGCGCATGCCGACTGGAAAGCGTGACGAGTTCAGCGCCGATGCCGTCGCGCTGTGCGGCAAGACCCGGGCGCGTGAAGGACTGCATGAATACGCCGTTGAGGGCGAAGGCCAGCAGAGCGGGATCCTCCAGGTCTCGTGCCAGGGCTTCGGCGGCGGAGGCGGCGGTGCGCGCGGTTTCGACGGCGGCGCCGGTGAGATCGGCGCCGCGGCTCTCGTTGGCGACGGTGGCCAGGAGGCGGGCGCGCAGGTCGGCGGGGCCGTCGGGGCCGAGCCGGCGGAGTGTGCGTTCGGCCGCAGCGACGACGGCACGTGACTGGGCGGAGTCGTCGGCGCGGCTCCAGATGGAGGGGACGTCGTAGGTGCCGATGACGCGGGCGGTCAGCGTGATGTCTCCCGTGCGTTCGGCGGCCGCGATGGCGGCCAGCCGGTCGCGGCGCGAGCCGATGAGCGCGTCGCCTCCGGCCAGGGCGAGGGTGCGGGCCAGCTCCACGGTCGTGCGCGGGCCCAGCCGGGGCCGCGCGACGGGTGAGTGGTCCGGGTCCTGCCGGCCGGGCGGTTCGAGGTCGGAGGACCTGTTGAGGATGTCGGTTTCCAGGCGCCGCATCTGCGGGCTGGGGTCCAGCCCGAGCTGTTCCACGAGCATGCTGCGGGCGCGGCGGAGGGTGTCCAGCGCCTCGGCCTGCCGTCCGTCGCGGTAGAGCGCGCGGGCCAGCAGTCCCCAGGCCGGCTCGCGCCACGGATGTTCGGCGACATGTCCGCCCAGTTCGGCGACCAGGCCGGCGCCTTCCCCGGACGTGAGAACAGCGTCCGCCCTCAGTTCCACGCCCTGCAGCCGCAGTTCCTCGAGTCGGGTGCGTTCCTGCTGGACCCAGGCGGAGTCGGGGAGGTCGGCGTAGGCCGGTCCTCGCCACAGGGCGAGCGCCTCGCCCAGATCCACCGCCTTCCCGGGAGAACGGCGGGCCGCGGCCAGGGCGTCCTGGAAGCGGTGGACATCCACCGCCGCGCGCGGCAGCCGCAGCAGGTACCCGGTCCCCTGCGTGACCAGGACCCGCGGCGGTGTGCGCGGCGGCCGGTCCGGTTCGATGGCCCGGCGCAGTGCGGCGACAAAGGTGCGCAGGGCACCCACGGCGCCGGCCGGCGGATCGGTCCACAGGTCGTCGATCATGCTCTCGGTGGTGACCATGCGCCCCTCGGCCGCGACGAGGCGGCCCAGAACCTCACGGTGGCGCGGTCCGCCCAGGCTGATCGGCCGGCCGTCGTCGTGCCATGCCTGTACCGCGCCGAGCACATCGATCCGCATGCCGCTGCTCTTCCCTTCCGGGGCACGAAACGTCAGTCGCCCTGTGCTCAGTGACGAAGCCGAGCGAGTGCTGCCTCCACCCAGGTCAACGTAGCCGAGCCGTCGCTCACTCAGGCTCCCCCGCCGGGCGGGCGGTCAGGGCGTGGCCTTCGAGGAAGGATCGCCGAGGGAGGGGCAGCGAGGCGGCCCGGTACGCCGGCCGCGTCAGCGGGCCAGCAGGTCCCGGATCGCTGCCGCGATCTCGCCCGGGGTCTCCTCGGCCATGAAGTGCCCCGCCTGCGTCAGGCGGTGGTCGAGGTCGGGTGCCCACGCCCGCCACACCTCGGCGGCGTCGTAGCCGAGCTGCGAGCCCCAGTCCTGCTGGATCACGGTGACAGGCATCGCGAACTGCGAGCCGGCGTCGAAGTCGGCCTGGTCCTGGGCCACATCGATGCCTGCAGAGGCGCGGTAGTCGGCGACGATCGAGTCCACCGCCCCCGCACTCGCCCGCAGGTACTCGGCGCGCACATCGCCCGGAATCGCCGCCGGGTCCTTGGCCCAGGCGTCGAGGAACGAGCCGAAGAACGCGTCCGCGCTGTTGGCGATCATCGTCTCCGGCAGGCCCGCGGGCTGCGCCATCAGGAACAGGTGGTAGCCCACCGCCGCGGAGACGCCCCGCAGCACGTTCCACATGTCCAGCGTCGGCACGACGTCGAGGATGCCCAGGTGCGTGATGGTCTCCGGGTGGTCCAGGCCCGCCCGGAAAGCGACCAGGGCACCGCGGTCGTGGCCGACCAGGGCGAACTGCTCGTGGCCCAGCCGGGAAGCGACCGAGACGATGTCGGCGGCCATGGTGCGCTTGGAATAGACGTCTTCGCCGGTGGCCCGCGGCTTGTCGCTCGCCCCGTATCCGCGCAGGTCAGGAACGATCACCAGGTGCTCGGTGGCCAGCTCCTGGGCGACGTGCCGCCACATCAGATGGGTCTCGGGAAAGCCGTGGAGCAGGACGACCGGGCTGCCGCTGCCGCCCACCGCGACGTTCAGCTCGACATCGTCCGCGCCCGGCAGCCGGGTGTACTCGAAG
Organism: Streptomyces sp. NPDC087428; assembly: GCF_044744085.1. Taxonomy (NCBI): domain Bacteria; kingdom Bacillati; phylum Actinomycetota; class Actinomycetes; order Kitasatosporales; family Streptomycetaceae; genus Streptomyces; species Streptomyces sp. NPDC087428. The sequence goes on from NZ_JBIUXR010000010.1 coordinate 287,106, forward strand.
CCAGGGATCTCAAGTGTCATGACAGGTCCTTCTCGTTCTTGCTTCGCCGCCGATCCGGTGACCGGCAAGAACCAAGGTGCACGCCACGGATCAGCAGCCGATCAGCGCCGCTGAACGGGCTGACAGCGCTGCGTCGGGGGCGAGGACCAGCCACCCAGCGGCGGACAGGCAACCGGGCACGAAAAATGCCCCCTGAATCTGCGTTTTTGCAGATCAGAGGGCATTTAAGGTGTGGAGCCTAGGAGATTCGAACTCCTGACATCTGCCTTGCAAAGGCAGCGCTCTACCAACTGAGCTAAGGCCCCGTGAAGCGGGCAGCGCCGGACGCACCGGCATCGTGGTCACCGCCGCGGACCAGAGTACCCGGTGATCCCCTCAATCCTCCAAAAGACAGGGGCTCCCGGTCGACGACCACGCTCCGTAAGATGCTCGTCGGGGTTCGCAGCAGCGAAGCCTCGGCGAAGGGGAGACGCTATGGATGCGGCACAGCAAGAGGCAACGGCCAGAGCCAGGGAACTTCAGCGCAGTTGGTACGGAGAACCGCTGGGGGCGCTCTTCCGTCGGCTGATCGATGATCTGGGGCTGAACCAGGCCCGGCTGGCGGCAGCACTCGGGCTGTCCGCTCCCATGCTCTCCCAGCTCATGAGCGGTCAGCGGGCGAAGATCGGCAATCCGGCAGTGGTCCAGCGAGTCCAGGCGCTCCAGGAACTGGCCAGTCAGGTCGCGGACGGCAGTGTCAGCGCGGGAGAGGCCACCGACCGGATGGAAGAGATCAAGAAGTCCCAGGGCGGCTCCGTGCTCACCGGCACCAGCCAGACGTCGTCGACCAGCGGCGCTCCCACCGTGCGCCGTGTGGTCCGCGAGATCCAGTCGCTGCTGCGGTCCGTCGCGGCCGCCGGTGACATCATCGATGCCGCGGACTCCCTCGCCCCGACGCACCCGGAACTGGCAGAGTTCCTCAAGGTGTACGGGGCAGGACGCACCGCGGACGCGGTGGCGCACTACGAGGGACACCAGAGCTGACCGGGCCGGGGCCCCGCACCCCGGCCACCGCAGTATCCGGGCACGGGCACACGCACCGGCCGAGGCAGGAACGGGGAGCGAGCGCAGCGCAATGGGTGAGGTCTTCGCCGGTCGGTACGAGCTGATCGATCCGATCGGACGCGGTGGGGTCGGAGCTGTCTGGCGTGCCTGGGACCATCGGCGCCGCCGTTATGTGGCGGCCAAGGTTCTCCAGCAGAGCGACGCGCACACGCTGCTGCGCTTCGTCCGGGAACAGGCGCTGCGGATCGAGCATCCGCATGTGCTCGCTCCGGCCAGTTGGGCCGCGGACGACGACAAGGTCCTGTTCACCATGGACCTCGTCAGCGGTGGTTCGCTGGCCCACGTCATCGGTGACTACGGGCCGCTGCCCCCTCGGTTCGTCTGCACGCTGCTCGACCAGTTGCTGTCCGGTCTGTCGACGGTGCATGCCGAGGGGGTCGTGCACCGGGACATCAAACCCGCCAACATCCTTATGGAGGCCACCGGAACCGGCCGGCCGCATCTGCGGCTGTCGGACTTCGGTATCTCCATGCGCAAGGGTGAGCCGCGCCTCACCGAGACGAACTACGTGGTGGGGACGCCGGGTTACTTCGCGCCCGAGCAGATGATGGGTGCGGAGCCGGACTTCCCCGCGGACCTCTTCGCGGTCGGCCTCGTCGCCCTGTATCTGCTCCAGGGGCAGAAGCCCGACTCGCAGGCGCTCGTCGAGCACTTCACCACGTACGGCACACCCAGCGCTCCGCAGGGCATCCCCGAGCCTCTCTGGCAGGTGCTCGCGGGGCTGCTGCAACCGGACCCGCAGGCCCGCTTCCGTACGGCCACGGGAGCGCGCAAGGCGCTGACGGCCGCGGCCGAGATGCTGCCGGAGCCCGGGGCCGAGGACGAGCCGGTGGAGGTCTTCGACCAGATCGGCCCGCTGCCCGCCGGCTTCGGCCCCGAAGGGCCGGTACCCGCCCCGCGGCCCGGCGGCCCGGTCGCCCCGCACGGTCAGGCGCGGGCCGCGCAGGAACCCGGGCAGCAGGCGGGCCGGCACGCCGCACCGCAGCCGTCCGGACAGCCCCCGGCCCCGATGTCGGAGACGGGCAGCTTCCACCTCCAGCCGCCCCCGCAGCAGACCGGCTCCGCGCCCCTGGCGGCGCAGCCCGGCACCCCCGCCACGGACCATCCGGCGCATACGGCGGCCCCCTTCCCCGCCGCCGCACCGGACCTGTCGCAGGCCCCCACGGCGGCGGTGCGGCACGACCAAGCTCTCACTCGTCCGTACACCGCTCAGCGGGCGCAGGTTCCCGCTCCCGGACCGGCGTACTCCGGGGCCGGTGCCCCGCAGCCCTTCGCCGCGGCACCGTCGCCCCAGGTCATGCCGCCTTCGCCCACCCCGGCACCCGCTCCGCGGAAGCGGCCGGGACCGTCCACGAAGGTGGCGGTCCCGGTGCTGCTGGTGGCGCTGATCTGCTTCGCCGTGGGCATCTGGGCCCTGACCCAGGCCTGAGTCAGGGCCTCCGGCGGACGCGGGCCCTGTCCGGCTACCAGGCCTGCGGCGGCCCTCCGTACGGATGCTGCTGCCCGCCGTCGGCCGCGCCGGCCGGTGCCGCGGCCGCGGACTGCCCGCGCCGTGCGAGCAGCGTCCACCCGCCCAGTCCGAGCACCAGGACGGCGCCCGCGCCGATGCCGGCGGCACCGAGCAGCTTCATGCTGCTGCTCTTGCTCTCGGCGGCCTGCGGGCCGCTCTGGCCGCTCCTCGCCATGTCCTTGTCGCCCTGGGTGACACCGAAGATCCCGGCGTCGCCCGCGTACGGCTTCTCCCGGGCCGTCCCCTCGACCTTGACCGAGAGGGTCAGCGGGAACGGCTCGGAACCGTAGGGCTTGGCGACCTCCGGACTCAGCGTCACGGACAGGTAGTACCAGCCGGCGAACCGCATCGCGCTGACGCTGCTGCGGGAGGCGAACCTGTTCTGGTAAGCCACCGGAGGCACCGGGTCCAGGGACATGGAGGCCGGCTTGCCCGAGTAGGACATGGGGGACGCGTTGTCGACGCGGCCGTGCGCCGGATTGTCCAGGGACATCGCGAGCGCGCCGCTGACGTAGTCGTTCTCGTCCGGAACGGTGCTGTTGCCGAGGCCGGCGGTGGCGAAGATCTGCTGGCCCCAGTCCACCGGAATCCGGTAGAAGAGGGTCTGTCCGGGCACGACCTCGTCCCTCCACTCGCCGGTTTCCAGGCTCGTCGCGTCGTAGTAACCGCTGCCGCCGTGCCTGCGGTTGTCCTTGACCGGGGTGGGCGGCTCCGGCGAGGCGGACGGCCAGTTCTCCGGCGCCTCGGTCGGCGTCGACCCGCCCTTCGCGAGCTGCGGCTCCGACGCGTACCGGATTTCCAGCTCCCAGTCCCCGCGCCCCGAGGTGTCCTCGCTCTCCCGCTCGATCAGGACGTTGTACCTACCGGCGCCCTGGCAACCGCTGCTGCCCTTGTTCACGTTGCGATAGGCGTACGCGGCGATGGGGCGCGGGTACTCCGCGGACTCGAAGTGGGCGTTCTCCGAGCTGCACCGAAGGTCGGAGTTGTCCCTGATGCTGATCGCGATGCCGTCCCCGTAGGCGACCTTGCCGCCGTCCTTGGGCACGACGACGGCCGAGACGTACGCGTTGGTCGTCGCCTCCAGGTTCAGCCGGTAGTAGAGCTTCTGGCCGAACTTGATCGAACTCCGGTAGACCGAACCGGCCGTGAGCTCCGTCGCGTCGGTGCTGACCACGGCGCCGCTGACCGCCTCGGCCTTCGGATCGAACCTGTACGCAGCGGGCCCACCGGCCCCGTACGCCTGCCCCGGCAGCGCCGCCACCGCGCACATCGCCGCGACCGCGGCCAGCGTCGCCCGGCCCCTGCTGCGCTGCCTCATCACGCGCTTCCCCTCGTCGTCCGTGCGGCTGCCCCGCGGCGGCTGCGTACACATACGAACACGGCGGCCGGCACAGCCATGACGGCCGCCCCGGCGGCGGCCGCGATGCCGGTCCATCCTGCCCCTCCGGCACCATCGCTGTCTGCGGACGCCATCGAATCGCCCTTCTTGCCGGCGTCCTCGGGCCGGCGCTTCCGCCGGATCCGGTCGCGCCGGACGCGGCGGGAGCCTCCCCGGGCGCCGCCACGGCCGGCAGGGCGCCTGCCACCAGGGGGAACAGCGCCCCGCCGATCCGTGTCCGCGCCCGCGCCGTACGGCGGTGGTCGCGTGCCCTCACCCGTGCCCCCGACCGAAATTCCCCACCTTTTTGCTCAAGCAACCTATTGATTTGCGTAGGTGAACTCACGAGCACAGGCGTCACGGTCCCGCAACAGCACGAAGCCCCGGCCGCTCAGGCGACCGGGGCTCGCAAACAGGCTGTTCTGTCTCACACACCCGAACCTGCGGGCACGGAGTCAGTCGCCTCCGTCCACAGATCCTGCTCGGCGCGATCCGCCTGGATCTGGCGGTACACGAGGAGCCCGCCGATGGCGGCCAGTGCGACCAGGAGAAGCTTCTTCACCGCGCGACCTCGTCTTTCCTTGGCGTAGGGGACTTCTGCCGCCCGACTATACACACCGGCCGATATCGACCGGTGACCTCCCCGCAACCCAACTGGGGCCTACGGAAAAGCGATCGTCGGAGGAACGGGCCGCTCCCCTCACCGGCCCGGCACGACCCCTGCCATCACCCCGTCACCGTCCCGGAGAGGGCCCGGAGCCGACCGATCGGGGCCGGTTGCACCATACGAGTGGTGTTCATCTGAACATCGGCACATCGGCGGCGTCGGTCCGTGAAATCGCGGGCCGAATCCACATCATCAGGAAGGTAAGCAAAACGGACCACCCGAAAGTGAGTGAGGGGCCATGAGCACCTACAGGGCCAAGAACATCTGGACCGCCTTCATCACCGCGTTCTTCGCACTTCTCGCCGCACTGGGCCTCGCAGGCTCCACCGCGTCGGCCACGGAAGCCACGGTCACGGAGCCGGCGGCCACGACCCACGAGCACACGGGTGCGACCGCGGCAACCGCGACCACCCCGTCGGTCCGATGGACCCTTCCGCGTGACCGGGCCCTGCCGCCCACGATGAAGCAGCGCATCCGCGCCGAGGCGCACGGCTCCTCACCCTCCACCCGCCATCTGTCCGCTGACACGGCGGACACCACGAGCACCACAAGCACCGCCCGCGCCTCGCACGGCGCCCCGGCGGGCGACGCCTCCCTCCTGCCGCCCTGAGAGCGGCGCACCTGACACCCAGAGCCCCCGGGCCGGTTCACACCGGACGGGGGCTTTCCCGTGCGCCCGCCACACCCTCTCCTCCGGGCCGCTCCTCTGGGCCGCTCCTCTGGCCCGTACCGCTGCGCACTGCCCTCTGCGCCGCGACGTGCCGCCGCAACGCGCGCACAGCGGCGCTCCGGTACGCGCGGCCCCTGCACCGGAGTTCCGGAAGCGGAGAACCGGAAGCGAGTCCGGGAAGCAGGTGGGCTCCGGCACCGGCTCAAGGAAAGAGAAGAAGAGACGGGAGTTCACGGAACTCCCGTCCAACAGCACACCCCGCCCAACACCGCACCCCGCACACGCAGAAGGCCCGGTCTCTCCGAAGAGAGACCGGGCCTTCTGTTGTCACTGTGGGGCTAACAGGATTTGAACCTGTGGCCTCATCCTTATCAGGGATGCGCTCTAACCAACTGAGCTATAGCCCCGCCGCGCTGTGCGCTGACTTCTGAAGATTAGCGCACGTCGTGGCCAGTCCCAAAATCGATACCCGCGTCGCTACTCGTCCTCGGCCAGCGTGAGCTCGACACCGCCCACGAAGCCGGCCGACAAGTTGTAGATGAAGGCGCCCAGAGTCGCCAGCGCGGTCGCCAGGACCACGTCGATCACCGCGATGACCGACGTGAAGATGAGGACCCTCGGCAGCGACAGGAACGACTGCAGATCGAAGCCGCTGCCCTCGGTCGAACCGGTTGCCTCGCTGATCGTGCCGCCCACGGTGTTGAAGACGCCCATCGCGTCCATCACCATCCACAGGACCGCCGACGCCACCACCGTGCAGATGCCGAGCGCGATGGACAGCAGGAAGCTGACCTTCATCACCGACCACGGATCCGCCTTGGCCACCCGCAGGCGCGCCTTACGGGTACGCGGAGTGGTCCGCGCCCCCGTCCGCGGTTTGCGGGACGCCTGTGCCGCGCTCACGCCCGGCACACCGCCCTGCTGCCCCTGCGGCCGGCCACCCTGTGTCCCGCCCGGGGGCGAGGGGTAGGCCTGCGGCGGGTGGTACGGCCCCGCCTGGCCCGGTGCGGGCTCGCGCTCGCCGGGCAACGGCCCGGCCGCGTAGCCCTCGTACTGGGGTTGAGGACCCCGGGTATCCGTCACAGTGCCCCCTTGGGAGTCCGTGGCAGGGCCACGGGCACCATTCGCGCCGGCTCCGGAAGCGGCCGAACCGGCGCCCGTGGCTCCACTCACGCTCTACTCCTCGTGCTCCCCGGTCGAGGACGTCGTGCCCTCGACCGTGCTCTCACCAGCTGCGTCGGCCGTGGTGGCCTCCGCTGTCACTGCCTCGGCCGTCTCGTCCTCGGCGTCGACGAGACCGTCGACCTCTTCGGCCTCGCGACCTGCCTCGGCGTTACGAGCGATCCCCACAACGGCATCGCGCTTGCCCAGATTGATCAGTTGGACGCCCATGGTGTCACGGCCCGTCTCCCTGACTTCATTGACTCGCGTACGAATCACACCGCCGCCGAGCGTGATGGCAAGGATCTCATCCGTAGCCTCGACCACCAGCGCACCGACCAGTGAGCCCCGGTCCTCCACGATCTTGGCGGCCTTGATGCCCAGGCCGCCGCGACCCTGAACGCGGTACTCGTCGACAGGGGTCCGCTTCGCGTACCCGCCGTCAGTGGCAGTGAACACGAAAGTACCGGGCCTGACGACATTCATCGAGAGGAGTTCGTCTCCCTCGCGGAAACTCATGCCCTTGACGCCCGAAGTGGCGCGGCCCATCGGACGCAGCGCATCGTCCGTCGCAGTGAACCTGATCGACTGGGCCTTCTTGCTGATGAGCAGCAGATCGTCCTCGGACGACACCAGCTCCGCACCGATCAGCTCGTCGTCAGAGCCGTCCGCCGTCTCGCGCAGGTTGATGGCGATGACGCCACCGGAGCGCGGTGAGTCGTAGTCCTTCAGCGCGGTCTTCTTCACGAGACCGCCCTTCGTGGCCAGAATCAGGTAGGGCGCGGCGTCGTAGTCGCGGATCGCCAGGATCTGCGCGATCTGCTCGTCCGGCTGGAAGGCCAGCAGGTTGGCGACGTGCTGACCGCGGGCGTCACGGCCGGCGTCCGGCAGCTCGTACGCCTTCGCCCGGTAGACGCGGCCCTTGTTGGTGAAGAACAGCAGCCAGTGGTGCGTCGTCGACACGAAGAAGTGGTCGACGATGTCGTCTTCCTTGAGCTTCGTGCCGCGCACGCCCTTGCCGCCGCGCTTCTGCGAGCGGTAGTCGTCCGTCTTCGTGCGCTTCACGTAGCCGCCGCGGGAGATCGTGACGACGATGTCCTCCTCGGCGATCAGGTCCTCGATGGACATGTCACCGTCGAAGGGCACCAGCTTGGAGCGCCGGTCGTCGCCGAACTTGTCGACGATCGCCGCCAGCTCCTCGCTGACGATCTGCCGCTGCCGCTCGGGCGACACCAGGATCGCGTTGTACTCGTTGATCTTCGCCTGGAGCTCGTCGTGCTCGGCGGTGATCTTCTGGTGCTCCAGCGCGGCCAGCCGGCGCAGCTGCATCTCCAGGATCGCGTTCGCCTGGATCTCGTCGATCTCCAGCAGGCCCATCAGGCCCTCACGCGCGATCTCCACGGTGTTGCTGCGCCGGATGAGGGCGATGACCTCATCGATGGCGTCCAGGGCCTTGAGCAGGCCGCGCAGGATGTGCGCCCGCTCCTCGGCCTTGCGCAGCCGGAACTTCGTACGCCGGACGATGACCTCGATCTGGTGCGTCACCCAGTGGCGGATGAACGCGTCGATCGACAGGGTGCGCGGCACCCCGTCCACCAGCGCCAGCATGTTGGCGCCGAAGTTGGTCTGCAGATCGGTGTGCTTGTACAGGTTGTTCAGTACGACCTTGGCGACCGCGTCCCGCTTGAGGACGACGACCAGGCGCTGGCCCGTACGCGACGAGGTCTCGTCACGGACGTCCGCGATCCCGCCGACCTTGCCGTCCTTCACCAGGTCGGCGATCTTCTGCGCGAGGTTGTCGGGGTTGGTCTGGTACGGGAGTTCCGTGACCACCAGGCACTGGCGGTTCTGGATCTCCTCGACCGCCACGACCGCGCGCATCGTGATCGAGCCACGGCCCGTGCGGTACGCCTCCTCGATGCCCTTGCGGCCCACGACGAGCGCGCCGGTCGGGAAGTCCGGCCCCTTGATGCGTTCGAGCAGGGCGTCCAGGAGGTCCTCCTGCGAGGCCTCCGGGTGCTCCAGGTACCACTGCGCACCGGACGCGACCTCGCGCAGGTTGTGCGGCGGGATGTTGGTCGCCATACCGACCGCGATCCCCGCGGAACCGTTGACCAGCAGGTTCGGGAAGCGCGCCGGCAGAACCGTCGGCTCCTGGTTGCGGCCGTCGTAGTTGTCCTGGAAGTCGACGGTCTCCTCGTCGATGTCCCGGACCATCTCCATGGACAGCGGCATCATCTTGCACTCGGTGTACCGCATGGCGGCGGCCGGGTCGTTGCCCGGGGAACCGAAGTTGCCGTTGGAGTCCACCAGCGGCATGCGCATCGACCAGTGCTGCGCCAGGCGCACCAGGGCGTCGTAGATCGAGGAGTCGCCGTGCGGGTGGTACGTGCCCATGACGTCACCGACGACACGGGCGCACTTGTAGAAGCCCTTCTCGGGCCGGTAGCCGCCGTCGTACATCGCGTACAGCACCCGGCGGTGGACGGGCTTCAGGCCGTCCCGCACGTCGGGCAGCGCACGCGAGACGATGACGGACATCGCGTAGTCGAGGTAGGAGCGCTGCATCTCCGTCTCGAGCCCGACGGGCTCGACACGCATGCCCACGCCCTCGACGGGCGGAACCTCTTCTGGCGTCACGGGGGCAGGGGTGTTCTCGTCGGCCATTGCTGGTCAAAGTCCTTTCGCGCTGCGGCTTGGAGGGCCGGACCCTCTTCCTTGTACGGCCGACTCAGATGTCGAGGAAGCGGACGTCCTTGGCGTTGCGCTGGATGAACGAGCGCCGTGCCTCGACGTCCTCACCCATCAGCACCGAGAACAGGTCGTCGGCCTGAGCCGCGTCGTCGAGCGTGACCTGGCCGAGCACGCGGTGGTCGACGTCCATCGTGGTGATGCGCAGTTCCTCGGCGTTCATCTCGCCGAGGCCCTTGAAGCGCTGGATCGAGTCGTCCTTGATCCGCTTGCCGTTCTGCTTGCCGAGGGCGACCAGGGCGTCGCGCTCGCGGTCCGAGTACGCGTACTCGAAGTCGTCCCGGCCCCACTTGATCTTGAAGAGCGGCGGACGCGACAGGTAGATGTGCCCGTGCTCGACCAGCGGTCGCATGAAGCGGAAGAGGAAGGTGAGCAGCAGGGTGTTGATGTGCTGGCCGTCGACGTCGGCGTCCGCCATCAGAATGATCTTGTGATAGCGGAGCTTCTCGATGTCGAAGTCCTCGTGGACCCCGGTGCCGAAGGCCGAGATCAGCGCCTGGACCTCGGTGTTCTGCAGGATCTTGTCGATCCGGGCCTTCTCGACGTTCAGGATCTTGCCGCGGATCGGCAGGATGGCCTGGTACATCGGGTTGCGGCCGGACTTCGCCGAACCACCGGCGGAGTCACCCTCGACGATGAAGATCTCGCACTTCGTCGGGTCGTTGGACTGGCAGTCGCTCAGCTTGCCCGGCAGCGAGGCGCTCTCCAGGAGCCCCTTGCGACGGGTCAGGTCACGCGCCTTGCGGGCCGCCACGCGGGCGGTCGAGGCGGCGATGCCCTTGCGGATGATGTCGGCGGCCTCGTTGGGGTTCCGGTCGAACCAGTCCGTCAGCTGCTCGTGGACGACCTTCTGCACGAAGGTCTTGGCCTCCGTGTTGCCCAGCTTGGTCTTCGTCTGGCCCTCGAACTGCGGCTCGCCCAGCTTCACCGAGATGATCGCCGTCAGGCCCTCGCGGACGTCCTCACCGGTGAGGTTGTCGTCCTTCTCGCGCAGCAGCTTCTTCTCGCGCGCGTACCGGTTGACCAGCGAGGTCAGCGCCGCACGGAAGCCCTCCTCGTGCGTACCGCCCTCATGCGTGTGGATCGCGTTGGCGAAGGAGTAGACCCCCTCGCTGTACTGCGTGTTCCACTGCATGGCGATCTCGGCCGAGAGGAGACGGTCCTTGTCCTCGGCCTCGATGTCGATCACCGACTGGTGGATGACATCGCCCTTGCGGGAGTTCAGGTACTTCACGAAATCGACGATGCCGTTTTCGTAGTGGTACGTGACCGTCCGGGCCGGCTCCTCCTCGGGAACCTCGACGGCCTCCGCGCTGTCCGCGCCGGCCGTCGCCTTCGCCGACTCCCGCTCGTCGGTGAGCTTGAGGGTGAGGCCCTTGTTGAGGAAGGCCATCTCCTGGAAACGCCGCGAGAGGGTCTCGAAGGAGTACTCGGTCGTCTCGAAGATGTCCCCGTCGGCCCAGAAGGTGACCGACGTGCCCGTCTCGTCGGTGGCCTCGTTACGGGCCAGCGGTGCGGTCGGGACGCCGAACTTGTAGTCCTGGGTCCAGTGGTATCCGTCCGTCTTGACCTCGACGGCCACCCGGGTGGACAGGGCGTTGACGACGGACACACCGACGCCGTGCAGACCGCCGGAGACCGCGTAGCCGCCGCCCCCGAACTTGCCGCCGGCGTGCAGCACGGTGAGGACGACCTCGACGGCCGGCTTGCCCTCGGACGGCACGATGCCGACCGGGATACCGCGGCCGTTGTCGATCACACGTACCCCGCCGTCGGCGAGGATCGTGACGTCGATGGTGTCCGCGTGCCCGGCCATGGCCTCGTCGACCGAGTTGTCGACAACCTCTTGCACGAGGTGGTGGAGACCGCGCTCACCGGTCGAGCCGATGTACATGCCGGGTCGCTTGCGGACCGCGTCCAGACCCTCGAGCACGGTGATCGCGCTGGCGTCGTACGAGGCTGTCACCTCGCCCGGGGCGGGAGCAGCGCCGCTCTCACCGGGGGTGGACGGAATGTTCTCGTTGGGGTTGCCGGAATCGGCCACGAAGCGCCCTTTCTGGCACAGCACAGGCCGTTCTCCGGGCAGGCGGGAGCGGCTGCGTCGTTCGGCTTGTATCGACGAATCCCGCAAGGACGCGGGATTGTCCACCAGTCTACCGGTAGCGCCGACCCGAATGGGGGTTTGCCGGTACCTGAGTCCGCATGTGCCGCCCTGAATGAGCGCCTGACGACTCCCCATATTCGGGAAGGGGCCTCAAGAGGCTCACACGGGCGTTGAGCGCTTCGGCCTGTCAACCTTCCACTACCGTGAGGGACGCCCGCCCGACACCGCACGGTTTCCACCACCGCACACCCGCACAACAGGGAGTCCGCGGGCATCGGTGACAACCGGGGCACACCCCGCCCCGGCCCTCTCGGCCAGAGCCGGATCACTGTCCGCGGAACAGGATAAAAGGCCAGGTCAGCCGTAGGTGTCGCCCGGTCCCTTGCTGCCCGGCGCACGCAGCGGACCGAACCTCCGCTGCGGCCCTCCCGGCCCCAGCACCTTGATCATCCGCACGGTTCCGTGCCCCAGATCCGCGTTCAGCCGGGCCACCAGCTGAGGCGCCAGCAGCCGCAGCTGCGTCGCCCACGCCGTCGAGTCGCACTGCACCGTCAGAACCCGCTCCGCGGGATCCTCGTCGTAGCGCAGCGGCACACAATGATTGGCCAGATCATCACCTACGATCTGCGGCCAGCGGCCCATCACACCGCCCACCGCGGCCGGCGCCTCCCAGCCGCGTTCGGTGATCAGCCGGTTGATCGCCGCACCCAGCGGCAGCGGATCACGGCCGTCCGCCCGCGCCCCGGACCGCAGCCCGCCGCCCCGCCGGGCCTGCTTCTTCTGCTGCGCGGACGCACCGCGTGCCCGCGCCTGTTCCTTCGCCGCGCGCAGGGCCACCCGCGCCAGGTCCACCCCAGAGGGCTCCGCCGGCTTCGCCTCTCCGGCGGACGGCTCGCGCGGGGTACCGGCCGGGCCCTCCGGGAGCGGCTCCGGGCTGCCCGCAGCGCCGCTCACAGCCGTTCCACCTCGCCCGCCGACACCGCGTACCGCGTACCCGCGAGCACCCCAGGGACGTCGTCGTCCACCGCGGCCGTCACCAGCACCTGCTCACCCGGAGCCACCAGCTCGGCCAGCCGCTCACGGCGGCGCGCGTCCAGTTCGGCGAAGACGTCGTCCAGCACCAGCACGGGCTCGTTGCCCTCGGAGCGCAGCAGATCGTACGAGGCCAGCCGCAGGGCCAGCGCGTACGACCACGACTCCCCGTGGCTCGCGTACCCCTTGGCCGGCATTCCGCGCAGCCCCAGCACCAGGTCGTCCCGGTGCGGGCCGACCAGCGTCACGCCCCGCTCGATCTCCTGCTTGCGCACCTCGGCGAGGGCCGCGATCAGCTGCGCGTACAGCTCCTCACGCGTACGGGCGGAGTCCGCCCCCACCTCCGGGCCCACCGAGCTCCGGTACTCCAGCGTCACCGGCCCGCCGCCGGGCGCCACGTCCGCGTAGGCCTTGTCGGTCAGCGGCTGCATCGTCGCGATCAGGTCCAGCCGCTGTGCCAGCAGCTCGGCGCCCACCCGGCCCAGGTGCTGGTCCCATACGTCGAGCGTCGACAGGTCCATCGAACGGCCACCGTGCCGGCGCGCCATCGCCGCCGACTTCAGCAGCGTGTTCCGCTGCTTCAGCACCCGCTCGTAGTCCGAGCGCACCCCGGCCATCCGCGGCGAACGCGCCGTGACCAGCTCGTCCAGGAACCGGCGGCGCTCGCCGGGATCGCCCTTGACCAGCGCCAGATCCTCCGGCGCGAACAGCACGGTCCGTACGATGCCGAGCACGTCACGGGGTCTGACCTGCGACGATCTATTGATACGGGCGCGATTGGCCTTGCCCGGGTTCAGCTCCAGCTCGATCAGCTGCGAGCGCTCGCCCTGGGTGACGGCAGCCCTGATGACAGCCCGTTCCGCGCCCATGCGCACGAGCGGCGCGTCGGAGGAGACCCGGTGGCTGCCGAGCGTCGAGAGATAGCCGACGGCCTCGACCAGATTCGTCTTGCCCTGGCCGTTGGCCCCCACGAACGCGGTGACGCCCGGGTCGAGGGGCACCTCGACCCGGGCGTACGAGCGGAAGTCGGCCAGCGACAGATGCGTGACATGCATGGTGTACGCCGACCTTCCCGGCTTCCTGCTCCGTGCTCAGTGGTGCGGGCGGACGCCCGGCCCGCTCCTCGTCGCTGCTACTTCTTGTTCTCGACCGCGTGGCCACCGAACTGGTTGCGCAGCGCGGCGATCATCTTCATCTGCGGGGAGTCGTCCTGGCGCGAGGCGAACCGGGCGAAGAGCGACGCGGTGATCGCGGGCAGCGGCACCGCGTTGTCGATCGCGGCCTCCACCGTCCACCGGCCCTCGCCGGAGTCGGCGGCGAAACCGCGGAGCTGGTCCAGGTGCTCGTCGTCGTCCAGCGCGTTGACCGCCAGGTCGAGCAGCCAGGAACGGATGACCGTGCCCTCCTGCCAGGAACGGAAGACCTCACGCACGTCGGTGACGGAGTCGACCTTCTCCAGGAGCTCCCAGCCCTCGGCGTAGGCCTGCATCATGGCGTACTCGATGCCGTTGTGAACCATCTTCGCGAAGTGGCCGGCGCCGACCTTGCCCGCGTGGACGGAACCGAAGTCACCCTCGGGCTTCAGCGCGTCGAAGACCGGCTGGACCTTCGCGACGTTCTCGGCGTCGCCGCCGTACATCAGCGCGTAGCCGTTCTCGAGGCCCCAGACACCGCCGGAGACGCCGCAGTCGACGAAGCCGATGCCCTTGATGCCGAGCTCGACCGCGTGCTTCTCGTCGTCGGTCCAGCGGGAGTTCCCACCGTCCACGACGACGTCACCGGCCGACAGCAGCTCGGCCAGCTCGTCGATCGTGGACTGGGTCGCGGCGCCGGCCGGGACCATCACCCACACGACCCGGGGGCCCTTCAGCTTGCCCACAAGCTCTTCGAGGCTGTGGACATCGGCGACGTCCGGGTTGCGGTCGTAACCGATGACGGTGTGGCCTGCGCGGCGGATGCGCTCGCGCATGTTGCCGCCCATCTTGCCGAGGCCGACGAGACCGATCTCCATCAGAGATTCCTTAAGCGTTGTGCCGATTCGTACCCAGGACCGAGCCTACGCCCGGCCGGGGACAGGGCGACGGGCATGCTCGGCGCTGAGCGTGCCCGTCGTCGCCTGCCGTGACAGGACCGGTGACCGGATCAGCCGGAGAGGCGGACCGGCATGATCAGGTACTTGTACGCGTCGTCGGCCTCGGCGTCGACGGCGGCACGGCCGCTGAGCAGCGCGGGCTTGGTGGACGTCGTGAAGGACAGCTGCGCGACCGGGGAGTCGATCGCGCTCAGGCCGTCCAGCAGGAAGGTCGGGTTGAAGGCGATCGAGATGTCGTCGCCCTCCAGGACGGCGTCGACGCGCTCCACAGCCTGTGCGTCGTCGCTGGAACCCGCTTCCAGGATCAGCACACCCTGCTCGAAGCTGAGCCGGACCGGGGTGTTCCGCTCCGCCACCAGCGCGACGCGCTTGACGGCCTCGACGAACGGGGCGGTCTCGATGACCGCGACCGTGTTGAACTCGGTCGGGAAGAGCGTGCGGTACTTCGGCAGGTCGCCCTCGAGCAGCCGCGTGGTCGTCCGCCGGCCGGCGCCCTCGAAGCCGATGAGGCCCTCACCGGCACCTGAGCCCGACAGCGCCAGCGTCACCGTGTCGCCGCTGGTGAGCGCCTTCGCGGTGTCGAGCAGCGTCTTGGCGGGCACCAGGGCGACGGCGGAGGCGTCGGCGTCCTCCGGCTTCCAGAGGAACTCGCGGACCGCGAAGCGGTAGCGGTCGGTGGAGGCCAGGGTGACGGTGTCGCCCTCGATCTCGATACGCACACCGGTGAGGACGGGCAGCGTGTCGTCCCGGCCCGCGGCGATGGCCACCTGGGCGGCCGCGGAGGCGAAGACCTCGCCGGGGACCGTGCCGGTCGCCGTCGGCATCTGGGGCAGCGCGGGGTACTCCTCCACAGGAAGGGTGTGGAGGGTGAAGCGCGAGGAGCCGCAGGCCACGGTCGCCCGTACACCGTCTGTGGAGATCTCCACCGGACGGTTGGGCAGGGCCCGGCAGATGTCGGCGAGGAGCCGGCCGGAGACCAGCACCGTGCCGTCCTCCTCGATCTCGGCATCCACCGAGACCCGGGCCGAGACCTCGTAGTCGAAGCTGGAGAAGCTGAGCGCACCGTCCTCGGCCTTCAGCAGAAGGCCCGCAAGAACGGGCGCCGGCGGCCGGGCCGGGAGGCTACGGGCCACCCAGGCCACAGCCTCCGCGAGTACATCGCGCTCCACCCGGATCTTCACCGGAACCGCCTCCTGCTGTTGCTCGCTCGCCCTGCTGGCCTTCGTCGTCTGGTCGGGTCGTTCCACCGAGGGGACGGGGAGGACGCCGGGGACCAGTCTGACGTACGGCACCGACACTCGGTGCTGCTCGGGGTCAAGTCGCGACAACAGCTTCGGGGAGCTCCGGCGCCGAGTTGTGCACAGGCCCCACTTCGAAGCGGATTCCGGGCTAACTAGAGGTAGTAGTAGTAGTAGGGCCTGTGGAAACCGTGGATAACGTCGTTTGCGCAGGTCAGGCCCTGTTTTTTGTCCACCGACCCTGTGGGTGGAACCGGTGGACAACCCGGGGTTTCTGTGGACACCCGAAAGTTCTGCACAACCGGTGCACAGGACAGGGGGGTTTCTCCCCAGGTCTGTCCCCAGCTTTACCCACCTTCCCCACAGCCCAACCGACCCTCTTGGTGTGACGCCTTTCACTCGGTGCGGTGAAAGCGGGTGTCACGTTGCCGAACAGTGGACAGAGGTGTGGAGAAGCCCGCAGAAGCTGGGGACAAGAAGGCCCGGCCTGTGGGCCGCCGGTGGACAACGATGACGGTCCCCTGTGGACGAAAAACTTGTCCACAGGCTGTGGATCATTGTTGACCACAAATCCCCAGGCCTCTGAGCTGGCCTGATGGCGTATCGGCTGCCCAGCCTGTGGAAGCAGTATGGACAACTTTTCAATCCCCAGGCTGTGGAGGGGAGATTGTGCCCAGATCTGTGGAGAACAGCCTCCCCGCGGCAGGTATTCGAACAGCCGCGACGGCCGGCGGCACCCCGAGAACCCCGTGCACAGCGGTCAGGGACGCTCGCGGACCGCTTCCGGAGGCCTTCGGCGCGGCCCGTCGGGTGGCTCCGGTCGCGCTCCGCACAACGGAGAAGGGCGCTCCGGGACCCGATGGGTCCCGGAGCGCCCTTCGGTGCCCGGATGCGCTGCGTGTGGCGGAGTGGTGGGCCGTCAGCCGTTCTTGATGCGGTTGGTGAGCTCGGTGACCTGGTTGTAGATGGAGCGCCGCTCCGCCATCAGCGCGCGGATCTTCCGGTCGGCGTGCATCACGGTCGTATGGTCGCGGCCGCCGAACTGGGCGCCGATCTTGGGCAGCGAGAGGTCCGTCAGCTCACGGCACAGGTACATCGCGATCTGGCGCGCCGTCACGAGCACGCGGCTGCGCGAGGATCCGCAGAGGTCCTCCACCGTCAGCCCGAAGTAGTCCGCGGTCGCCGCCATGATGGCCGGCGCCGTGATCTCCGGGGCGGAGTCCTCGCCCCCGGGGATCAGGTCCTTCAGGACGATCTCGGTCAGTCCGAGGTCCACCGGCTGCCGGTTCAGACTGGCGAAGGCCGTGACCCGGATGAGCGCGCCCTCCAGCTCCCGGATGTTGCGCGAGATACGGGAGGCGATGAACTCCAGCACCTCCGGAGGAGCGTTGAGCTGCTCCTGCACCGCCTTCTTACGGAGGATCGCGATGCGCGTCTCCAGCTCCGGCGGCTGCACATCGGTGGTGAGACCCCACTCGAAACGATTCCGCAGCCGGTCCTCCAGCGTCACCAGCTGCTTGGGCGGCCGGTCCGAGGACAGCACGATCTGCTTGTTCGCGTTGTGGAGCGTATTGAAGGTGTGGAAGAACTCCTCCTGCGTCGACTCCTTGCTCGCCAGGAACTGGATGTCGTCGACCAGCAGGATGTCGACATCGCGGTACCGCTTGCGGAAGGTGTCGCCCTTGCCGTCGCGGATCGAGTTGATGAACTCGTTGGTGAACTCCTCCGAGCTCACGTACCGCACCCGGGTACCCGGGTAGAGGCTGCGGGCGTAGTGCCCGATGGCGTGCAGCAGGTGGGTCTTGCCGAGCCCCGACTCCCCGTAGATGAAGAGCGGGTTGTACGCCTTGGCGGGCGCTTCGGCGACGGCGACGGCCGCGGCGTGCGCGAAGCGGTTCGACGCCCCGATGACGAAGGTGTCGAAGAGGTACTTCGGATTCAGCCGGGCGTGCGGCTCCCCGGGGCCGGGGGCGGGCGCGGGCTGCGCGCCCATCGGACCCGGGACCCCGCCGGGCCGGCCGGTGCCGCCGCCCTGCCGGTGCTGGGGCTCCTGCATGTCGTGGCGCTCGGCCCGCTGGGACTCGTAGCCCTGGCGCTCGGGAGGCTGCTGGCGGTAGTCGTGCTGCGGCTGCTGCTGGGAGCGTCCGCCCCCGTACGGCTCGCGCCAGTGCTCGCCGGAGGTGTCGCGGTCCTGGAATCCGCCGAGCCGGGGCTGCTGCCAGGAGAGGTCCTCCTGGGTACGGGGCCAGGCGCCGGGCTCGGGGCGCTGCTGCTGTTGGTAATCCGGGTAGGCGGGCCGGGCGGTCGGCATGCCGTCGTCCGAGGGCCGGTGGCCGTAGCCGTCGTAGGAGTCGTTGTGCTGCCGTTCGTCGTGCTGCGGTCCCTGGTAGCGGTGCTGCTGCTGGGACTGGTGCATCGGGGGCGCCGGCGGGTTCGGCGGCTCGCCCGCGGAGTCGTCGACCGTGATCGCGATCCGGATCGGGCGGCCGCACTCACGGCTCAGCGTCTCGCTGATGAGCGGGGCGAGCCGGCCCTCCAGGACCCGCTTGCCCCATTCATTGGGGACGGCGAGGAGCGCGGTGTCGGCGACCAGGGCGAGCGGCTGGCAGCGCTCGATCCACTGTTTGTCCTTCGGCTCGATGCCCTGCTGGCCCTCCCCGAGGAGTTGCTCCAGCACGCGTGGCCACACTGCGGCAAGATCGGCAGGTACGTCAGCCACAAGGCACGCTTTCTCGCTGGTCCCACGAATGTGTGTTTCTCGGGACGGGATGGGTCGGGATGGGTGAGGACCGGCAGGCGGGAAGAAAAAGAACCGGGGTTCGGCCACGGTAGTCAGGCCGACCCGCGCGGTTCAAGTCGTTGTCCACAGGCTGTGCACAATGGAGTCCACCGTAAGGCCGGTTTGACCGGATGGCGCAGCCGCGCGTACCGTGACCAGGTCGAGTTGTCGATGGCTGCTGCCGCCTGCCTCCGATGGGCAAAGATCACGATCTGTGATTGTGAAGCGGTGCACTAGGGCGTTTACGCGAGTCTCTCGTGGGCGCACGGTGACAGCCAGGCGATGTCCCGCCAACACACGAATCATTTCTGGAGCCCCCGAGTGAGCAAGCGCACCTTCCAGCCGAACAACCGTCGTCGCGCGAAGACCCACGGCTTCCGGCTGCGTATGCGGACCCGTGCCGGCCGCGCGATCCTGGCGACCCGCCGTGGCAAGGGTCGCGCCAACCTGTCCGCCTGATCGCGTACAGGTCGTCATGACGTGCTGCCTACCGAGAATCGGCTGAGGCGGCGCGAGGACTTCGCGACCGCAGTACGACGAGGACGCCGGGCCGGCCGCCCGCTACTCGTCGTCCATCTACGCAGCGGTGAAACGGACCCGCACGTGACTGGGGAGACTGCTCCCCCGCCGCGTGCGGGTTTCGTTGTCAGCAAAGCCGTGGGTGGAGCGGTCGTCCGCACAGCGGTGAAGCGAAGGCTTCGCCATCTGGTCCGAGAACGACTGGCCCTGCTGCCCCCCGGTAGCCTGGTTGTCGTACGCGCGTTGCCCGGTGCGGGTGACGCCGACCATGAACAGCTGGCCCGAGACCTGGACGCCGCCCTTCAGCGGCTACTGGGAGGGGGCGCGCGATGAAGTACCCGCTGCTGGCTCTCATCAAGCTGTACCAGTGGACTATCAGCCCACTTCTCGGGCCTGTCTGCCGTTACTACCCGTCGTGTTCCCACTATGGATATACGGCGATCGACCGGCACGGAGCGATCAAGGGAACGGCGCTGACAGCCTGGCGCATCCTGCGATGCAAT
The DNA here is from genome assembly GCF_044744085.1 of Streptomyces sp. NPDC087428. NCBI lineage: Bacteria > Bacillati > Actinomycetota > Actinomycetes > Kitasatosporales > Streptomycetaceae > Streptomyces > Streptomyces sp. NPDC087428. The sequence continues at coordinate 306,614 of NZ_JBIUXR010000010.1, forward strand.
CCGTGGTCACCCGGCGGCGTGGATTACGTACCACCACGCAAACGTCCGCGTTGGCACGAACTGCTGCGAGATCTTTTCCGCGGTGGTAAGGGCGGGGACTCCGCCGCTGATGTGCCTCCCGGGGGATCGGCCACCGATCTCCCGAGCTCGGCCGCAGAGACTTCGCCCAATGCTCAAGGAGCCTGATTAGTGGACACGATTGCCAGTCTGTTCAGCTTCATCACATGGCCTGTTTCCTGGGTCATCGTCCAGTTCCACAAGTTGTACGGGGCGATCTTCGGCCCCGACACGGGATGGGCCTGGGGTCTGTCCATCGTGTCCCTCGTGGTGCTGATCCGTATCTGCCTCGTTCCGCTGTTCGTCAAGCAGATCAAGTCGACGCGGAACATGCAGGTGCTCCAGCCGAAGATGAAGGCGATCCAGGAGCGCTACAAGAGCGACAAGCAGCGTCAGTCCGAAGAGATGATGAAGCTGTACAAGGAGACGGGTACCAACCCGTTGTCCTCGTGCCTTCCCATCCTGGCGCAGTCACCGTTCTTCTTCGCTCTGTACCACGTGCTCTCGGCCATCGCGTCGAACAAGAAGATCGGCGTCATCGACCAGTCGCTGCTGGACAGCGCGCGTCAGGCACACATCTTCGGTGCTCCGCTGGCCGCCAAGTTCATGGACAGTGCGGACAAGGTCGAGGCGCTCGGCGCCTCGCTGGTGGATGTCCGGGTCGTCACCGCGGTCATGATCGTGATGATGTCGGCCTCGCAGTTCTTCACCCAGCGCCAGCTGATGACGAAGAACGTGGACCTGACGGTCAAGACGCCGTACATGCAGCAGCAGAAGATGCTGATGTACATCTTCCCGCTGATCTTCGCCGTCATGGGTATCAACTTCCCCGTCGGTGTCCTCGTCTACTGGCTGACCACCAACGTCTGGACCATGGGTCAGCAGATGTACGTGATCAACCAGAACCCGACACCGGGCAGCAAGGCGCAGGACCAGTACCTGGGACGGCTGCTGAAGAGCGTCACCACCCATGGTGAGGTGCGCGGCAGGACCAAGCGCAATACGGTCAAGCGGATCGTGTCCAAGGGCCCGGACCGCAATGACATCGAGCGGAAGTTCATCACGGGACTCGCCAAGCTCGGCCTCGCCGCCCAGGAGGACGGCACGGTCGAGAAGAGCGACACCGCGGTGGCCGACGCCGAGGGCGGAGCCGCGCAGCGACGTCAGCAGCCCAAGCGCCAGACCAAGGCGAAGCGTCATACCGGTGCGGCTCAGCAGGGCGGGGCCAAGGACGGCGACTCCGGTGAGTCGGAGCCCACGACCTCCCTGCAGAAGAAAGCACCGCAGGACGACAAGCCCAAGCCGGCGGGCAAGCCCGCGTCCGGCGCCTCACGCCAAGCCAAGTCCGGACAGCGCAAGGGCCCGCAGCGGCCCAAGCACCCGTCCAAGAAGTAAGAAGGAGTCCATCCGTGACGGAAGGCACCATCTCCACGGCCGCTGAGGGAAGCGACACCTTGACCCGCCTTGAGCAGGAAGGGGAGATCGCAGCGGACTACCTTGAGGGCCTGCTCGACATCGCCGATCTCGACGGCGACATCGACATGGACGTCGAGGCCGATCGGGCCGCGGTCTCGATCATCAGCGAGTCGGCACGTGAACTGCAGAAGCTCGTGGGCCGCGACGGTGAGGTGCTGGAGGCGCTCCAGGAGCTGACGCGGCTGGCCGTGCACCGGGAGACCGGTGACCGCAGCCGTCTGATGCTCGACATCGCGGGGTTCCGGGCGCAGAAGCGCACGGAGCTCGCCGAGCTGGGTGCCAAGGCCGCGGACGAGGTCAAGAACTCCGGTGAGCCGGTGAAGCTGGATCCGATGACGCCGTTCGAGCGCAAGGTTGTGCACGACGCGGTCGCGGCCGCGGGTCTGCGCAGCGAATCGGAGGGCGAGGAGCCGCAGCGCTTCGTCGTCGTCCTTCCGGCCTGACCGGCCTCTCTCCTGTCGGCCCCGTCTGTTCGCAGGCGGGGCCGATCTTTGTCAGCCTGATAGTCAGCCACCCATGGTGCGGTTAGTGCGGTATGGAAGGACGGTTCCCGTGACGGAGGAAGTAGAGCTTCCCCAGGCGCCCGAAGAGGCCCGGGAGGTATTCGGTGAGTGCTTTCCTGAGGCCGTCCGATACGCGGAACTGCTGGCCGATGCGGGGGTCAAGCGAGGGCTGATCGGTCCGCGCGAGGTGCCGCGGCTCTGGGAGAGGCACCTGCTGAACTGTGCGGTGCTCTCCGAGGTCGTGCCCGACGGCGTCACGGTCTGCGATGTGGGCTCGGGTGCCGGGCTGCCAGGGATTCCGCTGGCGCTCGTACGGCCGGATCTGAAGATCACCCTGCTTGAGCCGTTGCTGCGGCGGACGAATTTCCTCCAGGAGGTCGTCGAGCTCCTGGGGCTGGATCATGTGACGGTCGTCCGTGGCCGGGCCGAGGAGGTCCTGGGGACGCTTCAGCCGGTCCATGTGGTGACGGCTCGGGCGGTGGCCCCGCTGGACCGCCTGGCGGGCTGGGGAGTGCCACTGCTTCGCCCGTACGGCGAGATGCTGGCCCTCAAGGGCGATACCGCCGAGGAAGAGATCAACGGCGCGCGAGCGGCGCTGAGCAAGCTCGGTGTGCTGGAGACCGAGGTGCTGCATGTGGGCGAGGGCATCGTCGATCCGATGTCCACCGTGGTGCGTGTGGTGGTGGGCGAGAGCCCGGGTGGTGTGAGGTTCGCCGCGAAGAGGGCCAAGGCTGCGAGGGTCAGTCGGACACGCCGTCGCCGCTGATCCAGCCGATCACCCTGCGCGCATGACCGTTACGCACTGTTTGGTAGAGGTATCGGTGATGCTTCGCTCGGGGAGCCGTACGTACCCCGCGCGGAGTGTCGTGCCCCTGTAGCTACGCTGCAGGGGCATCGTGTTTCACGTGAAACGTCGCTCTCTGCTGCATGGAATTATCAGCCGCGGTCGTGCGGCTGCCGCGCCTCGCCATCGCAGGCCCGTTAGGGCTACGGAGTTGTCCACAGAAGTGGATTCATCCACAGAAGAGCGGGCCTCGCTGGTTCGCGACCCCGAAAGCATGGCAGGCTCTGCTCATTGCGAGCCTGAAGTCGAGGAGAGTGAATCCTTGCGGTCCGACGCCAACATCGCGGGACCGATGACCGACCCGGTCCCCGGTCCCCGATCCGAATCGGCGGTGGACGGTGTTTCACGTGAAACACCGCCACCGATGGACGACACACCCATCGGTCGCGCGGCCCAGCTGGCGGTAGAGGCCCTCGGCCGCGCCGGCGAGGGGCTGCCGCGACCTGACCAGACACGCGTCATGGTGGTGGCCAACCAGAAGGGCGGGGTGGGTAAGACCACCTCGACGGTCAACCTTGCCGCGTCGCTTGCCCTGCACGGTGCTCGTGTTCTGGTGGTCGACCTGGACCCGCAGGGGAACGCCTCTACGGCACTGGGGATCGACCACCATGCCGAGGTCCCCTCGATCTACGACGTCCTGGTGGAGAGCAAGCCGCTCTCCGACGTGGTTCAGCCCGTCCCGGACGTCGAAGGTCTCTTCTGCGCCCCAGCGACCATCGATCTCGCCGGTGCGGAGATCGAGCTCGTGTCGCTGGTGGCGCGGGAGAGTCGACTCCAGCGAGCGATCCAGGCCTACGAGCAGCCGCTGGACTACATCCTCATCGACTGCCCGCCCTCACTCGGCCTCCTCACGGTCAACGCCCTGGTGGCCGGCGCCGAGGTGCTGATCCCGATCCAGTGCGAGTACTACGCACTGGAAGGGCTCGGGCAGCTGCTGCGCAACGTCGACCTGGTGCGGGGACACCTCAACCCCGACCTCCATGTGTCGACGATCCTGCTCACCATGTACGACGGCCGGACCAGGCTCGCTTCTCAGGTCGCCGAGGAGGTGCGCACCCACTTCGGCAAGGAGGTGCTCCGCACCAGCATTCCGCGCTCGGTGCGGATCTCTGAGGCGCCCAGCTACGGGCAGACCGTACTCACCTACGACCCCGGGTCCAGTGGTTCCCTGTCGTATCTTGAGGCAGCACGTGAGATCGCTCTGCGCGGGGTGGGATTGCAGTACGAGGCGCAGCAAGCCCACACGGGCAGTCGGAACAGCCAGCAGAACACTTCGGAGGGGATCCAGTGAGCGAGCGTCGTAGAGGGTTGGGGCGAGGGCTCGGCGCCCTGATCCCCGCCGCTCCGCAGGAGAAGCAGGTGCCGTCCGCCGGCGCCGGTGTCTCCTCTTCCGGGACGGTTCCGGTCATGACGGCCGAGCGGGGAGTGGCTGCCGCGAAGGTGACCACGCTCGGCGTGGTGCCGGAGCCGAGCGCGCCTGTTTCGGAGCCGGACGGAGCCGGAGGGCCGAGCGAGGTGGCGGGTGCTTACTTCGCCGAGATCCTCCTCGACTCCATCACGCCCAACCCTCGTCAGCCCCGAGAGGTATTCGACGAGGACGCGCTTGCCGAGTTGGTCACCTCCATCAAGGAGGTGGGCCTCCTCCAGCCTGTCGTCGTACGGCAGATCGGGCCCGAGCGCTTTGAGCTCATCATGGGCGAGCGGCGCTGGAGGGCCTGCCGTGAAGCCGGTCTGGAGCGGATCCCGTCCATCGTCCGGGCAACGGACGACGAGAAGCTGCTTCTGGACGCGCTCCTGGAGAACCTTCACCGGGCTCAGCTCAACCCGTTGGAAGAGGCGGCTGCGTACGACCAGCTGCTCAAGGAATTCAAGTGCACGCATGACCAGCTGGCCGACCGCATCGGGCGGTCCCGGCCGCAGGTCTCCAACACCTTGCGTCTGCTGAGGCTGTCGCCTCCGGTGCAGCGAAGGGTCGCGGCCGGGGTGCTCTCGGCAGGACATGCGCGGGCGCTGCTGTCGGTGGACGACTCCGAGGAGCAGGACAAGCTGGCGCACCGCATCGTGGCCGAGGGGCTCTCGGTGCGTGCGGTCGAGGAGATCGTGACGCTCATGGGCTCCAGGCCCACGAGCGCCTCCAAGGCCAAGGGGCCCCGGGCAGGTGGTCGGCTGTCGCCGGCACTGTCCGATCTGGCTTCCAGGCTCTCAGACCGCTTCGAGACCCGAGTGAAGGTCGATCTCGGGCAGAAGAAGGGAAAGATCGTCGTCGAGTTCGCCTCGATGGAGGATCTGGACCGCATCCTTGGCAGTCTCGCGCCCGGCGAGGGCCGTGTACTGGACCGCAGCCCGTCGGACGAGTCGGCAGAGGGCGACGAGAGCTGACGTTCTGAGTGACGCTGGGCGGGCTGTGTTCCGGAAGGACGGAACACAGCCCGCCCTTTGCTTTCTCTCGGTGTCAGCTTGATCCCGTGGTGGATACGATGCGTTCTGGTAGGCCACATCCAGTTGATCCACCTCCGCGAACGGAGTGCACCGACCGCCGCACGCGATGCGGCGGGCTAGGGAAGTGAGGAACAGCCTTCATGGGGCGTCGGCTCGCACCGCTCACGCTGGACAACCTTGCCGATCTCCCCGAACGCTGCCGCTCTTGTGTGTTCTGGGAACTCGATCCGGTGCGCGGGGCAGCCGCGGTCAAGGCCGGCAGGCCTGCGGCGGAGAAGGAGGCCTGGATCTCCGGTGTCCTGCTGGAGTGGGGATCCTGCGGCCGCGTTGTCTATGTCGACGATGTTCCGGTCGGCTTCGTTCTCTATGCCCCGCCGGCCTACGTCCCCCGGGCTGCGTCGTTTCCGACGAGCCCCGTCTCCCCCGATGCCGTCCAGCTGATGACTGCGTTGATCCTGCCGGGCTACCAGGGGCAGGGTCTCGGCCGGGTCATGGTGCAGACCGTCGCCAAGGATCTGCTCAACCGCGGATTCAAGGCCATCGAAGCGTTCGGGGACGCCCGCTGGAAGGAGCCTGCCTGTGTGCTTCCGGCGGATCATCTGCTGGCAGTCGGCTTCAAGACCGTACGAACGCATCCGTCTCACCCTCGGTTGAGGCTGGAGCTGCGTACGACGCTTTCGTGGAAGGAAGATGTCGAGCTGGCCCTGGACCGGCTGCTGGGTGCGGTCCAGAAGGAGCCGGTTCTGCGACCGCTGTGACCCCGGATCCGTCGCTGCCGTAAAACGTGAAACGGACCCACCCCCGGAGGGTTGGGCCCGTTTCACGTGAAACATCGGACGGCGGTACTGCCTTACTCGGTGATGAAGGCATCCAGGTCGCGGAGAATCGCGGCCTTCGGCTTGGCACCAACGATGGTCTTGGCGACCTCGCCGCCCTGGTAGACGTTCAGCGTCGGGATGGACATGACGCCGTACTTGGCAGCGGTGGCCGGGTTCTCGTCGATGTTGAGCTTGACGATCTCGATCTGGTCGCCGTGCTCTGCCGCGATGGCCTCCAGGGAGGGGGCGATCTGGCGGCACGGACCGCACCAGGCGGCCCAGAAGTCCACCAGTACGGGCTTGTCGCTCTTCAGTACGACCTCATCGAACGAGGCATCGGTCACGGCCTTCAGGGCGCCGGCCATGGCGACCTCCTTAACTTCGCGGGGGTGTGGGCTGAGATGTGGATCAGACGGTTGCTGCGGCGGCCTTCTCGTCGTCGGCGAGCGCGGCAAGGAAGCGCTCGGCGTCGAGTGCGGCGGAGCAGCCGGTGCCGGCAGCGGTGATGGCCTGCCGGTAGGTGTGGTCGACGACGTCGCCGGCACCGAAGACACCGGTGAGGTTGGTGCGCGTCGAGGGTGCCTCGACCTTGAGGTAGCCCTCGTCGTCCAGGTCGAGCTGTCCCTTGAAGAGCTCGGTGCGCGGGTCATGGCCGACTGCGATGAACAGGCCGGTCACGGGGAGCTCGGAGGTCTCACCGGTCTTGGTGTTGCGCAGGGTCAGGCCGGAGAGCTTCTGCTCGCCGTGGACCCCGGCGACCTCGCTGTCCCAGGCGAACTTGATCTTCGGGTCCGCGAAGGCGCGGTCCTGCATGGCCTTGGAGGCGCGCAGGGAGTCGCGGCGGTGGACGATGGTGACCGACTTTGCGAAGCGGGAGAGGAAGGTCGCCTCCTCCATCGCGGTGTCACCGCCGCCGACCACGGCGATGTCCTGGTCCTTGAAGAAGAACCCGTCGCAGGTCGCGCACCAGGAGACGCCGCGTCCGGAGAGGGCGTCCTCGTTGGGCAGACCGAGCTTGCGGTGCTGGGAGCCGGTGGTGACGATGACGGCCTTGGCGCGGTGGACCGTGCCCGCCGTGTCGGTGACGGTCTTGATGTCACCGGTGAGGTCGACGGAGACCACATCGTCCGGGACGAGCTCGGCACCGAACCGCTCGGCCTGGGCGCGCATGTTGTCCATGAGCTCCGGGCCCATGATCCCGTCCTGGAAACCGGGGAAGTTCTCCACGTCGGTCGTGTTCATCAGCGCGCCACCGGCGGTGACGGCACCCTCGAAGACCAGCGGCTTCAGCGAGGCGCGCGCGGTGTAGAGGGCGGCTGTGTAGCCGGCGGGGCCGGAGCCGATGATGATCACATTACGCACGTCGCTCACGGGTTTCTTCCTCGTCTCTGCAGACTGCCTACTGTCCACGCCTACTGGGGTCGGTTCAACGACTCTCACCCCACCCAACGGATCCTACGGGGGATGCATTCCCGACGTGCCGGAGCGGCCTCCGGCGTGATGCTCAGGGGCGGACGTAGGCGTGGGTCAACAGGAGCTTCCCCTTGATGGCGGGGTCCGCACCGACACATGCCGCATCGATGACGTAGGCCTCGACGCGGGTCGTGTCGGTGGGGTGAGGAAGGACGACGAGGAAGGCGTCCGCGCCCTCGTAGGTGCCCTTCTCGATGGCGAGGGCGGCGGCGTCCCGTCCGATGCCCTGCTCAACGCAGGAGGGGACGGGCACGACGGGGGCACGGAGCGGCGTCTGCGGCGGTGCGGAGCCGGGCGGCGCGGTCTCCGGGGAGGACTTCGTGTCGACGGATGGGGCCTGGTTCCCGCCGGCCGACTCTTTTGGGCTCGACGGGTTCGTGCGGGAGCCCAGGAGACTGTGGACACGCTCTTCGAGCGTGGACTGCGAGAACATCTGCGAGCTTGCCTTCGAGGCGTCTCCGCGGTCTGCGGCATTGAGGTCGGCGGAGTTCTGGGACGAGGAGACGTTCTGCAGCAGGAAGACACTCACACCGACCGCGGCGGCGCCCAGTGCGGTGCCGAGCACCGCCGTGCGACGCCGTCGGCGTACCGACCGGCGGCCGGGACCGGTGGCGGCACGTGAATGTCCGGCGGGGCGGTCCGCGAGTTCCTGCACCGTGGCGGCGTGCTCGGTTTCACGTGAAACATCGGCCTCCGCGTCGGATGCGAAGGAGACGGCACGGGCTTCGTCAGCCAGTGCGGCATCGATGCGGTCCGCTATATCGACGGGCATGGGCGGTGGGGCAGGCATGGAGCCCAGCAGATCGCGGATCTCCTCCAGCGACGCCTGGACGTCGGAGCAGAGCTCGCAGCCGTCCACGTGCCGACGGACGTCCGCTGAGTGTGACGGTGAGAGCAGGCCTTCGGTGAGGTCGGAGATCTCCGAGACGTCCGGGTGCTGGGTCGTGTCGGTCGTCGATGTCATGTGCGCCCACCTCCGCCCTTCACTCCAGCTGGATCGTTCGTTCCTGCGTCTCTCGGTTTCGCTGCCGGTGGGACGGATGTTCTCGCCGTCCGGTTCCTTTCCGCGCTCCGCTCATGGCTGTCCCCGTTCCCTGCGCGGAGGTGTGTCAGCAGTGGGGCCAGTCGGGCGCGTCCCCGGGCGCAGCGGCTCTTCACGGTGCCGACCGGCACGTCGAGGATGCGGCCGGCCTCTGCCACCGGGTATCCCTGCATATCGACGAGGACGAGTGCCGCGCGTTGCTCGGCGGGGAGGGTGGCGAGGGCCGCGAACAGTTCGCGGTGCAGATCCTGCCGCTCGGCCGGTGCCTCGGCGGATTCGTGCGGCTCCAGGAGCTGGTCGAGCCGCTCGGGGTCGTTGACGGGCGAGGTTTTCCGCGAGGATGCCTTGCGGACCCGGTCGAGGCAGGCGTTGACGGTGATCCGGTGCAGCCAGGTGGTGACGGCGGACTGGCCCCGGAAGGTGTGGGCGGCGCGGAATGCGGAGACCAGGGCGTCCTGCACGGCGTCGGCCGCCTCCTCGCGGTCGCCCAGTGTTCGCAGCGCCACGGCCCACAGCCGGTCGCGATGACGCCTGACGAGCTCCCCGAAGGCGTCGGGTTCGCCGGCTACGTGGCGAGCGAGGAGGTCTGAGTCGCTGAGTTGCTCGGACGGCTCGGCGGCCACCTCCCCCTCCCTCCCTCTCTGAGTCAAGGTCCGTCTGTCTATCACGGTTCCCGTGGGGAGGGGGAGGGGCAGAGGCGGTCAGCCGAGAACTGAGATCTCCGAGATACCGCCGCGGTAGCCGCTGCCGGTGTCGTCCGAAGGGAGCTCAGTGATGTGGATGAGGACGTAGCGGGTCCGCACCGGCTTGGTGAGGGTCTTCTTGAGGCTGCTTCCCGCTGTTCCGAGCTGGGTGAGGCGCTGCGGGAAGTCTGAGAGGGACGAGGGTGCGGAGGCATCCTTGTCGGCCGCCAGTACCTCGGCCTTCTGCCCGCTGCGGTACATGGTGATGTCGATGCCCGAGACGTCCTTCACGCTCCCCAGGTCAACGACTATGCCGCTGCCGTCCTTGCGGGAGGGGAGATTGCCGAAGTTCGCGAAGCCCTGGTAGCGCGGAGTGATCCATGCGGTGTCCGGCTTGCCGTCGATCGCGTTCGGTACGGCCTCCAGCTTGATCCCGGAGCCGCTGGGCGTGAACTCCGCCGCATCGGTGATTCGCAGGGGCACGGCAGGCGGCGGCTTGACCTCGTCACCGTTCTTCGGAGTGGTCTGTGTGGTGCCGGGGTCGCCCGAGTTGTTGTCCCGGCCCAGGAGCGTCTCGGCGAGCTGCCAGCTGCCGAGGCCCAGCGCGGCGATGAGCAGCGCGGACACGGCCCACTTGAGCGCCTTGCCCGTGCGGCTCTGGAGTGGGGCGGGCGGTATGGCGTGCACGGTCTGGGTGGGCGGGACGCCGGGTCCGGCCGGGCGGCCGTAGGTGCCCTGCTGGTACGTGGTCCGCTGGTACTCGGGCGGTGCGGTGAACGTGGGCTCTGGCGGGCGGATGCGTGGCATCGCCGCGACGGCCCTCGCGAGCTCGTCGGGGGTGGTGCACGGCTGCTCCTGGCGGGAGGCCGTGGCTCCGTCGTTGGCGAGCGCGCGCATGGCGATCTCGGAGAGACCGCGGTGGACGCCGGCCCGCACCTGGTCGGGTGCGATCAGGCCGACACCCTTGGGAAGTCCGGTGAGCCCGTAGGCATCGCTCTCGTATGGCCAGCGCTGGGTGAGCGAGGCGTAGAGCAGAGCGCCGATGGCTTCGGTGTCGGCGCGCTGGGGACTGTCGGAGGTGATGCCCCGCAGGGCGGCGTTCACCGCGAGGCCGCGGATGCGGTACTGCCCGGAAGAGCTGCGCAGCACCGCTCCGGGAGTGAGCCTCAGATGGGCCAGCCCCTCACGGTGCGCGGCCGCCATGGCCTGGGAGATCTGGCTGACGAGCTGGTACGCGTCATGAGCGTCCATCGCGCCCGCGCCCAGCAGGGCGGTGAGCTCGGTGGCGTCCGGAAGCCACTCGTGGACGACATAGACGAGGTCGTTCTCCTCCACGGCGTCGAGGACCTGCACGAAGCGGGGGTCGCCGAGCAGCGCGGAGGAACGGGCCGCTGCCAGCACGGAGCGGGCTCGTGGGTGGTCGGCGGGGAGGAGATGGACGCCCACCGCGCGGCGCAGTTTCTCGTCGACAGCGCGCCAACTGCTGAACCCGTCCAGACGGGTGACGCACTCCTCCAGCCGGTAGCGCCCGGCAAGTTTGTGCCCGCTGTGCAGGTCGGGGGGCGACGCGGCGTCGTCGGAGCCTGTCGGCTCGTCCCCCGCTTCCTGGGGGCCCGCGCCCGTTGAATCCTGAGCTTCTGCCGTGCCGTCGGTCGTGGCCTTGTCCGCCTTGGCGGACAGCGGCTTGTCGCCGCTGTTGTCGGCCACGTCAACGGCAGCCGTGCTACGTTCCGCCACCGTCGTTCCTGCCTCCCCATCCGTTGCGCGATGCCAGCCAGCTCTGCACAGTCTCGCCAATTGTGCCCATACTCCGGCACCATGCACGACACGCGGGGACCGGCGATGGTTGTGCGGGCCGGCGACACTCAGCGGCCGAGCCGTCCCCGGATCATGCCGACCATGCTGTTGATCTCTTCGATCCGCATCCGCTTCGCCGCGACGACGAAGACTCCCAGCAGCACGATCCCACCGCAGATCAGCGCGACGAGCGAGCCCGAGGCGCCGTCGCCGAGTGCGTGGAGAAGTGCGAACCCCACACCGCCGCCGATCACTGCCCCAGGGATCGCGGCGAGGCACAGCCGGGCGTAGGTGCGCAGGACGTGGGCGCCGTCCAGATCGCCGCCCAGACGGTTGCGCAGCCGGCGCCACGCGATACCGACGCCGACGGCGTAGGCGAGGCCGTACGAGCCCGCCATGCCGACCACGGCCCACTGCGCGGGCAGAACGAGATAGCAGATCGCCGAGGCGGCTGCGTTGACCACGGCGACGATGACCGTGTTGTAGAAGGGGGTGCGGGTGTCCTCGTAGGCGTAGAACCCGCGCAGCACCACGTACTGCACCGAGTAGGGGATCAGCCCGAGACCGAAGGCCATCAGGATGAATCCCATGGAGCGGGCGGCCTCGGGGCCGCTGGAGGCGTACAGCAGGGTGCACATCGGGACACCCAGGGCGAGGAACGTGAACGCGACCGGCACGATGGCCACGGCGGAGTTGCGCAGGCCCTGCGAGATGTCGTCGCGGACCGCGCCCGGGTCGTTGTCGTGTGCGGCACGGGAGATACGGGGCAGCAGGGCGGCCATGACCGAGACGGTGATGATCGCCTGCGGCATGCCCCAGATCAGCTGGGCGTTGGAGTAGGCCAGGATGCCCGCCCCGTTCCTGCCCGACTCCTTGCCGGCCGCGGTCGCGAGCTGGGTGACGATGAGGACACCGGCCTGGTTGGCGAAGACGAACAGGACCGTCCACTTGGCCAGCTTGATCGTCTTGCCGAGCCCGTGGCCCTTCCAGTCGAAGCGCGGGCGGAACCTGAATCCGGCCTCGCGCAGGTACGGGATCATGGCCAGGGACTGGACGATCAGGCCCAGCAGTGTGCCGATGCCCAGCAGCCGGACGCCTTCCGGCGGGATCGTCTGGACGCCCATGTGGGATTCGTGCGAGGTGCCGTAGACCCAGATGAACATGCCGAAGGTGAAGATCATCACGATGTTGTTGAGGACCGGGGTCCACATCATCGCGCCGAACTTTCCGCGGGCGTTGAGGATCTGGCCCATCACGACGTGCACACCCATGAAGAAGATGGTGGGCAGGCAGTACCGGGCGAAGGTCGTGGCCACGTTGTTGGCGGCGGGGTCGTTCGCGATCGGCAGCGACATCAGCCGGATGAGCCAGGGCGCGGCGAAGACCGCGAGGGCGACGATCAGGCCGAGCGCGACCATCACGAGGGTCAGCAGCCGGTTCGCATAGGCCTCGCCGCCGTCCTCGTCGTCCTTCATGGAACGGACGAGCTGCGGGACGAACACCGAGTTGAGGCCGCCGCCCACGGTGAGGATGTAGATCATGGTCGGCAGCGTGTACGCGATGGTGAAGCTGTCGCCGAGGAGGGCCGCGCCGAGCGCCGCGGTGATCACCAGGCTGCGTACGAACCCGGTGAGCCGTGAGACGAGGGTGCCGGCCGCCATGACCGCGCTGGACTTCAGCAGGCCGGAGGCCCGGCCGCCGCCGCCGGACTTCGGGGGTACGGGCGCGGGGGCCGGTTCGGACCGGGCCGGGCCGGGTGAGCTCGCCGGGCCCTCCTGATCCCTGAAGAGGTGGGCGAACGCATCGGGTTCGTCGCGGCCCGCCGACGCCTGGGTGACGAGATCGTCCACGCCGACGAACTGGGTGGTCGCCGCGTCGTCGCCGTACGGCAGGTGCCGGGACGGACCGTCGGGCTCGGGCGGCGGGGTCTGCGCCCAGATCCGGGGGTCGGGGGCGTACGGGGCCGCGGGCGGCTGCTGGTAGAGCGGCTGGGGCTGCTGGTAGGTGCCAGGAGGCGGCGGCGGATGCGCGGCGCGGTCGTACAGCGCCTCGCCCACCGGATCCTGTGCCGAGAGGTCCTGGGCCCGGTACGGGTCGTAGTCGTACGCAGCCTGCAGATACGGATCGGGTGCTTGTGGCACCTGTTCCGGTCCGGGGGGCACCGGAGGACCGCCGGAAGACCCAGCTCCGCCCGTACCCTGACCGCGATCACCGTCGTACGGCGCGTTCATCGAAACCCCACCTCATCGTCCCCGGCCGACCGGCCACGACAGACATCGCTCAACGGTCCACTTTCTCACCCGTGCCCGACGGCTCCGTGCTTTCGGGACCGGTGTCCGGCCTCGGGTCACTCGGCTGCTCGGGTTCACTGCCGTCGTCGCCCGCCGCGCCGCCCGCGTTGGCGCGCTTGCGATGTGCATACATCCTGATGCCGGCGAGGACCAGCAGCAGCAGCCCGCCGGCGATCACGAGAAGCACGGTCGGCGTCAGCTCCGACACCTTCACGGTGAAGTTCATCTCCGCGCCGTACGGTGTCCCGTCCTCGGTGTAGAGCTGTGCGGTCATCTGGACCTGGCCGTTGATGTTGGCCGCGGCGTCGAACTTCACGGACTGACTGTGACCGCCGGCGATCTGGATCGGCTGCTCCGCCACGGCACCGTCGTCGTTCAGCTTGAGGCGCGTCGCGTTCTCCGACCTCAGGCGCAGCACCAGATGGTCGACGTCCTGCAGCAGTCTGTTCTGCACCGTCACCGGGATCGTGGCGCTGCGGCCGGACAGGGTGACGTCCGACTTCGAGATGAGCTGGACCTCGTTGACGAGGCTCTGCAGGTAGGTGCGCACCGAGTCCCGGTACTGCTGGGCCTCCAGGGGCCTGCCCCGCCACGACGTCGACATGGAGCGGTTGACCGCGTTGCCGAAGGGAGTCACCACTCGCTCGGGCTGGGTCAGGATCACCTGGAAGTTGTTGAGGGAGGCCTGGGTGGACTTGATGTCCTGGAAGGCCTGGGTGGGCAGCTCCTGGCTGCGCAGCTTCTTCGGGTACCGGGACGTCGGGGGTACCTGTGTGGTCGCCTTCGCGTCGGGCTTGGCCTCCGCGGCCTGGATCAGCCCCTGGGACTGCGTCCAGCGGCCGTCGTCGAGGGTGCGCAGGGCGCGGGCCATCGACTGGGCCTGGGCGACCGTCGGCATCCGCTGGGGTGCGACGACGACGCTTCGGTCCTTGTCCGTGTCCTGCTCGGCCAGAGAGAGCGTGAGGGCGAGGAACTTCTGCACGGCGAGCGTGGAGTCCCCGGCCTTCGTCATGTCGCCCTGGAACGCCGTGGAGAGCCGTGCGTCGGAGACCACGGCGGTCGTGCCGCCGCCGATCGGCCGGGCAGCGGTGGGCGTGTACACCAGGCCGCCGGTCTCCTGAAGGCTGTCGCTGCGGGCGATCACGTTGTGGGCACCGGCCGAGGTGGCGACGTCCACGATGGACGGGTCGACAGCGCCGTCCACCGGCCATGCGAAGTCCGTCGACGGCTTCAGGTGCAGGATCGTCTGCACGGTCGGCGTGGCCACCTCGCTGGCGTTCTGGAGGTGGCTCAGGGTGCCCGAGACGTTCTTGGCACGGTGCGCGATCGACGCCAGATCGGGATCCCCGAACGGCAGCGCGATGACCTTGCCCTCGGACACCGCGGCTTCCAGTGAGGTGAGCCACTGCTTGGCCACGTTCTGATTCGTCCCGGCGATCGTGGTGTCGCCGGACTTGACCCGGTAGTCCCGCGTCATCGCGTCGACACTGGCCAGCAGATCCGGGTCGATGACCCAGGTCACGGGCAGCTGCCGGCCCAGCGACACCATCTGTTCCAGGCGACCGCCGGGCGCGATCTCGGCGGCCAGGTCGTCGTCGGCGAACACCGGGGTCTGCTGGGCGTCGGAGCCGGTCTCCGCGGTGAGGTGAGCCGGTGCGATCAGGGGCCAGGCGTAGCTGATCCGGGGCTTGGAGTCACGGTCCTCGCTCTGCCAGGGGAGGAAGGTCCGCTGGATCCCGAGCACCTGGTCGTACAGGGCGTGGGGTGTCCGGCCCGACAGGGTGACGCCGAACTGGTACACGCCGTCGTCGCCCAGTCCCAGCTTGCTGACGGGCACGGACAGGGTGAAGTCCTGGCTGATCCCGGAGGGAAGCTTGGCGATCTTCACCGTGTACTTGCCGCCGACCGGGGACGGATCGGCGCCGGGCAGGTATCCCTTGCGCTGGTTGGCCGCGTCGATCGAGGTCCTGCTGAAGAGCCGGGGCCCCACGCGCAGATCGACCTGAGCCGCGGTGACGGTCTCCTTGCCCTTGTTGGTCAGAGTGCCGGAGACCGTGAGGGTGTCCCCTTTCACAGGGGCGCTCGGAGTCAACGTGTCCAGGGATACCGCGACAGTGCCGGACCCCGTCGGAGCCTTGTCCGTGACGCCGGCCTGTGCGACCGGGGCGGTCGCCCCGGCCAGCAGGGCAGCGACGAGCGGAGCTCCGGCGAGCACGGCGGCTGTGCGCCGCAGCCACCGGCGGGCAGGAGAGTGGTTCTTCCCCTGGAAGTCTGCCGCCTCGGCCACGCGCCTACCCGTCCCTCGTCGTCATGAGCTGCTGTCGATCGTCGTCCGTTGCTGCGTCCACGCATGGTAACGATGTGCGCGGGGGCTAAGTGCTGGGGAGTACGACACATGATCGGCAGAGTCTCGCAGGGCTGAAGGAAACCATGACGCCCGGACCGGTCCGGGCACGTACCCTTTTCTGTTGTGCCGAACGCCAATGAAGACAACTCCAGCGCCCTGACCCAGGTGCAGCACCGCGCAGTCAGTGAACTGCTCCGGGTGTCCCCGGTCGCCGACGATCTCGCCCGCCGTTTCCAGGATGCCGGATTCAGTCTTGCCCTGGTCGGCGGCTCGGTTCGGGACGCACTTCTCGGCAGGCTCGGGAACGACCTGGACTTCACCACCGATGCCCGTCCCGAGGACGTCCTGAAGATCGTCCGGCCATGGGCGGACTCGGTGTGGGAGGTCGGGATCGCCTTTGGCACGGTGGGCGCCCAGAAGGACGGTTACCAGATCGAAGTCACCACATACCGGTCCGAGGCGTACGACCGAACCTCGCGCAAGCCGGAAGTTTCCTACGGTGACTCCATCGAGGACGACCTCGTCCGCCGTGATTTCACCGTCAACGCGATGGCCGTCGCGCTGCCTCAGAAGGACTTCATCGACCCGCACGGTGGCATTGAGGACCTGGCGGAGCGCGTCCTGCGCACCCCCGGAACGCCAGAGGAATCCTTCTCCGATGATCCGCTGCGGATGCTGCGTGCCGCGCGCTTCGCCGCGCAGCTCGACTTCGAAGTAGCCCCCGATGTCGTCGCGGCGATGACGGAGATGGCGGGCCGGATCGAAATCGTCTCCGCCGAGCGGGTCCGTGAGGAGCTCACCAAGCTGCTGCTCTCCTCACACCCCCGGAAGGGATTGGCGCTCCTCGTCGACACCGGACTGGCACAGCAGGTCCTCCCCGAGCTTCCTGCGCTCCGGCTGGAAAGTGATGAGCATCACCGTCACAAGGATGTGTACGAGCACTCTCTGACCGTTCTGGAGCAGGCGATCGACCTTGAGGAGGACGGCCCGGACCTCGTTCTGCGTCTTGCCGCCCTCCTTCACGACATCGGCAAGCCGAGGACCCGGCGCTTCGAGAAGGACGGCCGGGTCTCGTTCCATCACCACGAGGTGGTGGGCGCCAAGATGGTCAAGAAGCGGATGACCGAACTCAAGTACTCCAACGAGATGGTCAAGGACGTCTCGAAGCTGGTGGAGCTGCATCTGCGCTTCCACGGGTACGGCGACGGGGAGTGGACCGACTCGGCGGTCCGCCGCTATGTGCGTGACGCCGGCCCTCTGCTGGAGAGGCTGCACAAGCTGACCCGCTCGGACTGCACCACGCGCAATAAGCGCAAGGCCGCCGCTCTCTCGCGGACCTACGACGCGCTGGAGGAGCGCATCGCTCAGTTGCAGGACAAGGAAGAGCTCGACGCGATTCGGCCGGACCTGGACGGCAACGAGATCATGCAGGTCCTGAGCGTCGGGCCCGGACCGGTCATCGGCAAGGCGTATGCGTTTCTGCTGGAACTGCGCCTGGAGAACGGGCCGATGGAGCACG
Source organism: Streptomyces sp. NPDC087428 (assembly GCF_044744085.1). Lineage (NCBI taxonomy): Bacteria > Bacillati > Actinomycetota > Actinomycetes > Kitasatosporales > Streptomycetaceae > Streptomyces > Streptomyces sp. NPDC087428. Next base: position 323,903 of record NZ_JBIUXR010000010.1, read on the forward strand.
ACGAGGCAGTGGCGGAGCTCAAGAAGTGGTGGGAATCGCAGAGCTGAGCCCCACGGCGACGGTAGGACCGGAAGGGCTGCCGGTCATGTTTCACGTGAAACATGACCGGCAGCGCACATATCGAGGGCGCTGTTTCACGTGAAACAGCGCCCTCGATGTGTGCGCTGCCGGGTTCGGTGTCGATGGGTCAGCTCGCCGACTTGACCGGCGCGAGGCGGAACAGGGCCGCGGCCACCAAGGCGTAGAGCGCTGCCACTCCGATGACCACCGCGGCCGACTTCCCGTCAGGGGGCAGCATCAGGGCGGAGATCGCGGCGGCGCCCACGAACGCAACGTTGAACAGCACGTCGTAGAGCGAGAAGATCCGGCCGCGGAAGGCGTCGTCCACGGAGGTCTGCACCACTGTGTCCGTCGCGATCTTCGCTCCCTGAGTGACGAGTCCCAGCACGAACGCCGCGACGAGCATCGGCGCGGGGGTGAACCACAGTCCCAGCGCCGGTACGAGGACAGCGGCCGCCGCCGCGCACGCCATCATCCAGCGGAACCGGCCGAGCCGTGCCACCGCCCAGGGAGAGAGCACTGCCGCTGCGAAGAACCCGGCACCGGATACGCCCACCGCCAGCCCGAGCAGCGCCAGCCCATGGGACTCCGTGTCGGCCCAGGCGTACCGGCACAGCATCAGAACCGTCACGGTCAGCGCCCCGTAACAGAAGCGGATCACCGTTATGGCGGCCAGCGCCTGTGCGGCGTGCTTGCGTTCCGCCAGATGTCGCAGCCCGTCGCCGAGCCCACGGGCGGTCATGACGAGAGCCTTGCTCAGGCGGAGATGGGCATGGCTCCGCTCCGGCCCGAGCAGTCCGGTGGCAAGGCTCAAGGACGCCAATGCCGAGGTGAGGTAGAGCCCCGCGCCCAGCAGCACCACCGCCGCATCGGAATCCGACAGCGTGAGCCGTACGACGAAGGCGAGGCCACCGCCTGCCGTCGCGGCGAGTGTGCCCGCGGTCGGGGAGAGGGAGTTGGCGAGCACCAGCCGGTCCCGGTCGACGACACGCGGCAGCGCGGCGGAGAGGCCGGCCAGGACGAAGCGGTTGACCGCGGTGACGCACAGGGCCGAGGCGTAGAAGAGCCAGTCGGGGGCGGAGCCGAGGATCAGGACCGCGGTGCAGCACGCGAGCGCGGCGCGCAGCAGATTGCCGTAGAGGAAGACCTGACGGCGGGGCCAGCGGTCCAGGAGCACTCCGGCGAACGGGCCGATGAGCGAGTAGGGCAGCAGGAGTACGGCCATCGCGGAGGCGATGGCGCCCGCCGACGTCTGCTTCTCCGGGGAGAAGACCACGTGGGTGGCCAGGGCCACCTGATAGACGCCGTCGGCCGACTGGGACAGCACCCGTACGGCCAGCAGGCGGCGGAAGTTCCGGAGACGCAGGAGAACGCGCAGGTCACGCACGACGGGCATGGGAGCAAGGGTCACATACGTTGAGGGTCCCCGGGCGGATTGCCCGGGGACCCTCAACGGTGCGGGAGCCGAGGAGCGTTGCCGCTCCTCGCTGTGCTGCCGCGCCGACGCGCCTGGGGCCGTCCGTCCGGATCCGGTTCGCAACCGGACGGGAGACCCTATTCAGGTGGCGTCAGTGGGAGACCTCGCCCCTGATGAACTTCTCGACGTTCTCGCGGGCCTCGTCGTCGAAGTACTGGACCGGCGGGGACTTCATGAAGTACGAGGACGCGGAGAGGATCGGGCCGCCGATGCCGCGGTCCTTGGCGATCTTCGCGGCGCGGACGGCGTCGATGATGACACCGGCCGAGTTCGGGGAGTCCCAGACCTCGAGCTTGTACTCCAGGTTCAGCGGAACGTCACCGAAGGCGCGACCCTCAAGGCGCACGTACGCCCACTTGCGGTCGTCCAGCCAGGCCACGTAGTCCGACGGGCCGATGTGGACGTTGTCCGCACCGAGGTCGCGGTCACGGATCTGCGAGGTGACGGCCTGCGTCTTGGAGATCTTCTTGGACTCAAGGCGCTCACGCTCGAGCATGTTCTTGAAGTCCATGTTGCCGCCGACGTTCAGCTGCATCGTGCGGTCCAGGACAACGCCCCGGTCCTCGAACAGCTTCGCCATCACGCGGTGCGTGATGGTGGCGCCGACCTGCGACTTGATGTCGTCGCCCACGATCGGGACACCGGCCTCGGTGAACTTGTCCGCCCACTCCTTGGTGCCGGCGATGAAGACCGGGAGGGCGTTGACGAAGGCGACCTTGGCATCGATGGCGCACTGCGCGTAGAACTTCGCAGCGACCTCGGAGCCGACGGGCAGGTAGCAGACCAGCACGTCGACCTTGCGGTCCTTGAGGATCTGGACGATGTCGACCGGGGCCTCGGTCGACTCCTCGATGGTCTCGCGGTAGTACTTGCCGAGCCCGTCGTGGGTGTGGCCGCGCTGGACGGTCAGTCCGGCGTTCGGCACGTCGCAGAGCTTGATGGTGTTGTTCTCGCTGGCGCCGATGGCGTCCGAGAGGTCGAGGCCGACCTTCTTCGCGTCGACGTCGAAGGCGGCGACGAACTCGACGTCCCGTACGTGGTACTCGCCGAACTGGACGTGCATCAGACCGGGCACCTTGCCGGCCGGATCGGCGTCCTTGTAGTACTCGACGCCCTGGACCAGCGAGGCGGCGCAGTTGCCCACGCCGACGATGGCTACGCGAACCGAACCCATTCCGGTTGCTCCCTGTGAGTAATGGATGTTCCTGATGAGGCCCCGCGGATCTGCGGGGATCTCACTTGGCGGTGTCGCCGGACGGATCCGGCGGGTTGTTACCCCGCCGGGGCAGGCCGTCCGGCTCTCCTGCGGTGTTCTGCTGAGCTGAGCCCTCGGGCGAGGATCGTCGCTGATCCCGTCCCGACCGCTCGCTCTCGATGAGCTCGTTCAGCCAGCGCACTTCGCGCTCCACGGACTCCATGCCGTGTCGCTGAAGCTCAAGTGTGTAGTCGTCGAGACGCTCGCGGGTGCGGGCCAGAGAGGCGCTCATCTTCTCGAGACGCTCCTCCAGTCGGCTGCGACGGCCTTCCAGCACCCGCATGCGCACCCCGTGCTCCGTCTGTCCGAAGAAGGCGAAACGAGCAGCGAAGTGCTCGTCCTCCCAGGAGTCGGGGCCGGTGTGCGAGAGCAGCTCTTCGAAGTGCTCCTTACCTTCCGCCGTCAATCGATAGACGATCTTGGCGCGGCGCCCTGCCAGAGAAGAGGAAGGGGCCACCGCACGGCCGGAGCCGGGCGGAAGGTCTGGCGGAGCGTTTCCCGGCTCCTCGATCAACCAGCCGTTGGCGACCAGCGTCTTGAGGCAGGGATAGAGGGTTCCGTAGCTGAAGGCACGGAAGATCCCCAGTGAGGTGTTGAGACGTTTGCGCAGCTCATAGCCGTGCATCGGGGACTCTCTGAGCAGTCCGAGGACAGCGAACTCGAGGATGCCGGAGCGTCTGCTCAACCTCGCCTCCTCCTTCTCCGAGTGCTCTCGCTGTCCCTGTGCCGAGCTGATATGCCGAGCCGATGTACCGAGCTGATGTATCGACTCGATACATCAGCACGATAGATCGGACTCTCCGTCGGGGCAAGGGGGGCCTTAGTGAACGGCGTCACATCGCGAATTCTTAGGAACCGACTTGCGTAATTTGAGGTGAAGTTCGGTCCTGGAAGGGTTTTGACCGTGCGTAGTCTGTCCGGCATGCAGACCACCGGGAACCGTGTGACGCCCGACCGCGTCAGTCTCCGCGGACTGACCGGATGCACTGCGGACGAGCCCGTCGCAGGGATGGTCCGTAATTCGGGGGGACCGGATCTCAACTGCCGCTTCCAGGCGTTCTCGCCTGCCCGAGGAGTAGTCGTTCGATGAGCGAGCACCGTCGCAAAACGCCGCAACCGCAAGGTGGCGGGCGCGCCGCGACCAGACGAGCCACCCAGCAGTCCTCAGGACGCCGTGCGGCACCGTCACGCGGCGTCACTGAGGAATCACCTTCCGTTTCGCCCGGCGAGGAAGCCCCGTACGGCGGGCGTGCCGCCGCGAGACGAGCCGCTCAGCGAGGCGGCGGCGGTCGTGGTGGCTCCGACGGTGGAGGACGGCGCCGCGGCGGAGGCGACGACGGGGCGGAGGGCCGCGGGCGTGGAAACCAGCGCCCGGTCAAGAAGCGCTTCATCGACTACCCGCGCGCCGGCAAGTACGGCGTGCGGCGCTGGGTGCCCTCGTGGAAGCTGGTCTCCAGCCTCTGTATCGGCTTCCTCGGCCTGCTGATGGGCCTCGCCGGCCTCGCGTACGCGATGGTCGCCAAGCCCGAGGTGAACGCGGCCGCGAAGGCGGAGAACAACGTCTACTACTGGTCCGACAACACCCAGATGGTCGCCACCGGTGGTCAGGCCAACCGGCAGGTCATCGGCTACGAGCAGATCCCCGAGGCGATGCGCAACGCGGTCATCTCGGCGGAGAACAAGTCGTTCGACCACGACAAGGGCATCGACCCGATGGGTATCGCCCGAGCGGTCTGGAACATGGCCAAGGGCGGCCAGACGCAGGGTGGCTCGACGATCACCCAGCAGTACGTCAAGAACTCACGGCTCTCCCAGGAACAGACCCTGAGCCGGAAGTTCGAGGAACTCTTCATCACGCTGAAGGTCGGCAAGGAAGAGAACAAGAAGACGGTCATGGCCGGGTACCTCAACGTCTCGTACTACGGGCGGGGCGCGTCGGGTCTCCAGGCGGCGGCCCGTACGTACTACGGCATTGACGCCAAGGAGCTGAACCCGAGCCAGTGCGCCTTCCTGGCGACCCTGCTCAAGGGAGCCAGCTACTACGACCCGGCCGGTGCCCCGGAGATCGACGCGAAGGAAGCCACCGCGGAGAAGAACCGGGACCGGGCGGAGAAGCGTTGGCGGTGGATCCTCAACGAAGAGGTGAAGGACGGCCGGATGACGAAGGCCGAGCGCCTCAAGTACACGAAGTTCCCGATGCCCGACCCGCTGAAGAAGGACGCCCAGCTGGGCGGCCAGACCGGCTACCTGGTCGACCTCGCGAAGTCGTACTTCCTCAACAACAACGACAAGGGCGTCACCGAGGAGATGCTCCGGCTGGGCGGGTACGAGATCCACACGACCTTCGACAAGAAGAAGGTCAAGCAGCTCAACGCGGCGGTCAAGAGGGTCTACGACGAGAAGATCGACCCCAAGAAGCGCCCCGACAAGGACACGCACGTCCAGTTCGGTGGCGGGTCGGTCGATCCGGCGACCGGCGCCATCAGGGCGATCTACGGCGGCAAGGACGCGACCCAGCACTACACCAACAACGCGGACCCGACGGGCGCCGCGGTCGGTTCGACGTTCAAGCCCTTCGTGCTGGCCGCTGCCATGGAGTACGGCAAGCGGGACCCCGAGCTCCGCGCGGACCAGAGTGACTCGGCACGCGAGAAGGTCTCGCCGATGAGCATCTACAACGGCGACGACAAGCTGAAGATCAAGCAGTACAACGGCGAGGTCTGGACCAACGAGGAGGGCAAGGAGTGGCTCCAGACCAACGACGGGCACAAGTCCGAGGGCGACATCACCCTTCGTAAGGCGATGGAGGTGTCCGCCAACTCCCCCTACGTCCAGCTGGGCATGGACGTGGGCACCGACAAGGTGAAGAAGGCGGCCATCGCGGCCGGTCTGAAGGACGACAGGAACATGGCGGACTCGAACGTTCCGTCGTTCTCCATCGGCACGTCCTCGCCGAGCGTGATCCGGATGGCCGGCGCGTACGCCACGTTCGCGGCCAGCGGCCAGCAGCGCGAGCCGTTCTCGGTCACCCAGGTGAAGAAGGTCGGCAGGGTGATATACCAGCACGAGACGGTCACCAAGCGCGCCTTCGACAGCGACGTCGCCGACAACGTGACCGACGTGCTCAAGAACGTCGTCGAGAAGGGCACGGGTACACCCGCCCAGCTCCCGGGCCGTGATGTGGCGGGCAAGACGGGTACGACGGACGACAACCTCTCCGCCTGGTTCGTCGGCTACACCCCGCAGTTGTCGACCGCGATCAGCATGTACCGGCTGGACGACAACGAGAAGCACAAGAACCGCAAGTTCGAGAAGATGTACGGGACCGGCGGTGAGGAGAAGATCCACGGCGCCTCGTTCCCGGCCCAGATCTGGCACGACTACATGGCCGAAGCGATGAAGAACCAGAAGGTCGTGGACTTCCCGAAGGCGGAGCCGATCGGCAAGACGCTCTACGGGGGCGGCGCGAGCAGCCCCGAGCCGACGCCGAGCTACACGCCCCCTCCGAGCCCGACCCCGTCGCCGTCCGACACGCCCACGCCGAGTGCTCCGGCCTCGCCGTCGCCCGACCCGTCCGAGACCTGCGGTACCTGGGACTGGAACTGCCAGAACGACGGCGGTACGTCCGAGGGAGGGGACGGCGGCACCGATCCCGGCACGACCGGCGGGGACAACGGCGGCACGCCCGGCACCTCGAACGGGGCGGCCGGGGGCAACGGCGACCCCGGCGGCTCCAGCCCGCCCACCAGTGACGGGGGCAACAGCAACGGCGACATCTTCGGTGGCCCGCCCGGTTAGCGCCCGGCAGGCAGCGCTCCTCACCCGGCCCGCGGTCCGGGTGAGGCCATCCGAGAGTCATGTCGAGGGCCGTCGCACCACAGGGTGCGGCGGCCCTCGACGTTCGCACAGTCCCGTACGGCAGGATGTGCGGCATGCCAAGTGCAGAGGACACGAGCGTGCATCAGGAACGGTCCGTCGTACGGCCCACGCATGAGGACGAGGTCGCCGCGGCCGGCAGCGAGCTGATCGGTGGGAGGTCGGGCCGCTGGTCGCGGCTCGGCAGCACCGCACTCAGCCCCGTGGGCGCCGTCGCGCTGGTGGCGCTGGGGATGTTCGCGCTCGGCATGGTGCAGAAGCTGCCCTGCTACAACTGGGCCTGGTTCCAGGGCGCCGGCTCCCAGTACACCCACGCCTGCTACTCGGACATTCCGCATCTGTACGCGGGGCGCGGTTTCTCCGACGGTCTGGTGCCCTACTTCGACCGGCTGCCCGGCGATATGCAATATCTGGAATACCCCGTGCTGACGGGGGTGTTCATGCAGATCGCCGCCTGGCTGACCCCGGGTGGTTCGATCCAGCACCAGGAGCAGGCGTACTGGCTGGTCAACGCGGGCATGCTGATGATCTGCACCGCGATCATCGCCGTCTGTGTCGCGCGCACGCACCGGCGCCGCCCCTGGGACGGCCTCCTGGTGGCGCTCGCACCCGCCTTCGCCCTCACCGCCACGATCAACTGGGACCTGCTGGCCGTCGCCCTCACGGCCGCGGCGATGCTCATGTGGTCCAGGAGCCGCCCGCTGGCGTTCGGCATCCTGATCGGGCTGGCCACGGCCGCCAAGCTGTATCCCGTGCTGCTGCTGGGCCCTGCCTTCGTGCTGTGCTGGCGGGCCGGGAAATGGCGAGCGTTCTGGGTGGCGACGCTCGGCGCGGCGGCCTCCTGGCTGGTGGTCAACCTGCCGGTGATGGCGTTCGCGCCCGAGGGGTGGAAGAAGTTCTACACCTTCAGCGAGGAGCGCTCGATCGACTTCGGCTCCTTCTGGCTGATCATCACCCAGCGCACGGGCGAGGCCATCGACGTCAGCACGGTCAACACCGTCTCGACCCTGGGGACGATCGCGCTGTGCGCCGCCATCGGCGCGCTGACGCTGACGGCGCCGCGCCGGCCGCGGTTCGCGCAGCTCGCGTTCCTCGTCGTCGCGGTGTTCATCCTCGTCAACAAGGTCTATTCACCGCAGTACGTGCTGTGGCTGATCCCCCTCGCCGCGCTGGCCCGCCCGCGCTGGCGGGACTTCCTGATCTGGCAGGCCTGCGAGGTCATGTACTTCCTGGGCATCTGGATGTACCTCGCCTACACGACGAGCGGCGACAAGCATCAGGGGCTGCCGACGGAGGGCTATCAGCTGGCCATCGCCCTGCATCTGCTGGGCACGCTGTACCTCTGCGCCGTGGTCGTGCGCGACATTCTGATGCCGGAGCGGGACGTCGTGCGGCGCGACGGATCGGACGATCCGTCGGGCGGGGTGCTCGACGGGGCGCAGGATGTCTTCGTGCTGGGCCACGCGGCCGCGCATCCGCCGCGCCATGCCACGTTCACGGTCGAGGGGCCGCGCGTGGAGTGGGGCACCGGGGGCACGCCGGCCGCGGACTGAGCGACGCGACGGGTGAGGCTGCGGGCCGTCGGCACAGCGGCGGCCCGCAGCGCCTCAGCGGTCGACGAGGCGGTCGAACTGCGTGGTGGTGTGGCGCAGATGGGCCACCAGCTCGTCGCCGACCCTCGGCTCCTCCGCGTCCGAGGGCACGAACAGGATCGACACCTGCATGTGCGGCGGCTCGGCGAACCAGCGCTGCTTGCCGGCCCAGACGAACGGCGACAGATTCCGGTTGACGGTGGCCAGGCCCGCACGGGCGACCCCCTTGGCGCGCGGCATCACGCCGTGCAGCGCCTTCGGGGCCTCCAGGCCCACCCCGTGCGACGTACCGCCCGCGACGACCACCAGCCAGCCGTCGGAGGCGGCCTTCTGCTGCCGGTAGCCGAACCGGTCGCCCTTGACGACGCGCGTGACGTCGAGCACGGCACCCCGGTACTCCGTCGCCTCGTGATCGCCGAGCCAGAGCCGGGTCCCGATGCGGGCGCGGAAGCGGGTCTGCGGGAACTGCTGCTGAAGCCGGCCCAGCTCCTCGGCCCGGAGGTGGCTGACGAACATCGTGTGCAGCGGCAGCCGGGCCGCCCGCAGACGGTCCATCCAGGCGATGACCTCCTCGACGGCGTCCGAGCCGTCGGTACGGTCCAGCGGCAGGTGCAGGGCGAAGCCCTCGAGCCGTACGTCCTCGATGGCCGCGTGCAGCTGCCCGAGCTCGTCCTCCTTGACGCCGTGCCGCCTCATCGAGCTCATGCACTCGATGACGACCCGGGCGCCCACCAGGGCGTGCACCCCGTCCACGGACGACACGGAACGGATGACCCGGTCGGGCAGCGGCACCGGCTCCTCACCCCGCCGGAACGGCGTGAGCACCAGCAGATCGCCGCTGAACCAGTCCTTGATCCGGGCGGCCTCGTAGGTGGTGCCGACCGCGAGCGTGTCGGAACCGAAGCGGATCGCCTCGTCGGCCAGCCGTTCGTGGCCGAAGCCGTACCCGTTGCCCTTGCAGACCGGTACGAGGCCGGGGAACTGATCGAGCACGGATTTCTGGTGCGCCCGCCAGCGCGCGGTGTCGACGTACAGGGAGAGCGCCATGGCCGGTCCGGAACCTTTCTGGTGGCTGCGGTGTGTCAGAGGTATGAGGGGCTTCTTGAAGAACCCATTGAAACGAATGAAGCCGGTTTCGTCAGCCTTGTGCCGAGGATCCTTGTGCCGGGGATCCTTGTGCCGAGGATCCTTCTGCCACGGATCCTTCTGTCACGGATCAGCGGCGGGACATGTAGATGTCGAGCGCCTTGTGCAGCAGCTTGTTGAGCGGGAAGTCCCACTCACCGAGGTACTCCGCCGCCTGACCGCCAGTACCCACCTTGAACTGGATCAGACCGAAGAGGTGGTCCGTCTCGTCCAGGGAGTCGGAGATGCCGCGCAGGTCGTAGACGGTGGCGCCCATGGCGTACGAGTCACGGAGCATCCGCCACTGCATCGCGTTCGAGGGCCTGACCTCGCGCTTGTGGTTGGCCGAGGCGCCGTAGGAGTACCAGACGTGACCGCCGACGATCAGCATGGTCGCGGCCGCGACGTTCTCGCCCTCGTGGCGGGCGAAGTAGAGCCGCATCCGGTTGGGGTCCTCGTTGTTGAGGGCCGTCCACATGCGCTGGAAGTAGCCGAGCGGGCGCGGTCGGAAGTGGTCGCGCTCGGCCGTGATCTCGTACAGCCGCTGCCACTCGGCGAGCTCGGCGTAGCTGCCCTGGACGACCTCGACACCGGCCTTCTCGGCCTTCTTGATGTTGCGTCGCCACAGCTGGTTGAAGCCCTTGTGGACGTCTTCGAGCGAGCGGTTCGCCAGCGGCACCTGGAAGATGTAGCGGGGCTGTACGTCACCGAAGCCGGCGCCGCCGTCCTCGCCCTGCTGCCACCCCATCTTCCGCAGCCGGTCCGCGACTTCGAAGGCGCGGGGTTCGATATGGGTGGCCTCGACGTCGCGCAGGCGCTTCACGTCGGGGTCCTGGATACCGGCCTTGATCGCGTGGGCGTCCCAGCGGCGGATGACGACCGGCGGGCCCATCTTCACCGAGAAGGCCCCCTGCTGCTTGAGATGCGTCAGCATCGGCTGCAGCCAGTCGGCCAGATTGGGGGCGTACCAGTTGATGACCGGCCCCTCGGGCAGATAAGCGAGGTATCGCTTGATCTTGGGCAGCTGCCGGTAGAGCACCAGCCCGGCGCCGACGAGCTCGCCGCCCTTGTCGAACCAGCCCAGGCTCTCCGCGCGCCACTCGGCCTTCACATCCGCCCATGCCGGGACCTGCATGTGACTCGCCGCGGGCAGACTCTGGATGTACGCCAGATGCTGCTCACGGCTGATGGTCCTCAGGGTCAGGCTCATGCGGGGCGCTCCTCGGCAGGTGTGTCCCCATCGGTCAGGGGCTCCGGCTCTCGCGCCGAAGCCTACTGTGACCGGGAAGCGCGCGGTCTGGCCCTGTCGTACCCGGACGGTTCCGGCGGGTGGGGCAGGGGACGGCGGCGGGCTGCGACGCCGTCCCGAGCCCGTGCCGGGACCGCTGGTTCCGGCCTGCTCAGCCCACCACGCCGCCGAAGAGGCCGCCGTGGGCCATGCCGAGGAAGAACCCGATGGCGGAGGCTCCGATGCCGAGGATCAGCGGGAACCTCTCCCGCGTCGTCACGGAGATGTACTGCCCGTACGCACCTGTGAGAATCCCGACGAGCCCGGCCCACGAGCTGATCAGATGCAGGCTGTCGAACATGGCCGTCACGAAGGCGAGGACGCCGAGAGCGAGCGTCACCAGCACCAGGGCGTCCTGGAGCGGATGGGCCCTGCCGTCCGTGGCGAAGAGGGAAACGGGGGGATGGGATCGTGCTGTGCGTGCCATGGAGTACCTCCTGGCCGAAAGGCGGCGCGTCGTGGCGCCGCTCACACCCGATGTGTACAGATTGCGTCTCCTGACCACCGGATTTCAACCGGAAGCCTCTGTGCAGGTACGCTGTACGGTCTGCACCGGTGTCTGCCCGGGGCCACCCCGGATCAGCCCCTTCTCGAAGGAGGGCGTTGTCAGTGGTGGCTGTTTTACTCGGAGACACTGTTGCTTACGCATCACGACCCTCCTGCCACGGAACGACCGTGGCCGCTGAGTCCAAAGGAGGTGGGTTCCACATGCGTCACTACGAGGTGATGGTCATCCTCGACCCCGATCTCGAGGAGCGAGCAGTCTCCCCGCTGATCGAGAACTTCCTCTCCGTCGTCCGTGAGGGCGAAGGAAAGGTTGAGAAGGTCGACACCTGGGGCCGTCGTCGTCTCGCTTACGAGATCAAGAAGAAGCCCGAGGGCATCTACTCGGTCATCGACCTGCAGGCCGAGCCTGCGGTCGTCAAGGAGCTCGACCGCCAGATGAACCTGAACGAGTCGGTCCTCCGGACCAAGGTCCTCCGTCCCGAGATCCACTGAGCTTCTAGCTCAGTGGTCATCGGGTTCGAGTAGCAGCAAGCAGCCAGAAGCAATCCCCGCCGAGAGGTTCACCCATGGCAGGCGAGACCGTCATCACGGTCGTCGGCAATCTCGTCGACGACCCCGAGCTGCGCTTCACCCCGTCCGGTGCGGCGGTCGCGAAGTTCCGCGTCGCGTCCACTCCCCGCATCTTCGACCGGCAGACCAATGAGTGGAAGGACGGCGAAGGCCTGTTCCTCACCTGCTCGGTCTGGCGTCAGGCGGCGGAGAACGTCGCCGAGTCGCTCACGCGAGGCATGCGCGTTGTCGTGCAGGGCCGGCTGAAGCAGCGGTCGTACGAAGACCGCGAGGGCGTCAAGCGCACGGTCTACGAGCTGGACGTCGAGGAAGTCGGCCCCAGTCTCAAGAACGCCACCGCCAAGGTCACCAAGACCACCGGTCGTGGTGGCCAGGGCGGCCAGGGCCAGGGTGGATACGGCGGCGGTCAGCAGGGTGGCGGTAACTGGGGCGGCGGTCCCGGTGCTGGTGGCCAGCAGGGCGGTGGCGGTGCTCCCGCCGACGACCCGTGGGCCACGAGCGCGCCGGCCGGCGGCCAGCAGGGCGGGGGCCAGCAGAGCGGCGGAGGCGGCTGGGGCGGAAGCTCCGGCGGTTCCGGTGGCTCTGGTGCCTCTGGCGGCGGCTACTCGGACGAGCCGCCCTTCTAAGGGCAGCTCGTACCCCCACTTCTTGATCACACAGGAGAAACACCATGGCGAAGCCGCCTGTGCGCAAGCCTAAGAAGAAGGTCTGCGCGTTCTGCAAGGACAAGACCCAGTACGTGGACTACAAGGACACGAACATGCTGCGGAAGTTCATTTCCGACCGTGGCAAGATCCGTGCCCGCCGCGTCACCGGCAACTGCACGCAGCATCAGCGTGACGTCGCCACGGCTGTCAAGAACAGCCGTGAGATGGCGCTGCTGCCCTACACGTCCACCGCGCGATAAGGGAAGGGTGACCGAATCATGAAGATCATCCTCACCCACGAGGTCTCCGGCCTCGGTGCTGCTGGCGACGTCGTTGACGTCAAGGACGGGTACGCCCGTAACTACCTGGTTCCGCGTGGCTTCGCCATTCGCTGGACCAAGGGTGGCGAGAAGGACGTGGCGCAGATCCGCCGCGCCCGCAAGATCCACGAGATCGCCACGATCGAGCAGGCCAACGAGATCAAGTCCAAGCTCGAGGCCGTGAAGGTCCGTCTGGCTGTTCGCTCCGGCGACGCCGGTCGTCTCTTCGGCTCCGTCACCCCGGCCGACATCGCCTCGGCGATCAAGGCTGCCGGTGGTCCGGACGTCGATAAGCGTCGCGTCGAGCTCGGCTCGCCGATCAAGACGCTGGGCGGACACCAGGTGTCCGTCCGTCTGCACCCCGAGGTCGCTGCGAAGCTCGGCGTCGAGGTTGTTGCTGCCTGACCAGGCCGCATCTCAGCAGAACAGTGAAGGGCCGCACCTCTTGGGGTGCGGCCCTTCGCCGTTTCCGGCTTCGGGTGCGTGCCGGTTCTCTGCCTGTTTCACGTGAAACAGGCAGAGAACCGGCGGCTCAGCGAGCGGCTCCGGTGACCAGCCACTTGCCCGAGCGGGTACGGAACCAGAGCGTCGCCATGCGAACGGCCATCATCAGGGCCATCGCGCACCACAGCACTGTCAGCCCGCCCCCGAGGTAGGGGACGAGCAGGGCCACCGGGGCGAAGACGGCCAGGGTGACGAGCATGGCCCAGGCCAGGTACGGACCGTCCCCGGCGCCCATCAGTACACCGTCCAGAACGAAGACGACCCCGGAGATCGGCTGGGTCAGGGCCACCACCAGCAGGGCCGGGAAGAGGGTGTCCTGGACGGACTGGTCGCTGGTGAACAACGGTACGAACAGGGGGCGGGCGAGAACGATCAGCACTCCGAACAGCACACCGGAGGCGACGCCCCACTGCACCATGCGGCGACAGGCCTCACGCGCCCCCTTGGCGTCATCGGCCCCCAGGTACCGGCCGATGATGGCCTGCCCGGCGATGGCGATGGCGTCCAGCGCGAAGGCCATCAGGCTCCAGAGCGAGAGAATGATCTGGTGCGCGGCCAGGTCGGTGTCGCCCAGCCGGGCCGCGACGGCGGTGGCGATCAGCAGGACGGCACGGAGCGACAGTGTGCGGACCAGGAGGGGCACACCTGCCTGGGCGCTGGCCCTGATGCCCGCGGCATCGGGGCGCAGTGAGGCGCCGTGTCGCCGGGCGCCGCGGACCACCACGACGAGATAGGCGACCGCCATCGCGACCTGGGCGATCACCGTGCCCCAGGCCGATCCGGCGATGCCGAGCCCGGCGCCGTAGACGAGGCCCGCGTTGAGGGCCCCGTTGGCGGCGAAGCCGCCGATGGCGACATAGAGCGGGGTGCGGGTGTTCTGCAGGCCCCGGAGCACGCCGGTCGCGGCCATCACGACGAGCATGGCGGGGATGCCGAGGCTGGAGATCCGTAGATAGGTGGTGGCGTAGGGGGCCGCGGTGTGGGAGGCGCCGAAGACCTCGACGAGCCAGGGGGCCAGGGGGAGAGTCAGGGCGATGACCGCGAGGCCGAGCAGTATGGCCAGCCAGATACCGTCCATGCCCTGACGGATCGCAGAGGTCAGGTCGCCGGCGCCGACCCGTCGGGCGACCGCTGCCGTGGTGGCGTAGGCCAGAAAGACGAAGATGCTCACGGCGGTCGTCAGGAGGGCCGCGGCAACGGCCAGGCCGGCCAGTTGCGGGGTCCCGAGATGGCCGACGATGGCGCTGTCGACCATGACGAAAAGAGGCTCGGCCACGAGTGCGCCGAAGGCGGGAACCGCGAGTGCGATGATCTCGCGGTCGTGCCGACGGCGACTGGGTGGCGGGCTCGCCGGTGCCTGGGTCATGAGGGCCAATCTAATCTTCCACAGGTAACAGATGCAATCCCTTATTGATCCTTACATTTGTTGCGGTTCGGTGTTCTCCTGGGTGTGGGTTGCCGTGATCTTGCACCGACTCGGAAACTTTTTCTCCCCCACAGCCAGTGGATGGGGAACGTGCAGGTCAGAAGGGTGATGGTGAGGTCGCTATGAGTTTGTCCACAGTGCTGTCCCCCGGTCCGTGCACAGGTTCTGCGTGGTTCTCCACAGCATCTGGTCCGTCGTCCACATGCCCTGTGGATAACCAGATTGGCTGACGGTGCCGGGAGGCCTACCGTGGTGCGGCGCCCCCACCCCGTTTCGGCCCTGGAAACCCGGCAGAACCCGACACACCGCAACCGGAGTCGGGCGTCTTGTTTGTCGGTGCCGTGCCGTAAGAAAGAGTGGCACGGCTAGGTCCGCGGAGCGGACGGGAGGAGGTGGCCGGATGAGTATTCCCGAGCCGTTGGACGACCCCTGGGCCGACACCGGTCCCAGTGACCGGCTGCCTGTTTCCCGCCAGCGCCGGGGCGAGAGCCGGGACCGCGGCGAGCAGCACGACCGCGGCCGGGAGAGCAACGGCTGGGAGGGCGGCTCCCCGGGATTCGAGCGGGTGCCGCCCCAGGACCTTGATGCGGAACAGTCCGTCCTCGGTGGCATGCTCCTGTCGAAGGACGCCATCGCCGACGTCGTGGAGATCATCAAGGGCCACGATTTCTACCGCCCCGCCCACGAGACCGTCTTTCAGGCGATCCTCGACCTCTACGCCAAGGGCGAGCCGGCCGACCCGATCACGGTGGCGGCGGAACTCGTCAAGCGTGGCGAGATCACCAAGGTGGGCGGAGCCCCGTATCTGCACACCCTGGTCCAGTCGGTGCCGACCGCGGCCAACGCTTCGTACTACGCGGAGATCGTTCATGAGCGTGCGGTGCTCCGGCGTCTCGTCGAGGCAGGCACGAAGATCACGCAGATGGGATACGCGGCCGACGGCGATGTCGACGACATCGTCAACTCCGCACAGGCCGAGATCTACGCCGTCACCGAGCAGCGGACCAGTGAGGACTACCTGCCGCTCGGCGACATCATGGAGGGCGCGCTCGACGAGATCGAGGCGATCGGTTCCCGCAGCGGCGAGATGACCGGTGTGCCGACCGGCTTCACCGACCTCGACGCCCTGACCAACGGCCTCCACCCGGGCCAGATGGTCGTCATCGCGGCCCGTCCCGCCATGGGTAAGTCCACGCTCGCCCTGGACTTCGCGCGGGCCTGTTCGATCAAGAGCAACCTGCCCAGCGTGATCTTCTCCCTGGAAATGGGGCGGAACGAGATCGCGATGCGCCTGCTGTCCGCCGAGGCGCGGGTGGCGCTCCACCACATGCGCTCCGGCACCATGACCGACGAGGACTGGACGCGGCTGGCGCGACGGATGCCGGATGTCTCCGCCGCCCCGCTCTACATCGACGACTCCCCGAACCTCTCCATGATGGAGATCCGGGCGAAGTGCCGTCGTCTGAAGCAGCGCAACGATCTCAAGCTGGTGGTCATCGACTATCTGCAGCTGATGCAGTCCGGTGGCTCGAAGCGTGCCGAGAGCCGTCAGCAGGAGGTCTCGGACATGTCCCGAAACCTCAAGCTGCTGGCCAAGGAACTGCAACTGCCGGTCATCGCGCTCTCCCAGCTGAACCGTGGTCCCGAGCAGCGGACGGACAAGAAGCCGATGGTCTCCGACCTCCGAGAGTCCGGTTCCATCGAGCAGGACGCCGACATGGTGATCCTGCTGCACCGTGAGGACGCCTACGAGAAGGAGTCACCCCGGGCGGGCGAGGCGGACCTGATCGTGGCCAAGCACCGTAACGGTCCGACGGCGACGATCACTGTCGCCTTCCAGGGGCACTACTCGCGCTTCGTGGACATGGCGCAGACCTGATCGGAGCCCGTGCCGGCTCGCATTTCCACTGTCTCCTGCTCGTTGACGGGTCCGCCGCGGTATCCACTCGGTCGTCACGTGCCGTTCTCAGCGAATGCCGTTCTTGGCCAGCCGGCTCAGCAGAGCGTCCACCATGGGGGGCTTCAGGCCCAGCGCCAGGATCACCAGAGGCCTGAGGCCGTGCCGTGCGATCTCGAACCGGTGGAGGGTCATGAAGACCGACGCGCCGATGTACCGGTTCAGCGCGGTCACCTCGCTCCACGCCACCGCGTCCTGCACGCCGCCGAACAGATTGGTGACGACCAGGCCGTCCTCGTAGACGTAGCATCGCCTGAGTCCGAATCTGACGGACATACGACGC
Organism: Streptomyces sp. NPDC087428; assembly: GCF_044744085.1. NCBI lineage: Bacteria > Bacillati > Actinomycetota > Actinomycetes > Kitasatosporales > Streptomycetaceae > Streptomyces > Streptomyces sp. NPDC087428. Next base: position 340,790 of record NZ_JBIUXR010000010.1, read on the forward strand.
CATGCCAGCATGAGGCCGAACAGGACGAGCACCACCGCTGTCATGACGGCGCCCTTGGCGAACGCAGCCGGGGGCCTGATGGTTGCCAAGCAGATGATCAGACTGACGTACAGCGCCACGCCGACCCGTCGTGCCATCTGCGCAAGGCCACCTCCCACTCCCGCTATGGGATAGCTGCCGAACCTCTCGCCGAGGCCGAACCCGTCCACGCCCTGTCGCATGATGAATCGTCCCCTCTGGACAGAGTTCACATTGAGTCCCGCCGGTCACGGTCGGGCCGGCGCCGCGTCCGCGTGATGAGTTGAGCGAGCAGGCGGGTGCGGGGGATCATCCGCACGACCTCGACGTACTCGGTGTTCGCGTGAGCGCCACTGCCCACGGCGCCCAGACCGTCCAGCGTCGGACAGCCCGCAGCCGCGGTGTAGTTGCCGTCCGAGGCGCCGCCGACGGCGATCCCTCGCAGCGGTTCCTCGCCCAGTTCCGCGGCGAGCCGGGAGGCGAGGGTGAAGAGTCCGGCGGAGGAGCCCGGTTCCATGGGCGGTCGTTGGCTGCCGCCCAGCACCTCCAGCCGGGCGCCGGGCGTCCGCGGCGTGAGCCCCCGTATGAGGGTGTCGATCCGCTCCTGTGCCGCCTGCGTCGGCACGCGTACGTCCACCGAGACCCGCGCCAGCGCGGGAACCGTGTTGCGCGCACTGCCGGCCGACAGGAGGGTGGGCGTGACGCTGGCGGAGCCCAGGACGCAGCCGGATCCGTCGACGGCACCCATCGCGGCCCCGAGACCGGCGATGGACAGTACCTGGTGAGCGGCCTCGACCGCGGCGTTGATCCCCTTCTGCGGTTCCAGACCCGCGTGTGCCGCCCTGCCGTGTACGACGACCTCGTACCGCGAAGTGCCCTTGCGGGCGGTCTTGAGCGCACCCTCGCCGTCCGCGGACGGTTCCAGAACGAAGGCGGCCGCGCATCCTCGCACGGATTCCTCGATCAGTTGCCGGGAGGTCGTCGAGCCGACCTCCTCGTCCCCGTTGATCAGTATGCCCACCCCGTCCGGGGACGGAAGCGAGGCCAGGGCATGGAACATCTGCACCAGGCCCGCCTTCATGTCCAGGACCCCGGGGCCGCGGGCGATCCCGTCGGCCACCGACCAGGGGTGGCTCTCGATCGAGCCCATGGGCCACACCGTGTCGTGGTGTCCTATCAGCAAGACCCGCGGGGTGCCGAACGTCCACCGCAGATGGGTCACACCGTCGATCACGATCGTCTCCGGCCCGGCCCCCAGCAGTCTCCTCCCGAGCGCGCCCACTACCTCGGCGCTTCGCGCCACCGCCGCGTGGTCGGCCGAGAAGGACTCGCAGCGCACGAGTTCCGCCAGGTCGGCCAGCATCGCCGGCAGCAGGACAGCGGCCCCCCGGGTCATCGGTCCCGCCCCGCGCCAATTCCCGTTCGTGCTGACCGTCGTGACAACACATGTCCCCCTCGGACGTCCTGGGCAGCGGTGCGGAGGGCCGTTCCCCCTGCGAAGCCTCGCTGTGCGAACGACGTTAGGGCGGGCCAAGGCATACCACCAGCGACTGGATTGCATGGGACCCATGCACCAGGAGAATGGGTTGTGGGAAGACGGGCGATGCCCGGAGGATCGTGAAGGGGGAGAGGCGTGTTCGAGGTAGACGCACTTCGGCTGCTCGTGGCCGTGGCAAAGGCCGGATCGTTCACCCAGGCGGCGGTCCGGCTCAATTACACCCAGTCCGCGGTATCCCGACGGATCGCCGCGCTGGAACAGCAGGCGGGCGGACCGCTGTTCGAACGGCTTCCTCGGGGCGTACGGCTCAATCCCCGCGGCCGTGCACTGCACCGGCACGCCGTGGAGGTGCTCGACCGGCTGTCCCGGGCGGCCCGGGAGCTGGCCGTGCTGAACGCGGGGAACGGCGGACTGCTGCACATGGGAGCCTTCGCCACCGCCAACATCTCGCTCGTGCCCACCGCCCTGCGGGCGCTCCAGCACGCCAAGCCGGATGTCGAGGTCATCGCGGTCGAGGGCTGGACCGACACGCTGATGGAGCGTCTGGAGGACGGGGCGTTGGACCTTGCTGTCGTCAGCGACTATCCGTCCGGTCTGCCGTCGGCCGCCGGTGTCACGACGACCATGCTGTGCGAGGACGAACTGTTCGTGGCGCTCCCGCGTGCGCACCGCCTGGCCGGAGCCCCCACGGTCGACCTGTGTGAACTGCGGGACGAGGCATGGCTTCACAGCGCGTACGGCGACCGTCCCACGATGCTCGCCGATGCCTGCGCACGGGCGGGCTTCACCCCCAGGAAGATCATCCGGATCGCGGAATGGACCGGGAAGTTCGGCTACGCGGCGGCCGGACTGGGGGTGGCCCTGGTCCCCTCGCTGGCCGCGCGGGCGGTCCCCGACGCACTCGTCCTGTGCCGCCTCACCGACCCCGCCCTGCGCCGGACCGTCCATGTGGCGCTGCCCGCAGCCCCGCTGCCGGCGGCACTGGCACTGAGGGATCTGCTGCACGACGCCGTCGGCTGAACCGACGGCGAGGGCCCACACCTGTGCCCGTCTCAGATCTCGCCGCGCAGCCTCACGGCCGCTCAGGGCGGACCACGGCTCCCCACGGTCAGTTCCGTCGGACCGACGAGGCGGGCAACGATAATCGGCCCGGTGACTTCTCCCTCGCAGAGCTGGACGCGTGCTGAGCGGCTCGATGCCGCCCGGACGGTCGACGCCCTTCATGCCCGGACCGGTGTCCGCCTGATCCTGGAAGGCCCCTGCCCAGGCGGACAGGTCGGTGCGGCTTTTGTGCGCTGGCCCGACGCCCACCGCTCCGTCCTCAAGTGGCGACCGCGGAGCCGGGCGGCGGACATGGAGGCAGGGCCGCTCGCCGTCACCGAAGCGCTCCGGCTGGCCGGCTGTCCGGCGCCGGCCACCGAACTGGTCGCCCAGGTCGGCCATGCGGTGGCCGTGGTTCAAGAGCTGCTGCCGGGCAGGGCGCTCGACCGCCTCGACCACCGCACCCTGGACCAGGCCCTCGAACTCAACCAGTTGCAGGCCGATCGCCTTGCCGACCGCCCCGAGATCCCAACGGTCGAGTTCCACCTGCGTGAGGACGGACCCGGCTACTGCCTGCACGATCCGCTGCGCCTGCACAACCGCCGCAGTGCCGCGCTCGAACGCTGGATCGCTGCTGTCGGCGCGGACCACCCCGCCCGAATGGCCGGGCATGACGCCGTGCACATGGACTTCCACCCCGGCAACATCCTGGCGGCCGACGGCTCGATCACCGGCGTCATCGACTGGGACGGTGCCGCTCGAGGCGACCGGCGATTCGACCTGGTCACCCTGCGCTTCGGTATCCACGCCGGGGAGGCCGACCCGAGGGTGACACGGCGTCTCGACGCCGTCCTCGACTCGCTCCCCGAGGACATCCTGCGGCCCGCATGGGCTCACATGAGCCTTCGCATGGTCGACTGGGCCATCAGGCACTTCGCCGCGGCGGACGTGGAGCACTGGCTGGACCTCGCCGAACAACGCGCGGCCTGACGGCGCCCCTGCCGGACCGCGAGTCCTGGCTCCTGGCACCGACTGGCCGGTGTACCCGCGGTCGGTGCCGGTCGGGGCGATGTCAGCCACGGGCCGGCCGGGGTGGTTTCCGTGGCCCGCGGCGGCGGTCTCGGCAACGGAGTCCTCGAACCGCCGGGCCGGCCGGCCGAGGGCTCGTACCTCACCGGGTGGCGGATGGGCCTGGGGCGGACCTGCTCCGGGACACGGACGCGACTGTCGCGGCGGTGGCCCGCGACGTCGGACACGAGGACGCGTCCGCCTTCGGCGTGGCGTTCAAGCGTGCCCGCGGGGTCAGCCCCTCGGTCCGGCGCCGGTAAGCGCGCGGCCCCCATGCCTTCGGCCGCTCCGTCGGCTTGGTTCGTACGTGTGGGGCCTCAGAGTGGCCGGTCCGATGGCGCGGCCGGTGGCTGTTCCGTGGCGGATGCTCCGCCGGGCGCCAGCTGCTGAGTGATCCGGTCGAACAGGTCCGTCAGCGGCTCACCGAGATCCTGGCCGAACTCGGTCAGCCCGTAGGTGACCTGGGGTGGCGTCGTCGGCTCGACCTCCCGCCAGACCAGCCCGTCCTGCACCAGTGTGCGCAGTGTCTGAGCGAGCATCTTCTCGCTGATGCCCTGGATGCTGTCACGCAGTTCGTAGAACCGAAGATCCCTGCTCCGCAGGGAGATCAGCACCCAGATACCCCACCTGCTGGTCACGTGGTCCACCACGCCACGCGCAGGGCAGTCGGTGTGAAACACCTCATACCGAGTGCTGGTCCCGGCCCGTGTCAGCTGCGCGCCTTCCCTCATGTCCGGAGCTTACCTCTGGGTATGTTCTTACGAAAAGTAAGCCCGCCTCCTAACGTCCATGGCCACAGTGCACAACGGACGAGGAGCGGAACATGATCGTGGTGACCGGGGCTACCGGGAATGTGGGCCGGCCTTTGACGCAGGCCCTGGCCGAGGCGGGCGAGCAGGTGACAGCGGTGTCACGCCATGCGGCGGCGGTGCCGGACGGAGTCCGGCATGTGGTGGCCGACCTGTCCGAACCGGACGGCCTCGTCTCGGCGTTGGGCGGGGCGAAGGCGCTGTTCCTCCTGCTCTCCGGCGACCTGCACGCCCCCGGAGCCAGGCCGACCGACATCATCGACCTGGCTGCGGCCAGTGGTGTTCGCCGGGTCGTCCTGCTGTCCTCGCAGGGTGTGGCGACCAGGCCGCTCGGCCCGTCGCGGATCGCGGTGCGTGCGGTGGAGGACGCGTTGAGAGAGTCCGGCCTGGACTGGGCCGTCCTGCGACCGGGCGGCTTCGCCTCGAACGCTCTGGCCTGGGCGGAGTCCGTCCGCACACAAGGGGTGGTCGCCGCACCCTTCGGCGACGTCGGGGTGCCGGTCGTCGACCCGGTGGACATCGCCGAGACCGCGGCGGCCTGCCTGCTGGACGACCGGCATACCGGGGGAGTCTTCGAGCTGACCGGGCCCGAGGTGATCACGCCGCGTCAGCAGGCGGAGGTCATCGCCGCCGAGCTCGGCTCGTCGGTGCGGTTCCACGAACTCACCCGCGAGGAGGCCAAGGCCGCGATGACCCAGTTCGTGCCGCCGGAGCTCGCCGACGAGACTCTGGACATCATCTCCGCTCCGAACCCGGCCGAACTGCGGATCAGCCCGGACGTGGAACGGGTTCTCGGCCGCGCCCCGAGCTCCTTCAACGACTGGGTCGCCCGGAACATCGACGCCTTTCGCTGAGGCACGCCTCGGCTGAGGCGTCCCGGGCAGCCCCGTGCGGCCACGGCCGCACGGGGCTGCCCGGTGTGCCGCCGCCCGCCGGTCCAGGGAATCGGACGCAACCGTGGGACCGGCCGGCTCGGACACGGTCCCGTTGAAGCGCCCACGTCGGGAAGGCCGAGCGGACGCGCCGGGAACAGCGGTTCGGTCCGCACGGTTGCATCGACCGAGAGACCGGCGCCGCACGGGCGGGGAACGCGGAGACCACAGGGTCGTCCGCCCCACCAGGATCCGGACCCCAGGATCGCGGTGAGCCCGCAGCGCACTCGGACCAAGACGTATTTTTCGCAGGAGGACTGTTTCATGACCGACCGGCCGTTGACGCTCATGGCAGTGCACGCCCACCCCGACGACGAGGCCACCGGAACCGGAGGGATCCTCGCGCAGTACGCGGCGGAAGGCATCCGCACGGTGCTCGTGACGTGTACCGACGGCGGTTGCGGTGACGGGAAAGGGGGTGTCAAGCCGGGCGACCCCGGGCACGATCCGGCGGCCGTCGCCTTGATGCGACGTCAGGAACTCGAGGCGAGCTGCGACGTCCTGAAGATCAGCGATCTGGAAATGCTGGACTATGCCGACTCCGGGATGATGGGCTGGCCGAGCAACGAGGCCCCCGGATCCTTCTGGCAGACCCCGGTGGAAGAAGGCGCCGCCCGGCTTGCGGAACTCATGCGGCACTACCGGCCCGATGTGGTCGTCACCTATGACGAGAACGGCTTCTACGGCCACCCCGACCACATCCAGGCCAACCGCATCACGATGGCTGCGCTGGAGATGACCGCGCTGACACCGAAGGTGTACTGGACGACGATGCCCCGGTCGAGGATGCAGCAGTTCGGGGAGACCCTGCGCGAGTTCCAGGAGGACATGCCGGAGCCGGATCCCGCCGAGGCCGCCGCGATGGCCAAGATCGGCCTCCCCGACGACGAGATCACCACGTGGGTGGACACCACCGCGTTCAGCGGCCAGAAGTTCGATGCGCTGGCCGCGCATGCCAGTCAGGGCGAGAACATCTTCTTCCTCAAGATGGGCAAGGAGAGGTTCGGCGAGTTCATGGGCATGGAGACCTTCGTACGTGTCAAGGACGCCACCGGCGCCGCCGTACCCGAGAACGATCTCTTCGCCGGACTGCGCTGATCCGCCCGTCCGGCCGGGGCCCGGAAGGGCTCATCGGCCGGACGGCAGCTCCGTGACGGGCAGGCACTCGGCGAGCAGGTCGACGACATCGCGCCAGGCACGCTGCGCGTGCCGTGGGTGGTAGCCGACGCCGGGACGCACAGTGTGGTCGACCGACGGGTGGTGGAAGGCGTGAAGGGCTCCGCCGTAGACGACGAGGCGCCAGTCGACGCCCGCGTCCTGCATCTCGGCGGTGAACGCCTCCCGTTGCTCGGGCGCCATGATCGGGTCTTCCGACCCGACACCGGCCCACACCGGGCAACGAATGCGTGCCGCTTCGCCCGGTCGGCCCGTGATCAGTGCGTTGACCGTCCCGATCGCCCGCAGGCCGACGCCGTCGCGCCCGAGTTCCAGCGCGATCGCGCCCCCGGTTCCGTAGCCGACGGCGGCGATCCGGTCGGGGTCGGTCCGCGGTTCGGCGCGCAGCACGTCGAGGGCCGCGTGGCCGATCCCCCGCATCCGGTCGGGGTCGGCGAGCAACGGCATGCAACGGGCCAGCATCTCCTCGGGGTCGCCCAAATAGCGCCCGCCGTGGATGTCGAAGGCCAGCGCCACGTAGCCCAGTTCGGCCAGTGCGTCGGCCCGGCGGCGCTCGACATCGCTGAGCCCCGTCCCCTCGGGGCCGATCAGGACCGCGGGCCGGCGGCCGCTACCGGCCGGGAGCGCGAGGTGCCCGACCATCGTCAGGCCGTCTGCCGGATACTCCACCGTGCGCGTGGCAACCGTCGTCATGAGAACGGACTGTAGTGACCGTCGAGCCCGGTCGGGCCGGTCTTCACCGTCGGCTGAACAGCCCGGGAAATGAGTTCGCTCCTGGCGGTTCGGGGCGGTAGTTGTTGACGATGACTACTCCTGCTGAACAGTTGCTTCCGGGTACCCAGCGCGCTCTGCTGCACCGCATCGCCACCGCCCAGGCCGAAGGCCGCTCACCCTCCTTGGCCGCCGCGGTGCAGCGCCGGGGTCAGGCCGTCTGGAACGGCTCCCGCACCTGTCTCGACGGCCATGCCCCGGATGCCGACACACAGTTCAGAATCGGTTCCCTCACCAAGACGTTCACCGCGGTGCTGGTCCTGCGGCTGCGGGACGAGGGCCTGTTGGATCTGGCCGATCCGCTGGAGAAGCACCTGCCCGGAACGGGGGTTGGCGAGGCCACCATCCATCAGCTGCTGGGCCACAGTGCGGGGCTCGGTGCGGAGTCGCCCGCTCCCTGGTGGGAGCGGACGCCGGGCAGCCTGCGGCCCGAGCTGGCCGATGTGCTCGGTGAGCAGACCCGGATGCACGTTCCCGGCCGCCGTCACCACTACTCCAACCCGGGCTACACGGTGCTCGGAGCGCTGATCGAGGCCATGCGCGGAGCGCCCTGGGCGCAGGTTCTGCGGCGTGAGGTCCTGGAGCCGCTGGGGATGCACCGTACGGGTCCGGAGGCGGAGGCACCGTATGCCGGTGGCTGGGCTGTCCATCCGTGGGCGGACGTCATGCTGCCCGAGCCGGCCGAGGATCTCGGACTGATGGCGCCGGCCGGTCAGCTCTGGTCCACCACCGCCGATCTCCTACGGTTCGCCGCCTTCCTTGCCGAGGGAGACGACCGGGTGCTCTGTGCGGCTTCCGTGGCGGAGATGAAGGAGCCGTCCGCGCCGGCCGAGTCGGGGGACTGGGAAGGGAACTACGGTCTCGGGCTGCAGGTGATCCGGAGGAAGGGCCGCACGCTCGTCGGGCACACCGGGTCGCTTCCTGGATTTCTGGCCACCCTGTGGTTCTGCGCCGAGGAGGATGTGGCCGCGGTCGTGTTCGCCAACGTCACCTCGGGCCCGCTGATCGGCGAGGTGGCCGCTGAGCTCGTGGACATCGTCGCCGAGGCCGAGCCCCGCATCCCGGAGCCGTGGCGCCCGCTGCCCGAGGTGGACGCAGATCTTCTCGCGCTCACCGGCCCCTGGTACTGGGGCACGCGTACCAACATCCTGCGCTTGAACCCCGATCGCGGACTGGAACTCCGTGGCCTGCGCGGTGATGGCCGCGGTGCGCGGTTCACCGCCCGGCCGGACGGCACCTGGATCGGACTGGACGGCTATTACGCGGGGGAGACGCTGCGGATCGTCCGGAACGACGACGGCAGTGTGAACCATCTGGACCTGGGTTCGTTCGTCTTCACGCGTGAACCGTATGATCCCGCGGCGGCCGTTCCGGGCGGGGTGGACGAGAACGGGTGGCGTGGTCTGGGAAGTTGAGTGCCGTGTTTCACGTGAAACAGAGCGGCGGAGCGGTCAGGCCGTCAACTCCCTTTCCAGTGGGGTGCGGAAGCGTGGAGTGATCCGCGCTTCCCCCACCCAGCCCGCCAGCCGGGATGCCTCCTCCTCGATTGCGGCGGTGGCGTCCCGGCCGGTGTCGGTCAGGAGCCGCCAGACCGGCTCGCCGTTGGCGTGCTGTGCCCAAGCGCCGACGATGCGGCCGTTCCACCACACGGTGGGGCCGATGTTGCCGGAGCGGTCGAAGAGGGCTGCCCGGTGTTCGGCAGCGAGGTGGAAACCGCGGTCGGCCCAGCCCATCGCGCTCGGGTCGAGCGCGGGCAGCAGGGCCGCCCAGGGCTCCGGCGTCGGTTCTGGCGCGGTGTCTCCCGGTGCGACCCAGGCGGTGGAGCCGCTGTCGAGCCGCACCTCCTCCGCTCCGACGGCTGCCAGCGCCTTGCGGACCTGCCCGAGCCCCCAGCCCGTCCACCACTTGAGGTCGGCCTCGGACCCGGGGCCGTACGAGCGGAGCCAGTGCAGGGCCAGTTCCGCCTGCGCCCCGGCGGTGGCGAGCACCGGCCGGGGTTCGGCAGCCGTCCAGCGGAACTGGCTGGATGTCCAGGAGCCCCGGGGCCGGTCCCGGCGGATCCGGCCTTCGGCGGCCAGTATGCGCAGGACCCGGGAGGCCACTCCCTGCACCGCCTCGTACTTCTTGCCGGGGAAGACCGTGATCTTCGCGCGCAGGGCGGGTACGGCGGCGGAGAGTTCGCTGCCGGTGGCTGCCCCGTGGGCGGTCAGGGCCGTCAGGATGGCCTTCTCCGTGTCGTCCAGCCAGCGTTCGTCCAGTACCTGGCTGTCCTCGGCCAGGTGCTTCAGGAAGGTCCGGCGCTCCTTGGCGGCCACCGCGCGGGCGTTCGACGCCTCGATCTGTGGGGCCAGCGTTTCCGACACGGTGAAGAGGGTGTTGCGCATGGAGAGCAGCCGGACCAGTGAGACGTCCTCGTACAGGGACTTCTCCACCGCGGCGACGCCCGGTGTGCGGAGCCGGGCGCAGACGGACAGGAAGACGGTGGCCGCGTCGGTGGCATGCAGCGCGACGAGGGCGTCGGCCACGGCCACCGGGGATTCGGCGCGCAGGGAGGGTGCCAGGAGATGGCGTCCGGCGAGCCTGGTGCGGCGTTGCTCGTCGCTGATGTGGTGCACCGTTGCTCCCTCGGGTGCCGGTCTGCGGTCAGAGGGCGAGCTTGAAGCCCACGTGGCTGGCGGCGAAGCCGAGCCGTTCGTAGAAGCGGTGCGCGTCGGTCCGGGTCGCGTCCGAGGTCAGCTGGACCAACTGGCATTCCTGGCGCCGGGATTCGTCCACCGCCCACTGGATCAGCCGGGTGCCGAGTCCGCTGCCGCGTTCGTCCTTGTGGACACGGACTCCCTCGATCACGGAGCGCGTCGAGCCGCGCCGGGAGAGGCCAGGGATGACGGTCAGCTGGAGTGTGCCGACGATCCGGTCCGCGCGCACGGCGACCATCAGGTGTTGGTTCGGATCCCCGGCCAGCCGCTGGAAAGCCGCCCGGTACGGCGTGAGGTCGTCCGGCGACTCCCGCCCGGCGCCCAGCGGATCGTCGGCGAGCATGGCCACGATCTCGGAGAGGTCGTCGACGCCCGCGGCACGTATGTCCAGATCGCTCATGATCAGCAGCCTACGCAGCCGCCCCGGGCCGCGCGGCGGCAACCGGGCTATACGGGGACCTTCAGCTCCTCGACCACCCGGACCAGCGGGACCAGCTCGGGGTCCTTGGCAGCCTCGTCGAGTGCGGCGCGCAGGGCGGTGTCATTGGTCGGCCTGGCCTCGGCGAGCAGGGCGAGACCGGACTCGGTGACATCGGTGTAGATGCCCCTGCGGTCGGTGTCGCAGAGGTACCGGGTCAGCAGACCGCGGTCCTCAAGGCGGGTGACCAGGCGTGTGGTGGCGCTCTGGCTGAGTACGACGGCGTCGGCCACCTGCTTCATCTGCAGATGGCCGCCCGGTCCGCTGTGCTGCCGGCTCAGCACGTCCAGCAGTGAGTACTCCCTCACGCTGAGGTCGTGCCGGCTCTGCAGCGCACGCTCGATATGGGCCTCGATCTTCCCGTGGAGCAGAGAGAGCGCGCACCAGCCCTGGGAGAGGGCGGTCAGTGCGGGGTCCGTCGCTGTCATGGGTGTCTCTCCTCCGTGCCGGAGCTGCTTACGTACAGGATAGGCGACGCGTGCAATAGCCCGCGCTTGCAATTAACCCGCGTCTGCAATTATTGTCGACGCTCGTAAGGCGCAGACGCAATTTTCAGGGAAGGTGTCACCCATGCCGCTCGCGCTCCTCGCCCTCGCCATCGGGGCATTCGGTATCGGAACCACCGAGTTCGTGATCATGGGGCTGCTCCCCGAGGTGGCTGCGGACTTCCAGGTCTCGATCCCGGCCGCCGGATTCCTCGTCACGGGCTATGCGCTCGGTGTCGTCCTCGGCGCCCCGCTGATGACCGTTCTCGGCACCAGGGTCACCCGCAAACGCATGCTGATGATCCTGATGGGGCTGTTCGTCATCGGCAACGTGGTGTCCGCGACCGCACCCGTCTTCGAGGTGATGCTCGCCGGCCGGGTCATCGCCTCCCTCGCCCACGGCGCCTTCTTCGGCATCGGATCGGTGGTGGCGGCCGATCTGGTCGCTCCGCACAAGAAGGCCGGTGCGATCGCCATGATGTTCACCGGCCTCACCGTCGCCAACGTCGTCGGTGTCCCGCTCGGCACTTACATCGGGCAGGGCGTCGGCTGGCGGGCCACGTTCTTCGCGGTCGCCGGCCTCGGTGTCATCGGCCTTCTCGGAGTGGCCGGGCTCGTCCCCGACCAGCCCCGCGCCGAAGGCGTCCGGCTCCGCCACGAACTGGCCGCGTTCCGCAATGTGCAGGTCCTGCTCGCCATGGCGATGACGGTGCTGGGCTTCGGCGGAGTCTTCGCGGCGATCACGTACATCACACCGATGATGACCGAGATCGCCGGCTACTCGGCCTCCTCGGTCACCTGGCTGCTGGTCCTCTTCGGACTCGGCATGGTCGGCGGCAACCTGCTCGGCGGCAAATTCGCCGACCGCCACCTGATGCCCCTGCTGTACGTGTCGCTGGGCGCGCTCGCCGTCGTCCTGTCGCTGTTCACCCTGACCGCGCACAACAAGATCGCGGCAGCCGTCACCATCGTGCTGATCGGTGGCCTGGGCTTCGCGACCGTGCCCCCGTTGCAGAAGAGGGTGCTCGACCATGCGGCGGGCGCCCCGACCCTCGCCTCCGCCGTAAATATCGGCGCCTTCAACCTCGGCAACGCACTGTCGGCCTGGCTTGGCGGCGTCGTCATCGCTGCCGGGTTCGGCTACACCGCGCCCAACTGGGTCGGCGCGGTCCTCGCCGCCTCCGCGCTGGTCCTCGCCGTCGTCTCCAGCACCCTGGAGCGCCGCACGGCCACCCGGAACCAGCCGGTCGCCGCCCACATTCCGGAGCCGGCCGCCGTACCCGCGGCCCGGCACTGATCCGCCGCACACGTCCTACGCGTCAACCCACGCACCCCCGCAGTGCCCCGCATCGCGTCGCACTGCACTGCCCTGCACCGCACCGCATCAAGGAGAGATCCCCATGAGCACCATCACTGCCGCCGTCGCCCCGCTCACCACGCAGGACGCGGAGGCGCTCGTCGGAGCGGCCCGTATCGCCGCCGAGGCGGCAGGCGTCGCCGCGGCGGTCACGGTCCTCGACGCGGGCGGCCACCTGCTGGCCTTCCGCCGCGACGACCGGGCCGTTCTGATCGCCGGTGAGACCAGCACCCGCAAGGCCTACACGGCCCTTCAGCTCAACGCCCCCACAGCCGACCTGGTCGACGCCGTCCAGCCGGGAGGTCTCTTCCACACCCTGCCGACCGCGCTGGACCGGCCGCTGCTGTTCATCGCCGGTGGCGTCCCGGTCCACCGCGACGGCCGTCTGATCGGCGCTGTCGGCGTCGGTGGCGGGGCGCCCGAGCAGGATCACGGGTTCGCCACAGCCGCTGTGGACAGCCTCGTCTGAACTCGCGACGACGGGCCTGGGGCAGACGGAACCGCCCGGTCCGCCCGGACCTCCGCCGGGGTTGTCAGCCGGTCGCCACGCTCAGCGGCGCGAAGCACTGCGTCCAGTCCCCCGGCGGCTGCTCCCCGAGGGTCATCACGGTGGTCGCTGAGCCGTGTCCGAGCCCGCGCTCCCCGAGCCAGCGGAGTAGTTCCTCGTGACGGGCGTCGATATCGGCACGCAGCGGCCGGTCGGTCGCCCCGGCCAGCGAGGACACGAGGAGCTTCGCCGTGGCGGTGTCCCGCGCGACGAGCGGTCCGACCACGTGACTGGCCGAGCTCGGCCAGAGCCCCGCATAACCGACGAGCTCCCCGCCCTCCTCCGCCACCCGCAGGTGGTCGGCGAAGGCGGGGAGGCGGGTCAGGAGGTGTGTCCGGTCGAGGCCGAAGGCATGTCCGTCCAGCCGGAGCATGGCCAGAAGGTCTCCGGCCGAGGCAGGACGAACGGTGAGCCCGGGGCTGACCCCCAGACCTTGATCAACATCCGCATCCGGGCTGCCGGGCCCGGCAGGCGGCTGGAAATGCCCGCTCATCCGCTCGGCGCGGCCCACCGCGACGAACCCGAGCTTCTCGTAGAGCGGTCGGCCCTGTGCCGTCGCGTAGAGGCTGAGAGGAGTGCCCCCGGTCGATTCGATCACCTGGTGCATCAGCTGCCGGGCGATCCCCTGCCGGGCGTGGCGTCCGGCGACCAGCAGCATGCCGATGGCGGCCATGCGCGGGCCGTAGGAGGTCACCACACAGGTCGCCATCAGGCCTTTGCCATCGGGGTCGTCGATGCCGAAGCACGTTCCCGCTGCGAGGAGCAGTCCCCATCGGTGCTCATCACGCGGCCAGCCGCGGTCCTCGGAGAGATCGGCGCAAGGGACCAGATCGTCCCGGGTGAGACGCCGGACGGGCAGACCGGCGAGCGGGCGGGGCAGTGGACTGGACATGAGGGTCAGGCTCTCCGACGTAATGATCGCTCGTCCACCGCTTTAACGGAACTGGCCGAGACCCGCAGCCGCCGGCCACGCCGGGGCGGACTTTCAGCTGAGCCGTGTCACCTGAGCTGAATCATCTGAGCCGTTTCGCGTGGGCTGTTTCACGTGAAACAGCTCCGCGGCCGATCAGCCCAGATCGGTCGCGTGCATCGCGCGCACGCCCTCGATGTTGCCGTCCAGGTAATGGCGGAGCGACAGCGGTACGAGGTGGACGGCAGCGATCCCGACCCGGCTGAACGGCACCCGGACGACGTCGTACTCCCCACAGGGTGCGTCGATCTCGGGTCCGTGGCGCAGGGACAGGTCCATCGAGTCGAGCCGGCAGACGAAGAAGTGCTGGACCTTGACGCCCTTCACCCCGCTGCCCTCGATGTGTTCCACGGTGTCGACGAAACAGGGGACCACATCGGTGATCTTGGCGCCGAGTTCCTCGTCCACCTCACGGTGCAGGGCGTCGACGACAGTCGCGTCCTCGGGTTCGACCCCGCCGCCCGGAGTGAGCCAGTACGGATCCACCCCCGGCTTGGTGCGCTTGATGAGGATGAGGTCGTTGCCGTCGAGCAGGATGGCGCGTGCGGTGCGCTTGACCACGGGACGTTCGGTCATGGCAAGAGAGTGGCCCGCTGGACCCGTTCTGAAACACCTGAGGGCTGCTGGACCGTTCTGAGGTCACCAGTCGGCTGCGGCGCGCAGCAGCCACTCGTGCGCGCGCGCGAGATGCGGCAGCGCGAGCGTGCCGGTCCGTGCGGCGATGAAGTAGGTGCGCAGCGGGGGCACGGGAGGGTCGAGGAGTGCCACCACCTCGCCCCGCTCCAGTGCGCCTTCGCAGAGGTAGCGGGGCAGGACGGCCAGCCCGGCGCCCGCCGCCGTGCATTCCAGAACGGCCCGGAGGTCCGGTGCGATGACGGCCCCGGCGGCTGCGGGCCGGCTGTCGAAGACCGCGGCCCAGTAGCGGGAGACGAGCGGCAGGCTCTCGTGGACCTCCACCACCGGCAGCTGTTCCAGGACCACCGGGCCGTTGCGCCGCAAGGTCCCCGGCCCCAGTCGCCCGGCCCAGCGGGGCGCGGCGACCAGGACGTGCTCCTCGTCGCAGAGCGGGGTCGCGGTGAGCAGCCCACCGCGCGGGCGGGCCGTCACGATGGCCAGATCGTGGTGTCCGGCGGCCAGGCCGTCCAGCGTCTCGTCGGTGTCCGCGGAGAACGAGCTGCGCAGGGCGAGGCCCTGGATGATCAGCGGCGTGAGCGCGGGCAGCGCCCGTAGCGAGGTGAACTCCGGTGGCCCGGCCAGATGCAGCGTGCGAACGCCCGTCTCCTCGTCGAGCTCCGCCTCGGTGATCTCCACCAGCGCGTCCAGATGGGGAGCGGCCCGGTGTGCGAGTTCGTCCCCGATGGTGGTGGGCGTCACACCGCGGGCTCTGCGCAGGAAGAGGGGGCGGCCCAGCTGCCGTTCCAGGGTGCGTATCTGGGAGGTCACAGCCGGCTGGGAGAGGCCGAGGAGCGCGGCGGCCCGGGTGAACGAACCGGCCCGGTGCACGGTGACGAAGGTGCGCAGCAGGGCCAGGTCCATGTCCTGTCCCCTCTCACCGTTGCGACGTGTCGGGCCCGGACAACCATAAATATGCCGATAGGCCGCTGCCGCTACTGTGATTGGACACTGACGCAGAGTCAACTAGCCTTGTCGAGGCGGTTCGTCGCGTGCGGAAAGCGGCGTGCCGGGACGGCCCGAGCCACGAGGGGGGAGGCTCGGGCCGTCCGTACCGCATCGGCTGCTGCCCGTACGGACGCTCAGCTTCCGGCGACTGCCTCGGCCAGCGCCCGTTCCACGTCGGCCACCAGGTCCGCCGGGTTCTCGGCGCCCACCGAGAAGCGGATGAAGCCTTCCGGCACGGCGTCGCCGCCCCAGCGGGCCCGTCGCTCCGCGGTGGAGCGCACACCGCCGAAGCTGGTCGCGTCCTCGGCCAGCCGCAGCGCCGAGAGGAAGCGCTCTGCGGTCTCCCGGTCGGCCAGTACGAACGACACCACTGAGCCGAAGCGCCGCATCTGCCGCACGGCGTTCGGGTGCGAGGGGTCGGTGGGCAGCCCGGGATACCGCAGCCCGGTCACCTCCCGGTGCCCGGTGAGCGCCTCGGCGAGTGCGAGGGCGTTCGCGCACTGCCGCTCGATGCGCAGTTCCAGGGTGGCCAGCGAGCGGTGCGCGAGCCAGGCCTCCATCGGCCCGGGGATCGCGCCGACCACCTTGCGCCACCGCCGCACCCCCGCCGCCAGCCCGGGGTCGAGACAGGCCACGTGGCCGAGCAGGATGTCGCCGTGCCCGGTCATGCCCTTGGTGTCACTGGCCACCGAGAAGTCGGCCCCCAGTTCCAGCGGGCGCTGGCCGAGCGGGGTGGCGAGCGTGTTGTCCACGGCCACCAGCGTCCCGCCCGCGTGCGCCGCCTCGACGAGCCGTCGCACGTCGCAGACGTCGAGCCCGGGATTGGACGGGGTCTCGATCCACAGGAGCCTGGCCCCCTCCAGGACGGCCAGCTGGGCATCGCCCCCGGTCGGGGCGGTCCGCACCTCGACCCCGTAGGCCTCCAGCTGCGCTCGTACCAAGGGGAGCGCCTGGTATCCGTCGTCGGGCAGCACGACCACGTCGCCGGTGCGCGTCTGGGAGAGCAGCACGGCCGAGACCGCCGCCATCCCGGAGGCGAAGACCGTGGTCTCGACGCTCTCCCCCGGCGCTTCGAGCTCGCCGATGGCCCGTTCCAGATGGGTCCAGGTCGGATTGGTGTCACGGCCATAGGTGTACGGGCCGGTCGGCTCGCCGGAGAGGTGGAAGTGAGCGGCGAAGACCGGACCGGGGAGAGTCGGTTCGTACTGTTCCGGTTCCGGCAGGCCGGCCCGTACCGCGCGGGTTCCGTCGCCCATGGTGCTCATACTGCGTCCTCACTGCTCTCCCCGGTCCGTCACCGGTTCTGCCTGCACTGTTCCAGGTGGACGCGGATCAGTCCTCGTCGGGCAGGACGACGTTCAGCGCCCAGGACACGATCGAGATGATCAGTCCGCCGAGGACCGCGGTCCAGAAGCCGTGGACGTGGAAGCTCAGGTCGAACTGGCCGGCCAGCCAGGAGGTCAGCATCAGCATCAGGGCGTTCACCACCAGGGTGAACAGCCCCAGCGTGAGGATGAAGAGCGGCAGCGTGAGCAGCTTCAGGACGGGCTTCACACAGAAGTTGACCAGGCCGAAGATCAGCGCGACCACGATCAGGGTCAGTACCTTGCGGCCGGTGCTGCCGCCGGACAGCGTGATGTCCTGGAGCAGCCAGATGGCCACTGCCAGCGCACCCGCGTTGGCGATCGTCTTGACTACGAAATTCTTCATGTGTCTGATCGTGGCAGACATGATCGGTGGTGGACACCGGCTGGGCAGAGGCAAGGGACGGACAGGCCATGAAGGCATTCAGACTGGACGAGCTGGAAGCGGAACGGGCCGCCAACGACGGGGCGTACCTGCAGTTCGTACGCGAACGGAACATGTCTGTCGGTCTGTACGCGCTGGACGCCGGTGACCTCGATCCGCAGCAGCCGCACCAGCAGGACGAGGTCTACCTCGTCGTCAGCGGGCGCGCGTCGATCACCGTGGGCATGGAAACCACGCAGGTGGGCAGAGGAAGTGTCGTGTATGTACCTGCCGGCACGGCCCACAAGTTCCACCACATCACCGAGGACCTGCGGGTGATGGTGGTCTTCTCGCCGCCCGAGGGCTGAGGGGTCCGGGAGGCGGAGCCGTCTCTCGGGGATCCCTAGGGGTTCGATCAGGGGAGTTCAAGGGCTGCGAGGCCCCCGCCGGCCACCCCCGCACCTCTAGCATCGAAGCAGGAACTCACAGAGACGAGGTATGGACGATGGCCGTGCGGGAGATATTCGCGGGAATGCCCTGGTGGGTGAAGTGGATCGCGGTGCCCGTCATCGCGATCGTCGTGTTCGGTGGCCTGATCGCCAGCGTGGTCGGCTTCGTCGTCTGGCTGCTCTTCAAGGTCCTGATCTTCGTGGTCCTGGTCGGCGGGATCGTATTCCTCGTGCGGAAGTTCATGTCGTCCTCCTCGGGCGGCGGCTGGTAGCCGCGCGATCGGGAGACCGTTAGGCCAGCTGAGCTAAGCGGAAGACGAAACGACACCCCCTTCGGGCGCTGCCGATACAGTGAAATTCGCTGCCGCCGCCTGGGAGAGCACCGCCAGTCACCACCTGACCAGTGGTGGGCACGGCTTCCGGAGTCAGGCCTGCGGCAGACATGTGGGGGCGGCCTCCACAGGCGGGCTGACCGCCCGTCACCATGCCTGGGGGTGACCGTTGACCACGGCATCGAGTACCGCTGTGCCGACGTTGATCGGATCGGTGCAGCGGGCGCTGAAGCTGCTGGAGGCCGTGGGTGCCCATCGCGACGGGGCGCCGGCCAAACAGCTCGCGCGGGAGGCGGGGCTTCCGCTGCCCACCGCCTACCACCTGCTGCGCACCCTCACCCATGAGGGATATCTGCGCAGGGAGAACGGCGTCTTCCTCTTCGGTGCCGCCGCCGAGCGGCTGGTGAACGACGGCGCCCTGCAGAACCGTCGCAGCCGGATGACCCAGTCGCTGGGCCGCTGGCGGGACATCATCGGCGCCCCGGTGTACTGCGCCGTCTACCGCGACGGTGAGATCGAACTCGTCGCGGTCGCCGACACCCCGGCAGCGCCCGCGGTGGAGGAATGGGCCGCCTTCCAGGAGACCGGGCACGCCCACGCGATCGGCCAGTGCCTGCTGAGCCAGCTCGACGAGAAGGCCCGCGAGGACCACCTGGACCGGTATCCGGTGCGCCCGCTGACCCGCTACTCCGTGCGCGACCGCCCGGCGCTGGTTGAACGGCTGCGGTCGCTGGAGCGAATGGAACCTGTCGTCGAGCGACAGGAGTACGCCCTCGGGACGGTTTGCGCGGCCATCCCGATCACGGCTGGTTTCACGGCGGCGGCGATGGCCATTTCGGTACCTCTCGACCAGGAAGAACGGTTGCTCCCCGCAGTCGAACGGCTACGTGGCGAAGTGGCCAGCCTCTTGCGTTCGTTCGTGTTCTCTATCAGTATCTGAAAAATCACTCCTTGTGATCTGCTATCGCGTGCACCACGATGGCGTCAATAGGGCCACGGGGGATCATTCCTGGCCAGATTCATCTACTGCGGGGTTGAACGATGCGCGAGTCGGTTCAAGCTGAGGTCATGATGAGCTTCCTCGTCTCCGAGGAACTCTCTTTCCGTATCCCGGTGGAGCTCCGGTACGAAGTGTGCGATCCGTACGCGATCCGGATGACCTTCCATCTGCCCGGCGACGCCCCCGTCACCTGGGCTTTCGGCCGTGAGCTGCTGCTCGACGGCCTCAACAGCCCCAGTGGCGACGGCGACGTACACATCGGGCCGACCGAGCCCGAAGGGCTGTGCGATGTCCACATCCGGCTCCAGGTGGGGGCGGACCGCGCCCTGTTCAGGGCAGGTACGGCACCACTTGTGGCCTTTCTCGACAGGACGGACAAGCTCGTCCCCCTCGGGCAGGAGTGCACGCTGGGTGATTTCGAGGGCAATCTCGAAGAGGCATTGGGGCGAATTCTGGCCGAGGAACAGAACGCCGGCTGACGGGGATCGTCCCGCCAGCCCCGGGTGCCGGTCGAACAGCACACCTGCCGAACGGGTGAATCACTCTCCGTGAGCGACTGTTCAGGGCCTCGCCCGTCGGCGGCGTCCTCCGCCACTCCGTACGGGTGCCGAAGCCCCGGCTTCCGCGCCGACCCCCGTACGGTCCGCGGAGACGACCAGTGCCGCGAGCGCGGTGGTCACCGGCACCGAGGCGACCAGCCCGATCGAGCCGACCAGTGTGCGCACGATCTCCTCCGCCACCAGCTCGCTGTTGGCCACCGTTCCCATGCTGCTCTGGGCGATCGAGAACAGCAGCAGCAGCGGAAGCGCGGCGCCCGCATAGGCGAGCACCAGGGTGTTGACCACCGACGCGATGTGGTCCCGTCCGATCCTGATCCCTGCCCGGTAGAGCTGCTTCGCATTCATCGTGGGGTCCGCCTGGTGGAGTTCCCAGACCGCCGACGTCTGGGTGACCGTCACATCGTCGAGCACTCCCAGCGAACCGATGATGACGCCGGCCAGCAGCAGACCGCTCATGTCGATGTGCGGATACAGGCCGTGGATGAGGCCGGTGCTGTCGTCGGTGTTCCCGCTCAGGCTCGCCCAGCCGATGAAGAGCGAGCCGAGCAGCCCGATCAGCAGCAGTGAGATCAGGGTGCCGATGACGGCGACCGAGGTGCGGGCGGTCAGCCCGTGGCAGATGTAGAGGGCGATCAGCATGATGGCACTGGCCCCGACGACCGCCACGAGCAGCGGATTCGAGCCCTGCAGGATGGCCGGGAGGATGAACAGGGTCAGCACGGCGAACGACAGGGCGAGCGCCACCAGCGCCATGACCCCGCGCAGCCGGCCCACGACGACCACCGCCACGGCGAAGATCCCCGCCAGCAGCGCCATCGGGAACTTCCGGTTCACATCCGTCACGGAGTACTGGAGGTCATGGGGCGCGTCGGGGGCGTACGCGACCACCACCCCCTGACCCTCCCGCAGCTGTCGCGGTGCGTCGGGCTGGACGACCTCGATGAAGGTGCGCCCCTTGTCCTCGCCGCTCGTGACCTCGATCGTGGCCTTCGCGCAGAGTCCGGCCCCGTCGCCACCGGTGGCCGGGTCCCCCGTCGGCTGCGTGGTCTCGCCGCTGGTGGGAAGCTGGGCCGCGTTCACGTCCTTGCAGTCGACCCTGTCGATGTTCACCACCTTGGCCTGCTGGGTCTGCCGGTCGAACCCGACACCGGTGCGCTCGTGCGCCGGCGCACCACCGGGCCAGAGCACCACGAGACCGACGGCGACCGCGGCCGCGAACGGGATCAGCACGGCGGCGATCACCTTGCGCAGGTGCTTGGACACGGGGGCGGCGGGGCCGTGGCTGTGGCTGTGCGAGTGGGTGTGCTGATGGCCCGGCTGTTCGGGAACGGTATGAGGGGACGTCACCGGCCGATCATCGCAAGAAGAACAGGGCCCTCTGTTCAGCACACCCGCGAGGGCGTTAGCGTGGTGGCACCTTTGCACACGCGGGAGCTCGGAGCACCGGGCTGAGAGGGCGCTGATCTCCGTACGTCCGTACGGGACACGCTGCGCCGACCGCCGAACCTGTTACCGGGTAATGCCGGCGTAGGGAGTAGGTCTCATGACCACAGCGGACGCACGCACGCCTGCCTCCAATCAGAGCGACGAGGCCGGGAAGTCCATCGGCTGGCACAAGGGATACGTCCAGGGTTCGCGCCCGGACCTCCGGGTGCCGGTCCGTCAGGTGCACCTCACCAACGGCAAGGACGTGGCGCTGTACGACACGTCGGGGCCGTACACCGATCCCGCCATCGACACCGATGTCCGCCGCGGGCTCGCGCCTCTGCGGGAGAACTGGATCATCGCCCGGGGCGACACAGAGGAGTACGCCGGCCGGGCCGCCCGGCCCGAGGACGACGGGCTCAAGCACACCTCACCGCGGACGGGGTCTCCCCTGCCCGAGCGAAGCCGAGAGCTCGGGGAGGGACTGCGCAATCTGGACGCCGTCTTCCCCGGCCGTCCCCGCCGGCCGCGGCGCAGCCGGGACGGCCGCCCGGTGACCCAGCTCGGGTACGCCCGCCGGGGGGAGATCACCCCGGAGATGGAGTACGTGGCGATCCGGGAGAACGTCGAGCCCGAGGTGGTGCGCGAGGAGATCGCCGCGGGCCGGGCCGTGCTACCGGCCAACGTCAACCACCCGGAGATCGAGCCGATGATCATCGGCAAGCGGTTCCTGGTGAAGGTGAACGCCAACATCGGCAACTCCGCGGTGACGTCCTCCATCGAGGAGGAGGTGGACAAGATGACCTGGGCGACCAAGTGGGGCGCCGACACGGTCATGGACCTTTCCACCGGCCGCAACATCCACACCACCCGTGAGTGGGTTCTGCGCAACTCCCCGGTGCCGATCGGCACCGTGCCCCTCTACCAGGCCCTCGAAAAGGTCGACGGCAGGGCGGAGGAGCTGACCTGGGAGATGTACAAGGACACCGTCATCGAGCAGGCCGAGCAGGGCGTCGACTACATGACGGTCCACGCCGGCGTGCGCCTGCCGTACGTTCCGCTGACGGCCCGACGCAAGACCGGCATCGTCTCCCGGGGCGGCTCGATCATGGCCGCGTGGTGCCTCGCGCACCACAAGGAGTCGTTCCTGTACGAGCACTTCGAGGAGCTCTGCGAGATTCTCGCCTCGTACGACGTGACGTACTCGCTGGGCGACGGGCTGCGCCCCGGATCGATCGCGGACGCCAACGACGAGGCGCAGTTCGCCGAACTGCGCACGCTCGGCGAACTGAACACGGTCGCCAAGCGGTTCGGCGTCCAGACGATGATCGAGGGCCCGGGGCATGTCCCGATGCACAGGATCAAGGAGAACATCGACCTCCAGCAGGAGATCTGCGAGGAGGCGCCGTTCTACACGCTCGGCCCGCTGACCACCGACGTCGCGCCGGCGTACGACCACATCACCTCGGGTATCGGCGCCGCGATGATCGCCTGGTGGGGGACGGCGATGCTCTGTTACGTGACGCCCAAGGAGCACCTCGGCCTGCCCAACCGGGACGATGTGAAGACCGGGGTCATCACCTACCGGATCGCGGCCCATGCGGCGGACCTCGCCAAGGGGCACCCGGGGGCGCAGGAGTGGGACGACGCGCTGTCGGACGCCCGGTTCGAGTTCCGGTGGGAGGACCAGTTCAATCTGGCGCTCGATCCGGACACGGCACGGGAGTTCCACGACGAGACGCTGCCGGCCGAGCCGGCGAAGACGGCGCACTTCTGTTCGATGTGCGGTCCGAAGTTCTGCTCGATGAAGATCTCGCACGACATCCGGCGTGAGCACGGCGGTTCGCAGTCGGAGATCGAGGCGGGCATGGCGGAGAAGTCCAAGGAGTTCGCGGCCGCGGGCAACCGGGTCTACCTGCCGATCGCGGACTGAGGCACGGCGCCTCGTACCGGCGGGCTCGCGCCGGTACGACGCGCCCCGCGCCCCCCGACCCGTCAGTCCATCTCGTGTTCGGGGCCGCCGAAGTCGGGGCTGGAGAAGTCCGGGCTGGTGAAGGTCGGCCGGGGCGCGGCCGCCGGGCCGTCGTCCGGGCTGGAGAAGTCCGGCCTGCTGTAGCCGATCTTCGGGATGCGGTTGGCCGAGGGGTACGGGGTGCGGGCGGCGGGGGCGGCGCCGGGGTCGGCGAGCGCGTCCCGCAGGAACGGCAGGATGCCCCGTTCCAGCAGCGCGTGCCGCCAGGCCTCCCGGGCACGGGCCACGTCCTCCGGCAGTTCCTCGCCCGGGTCGTCGGCGGCCAGGGAGGTGGAGCCGTTCCGCAGGGCGGTGATGAGGAGGCCGATGGCGGCGATCAGGATGGCGGCCGCGGTGAGCGCCGCGAAGAACCAGCCCGCGCCGACCATGGTCCCCGCGAAGGACGGTGGCGGGCTCAGCATCTTCAGGATGTAGCCGACCAGCAGGAAGATCACCGCGGCCGTGCCGGCGAGCACCGGGGCCAGCACGGTGACGACGGCTCCTATGCCGGCGCCCGACCGGTCGGGATCGTCGGCGCCGGTTCCCCGGACGGCGTCCCGGTCGGTGTCGGCGGCCGTGGCGCGCAGCTCCTCGCGGGCCTTCACATAGTGCTCGTACTCGGTGGCGGCCGTGGCGGTGATGAGGGCGGTGGCGGCCATCGCCATGGTGCGCAGCTGGACCGGGTTGAGCTGTTCGCCGACTGCGGCCAGATCTGGTCGTTCATGGGCGTGACGCAGCGCGTCGTCGAGGATCCGCTCGTACTCGGGGCGGTCCTCGGTCAGCAGGTGCGGAGCGCTGTTCATGTGCATCCCCCGATGCTCCGTAGGGCCTGAATGCCCGATTCGACCGGGCAGTTTGGCGGAAACGGAGGAGAGCCTGCTACTGGTACGCCGATGGTAGAGCGCCCACGGCACAGGGTGACAGGGGGTTTCCGGAAATAGGCCCAGCGGTCGGCATGGTCAGGTCGTTCATGCGTCTTCCCCGAAGACCGTCAGTCATGCAGGGGGAGTTGGACGACCAGTAGCTTTCCGGCCATGGTCACTCCGCCGTCCATGGCGATGGCGAGCCCGTCCGCGTACACGTGGGGGCCGTCGATCAGCGGGTTCGCGCTGTCCTCGCCGTCCTCGGAGCCGACCTCGCCGAGCAGATACGGAATGGGGCTGTGACCATGGACGACGCGTCGGCCGCCGTAGGCCGCCATCAGCTGCTGGACGGCCTGCGGGCCCGACTCGTCGCGGAAGGCGAAGCGCTTGGTGAGCTTGCGGAAGAGGTCCCAGCACTCATCGGCGTCGTTCCGCGTCAGAATGGCGTGCACCGTGTCGTTGACGTCCTCGATGGTGGTTCCGTAGTCGAGGTAGGCCGTCGTGTCCGAGTGCATCAGCAGGTGCCCGTCCTCCTCGACGACCGCGTCGAGCCGGGACATCCACTGGAGGTGGACGTCCTGGAGCCGCTCCATGTCGGTCTTCTGGCCGCCGTTGAGCAGCCAGGCGGCCTGGAAGGTGGCGGTGCCCGCGCCGGAGTTCACCGGGGTGTCGCCGAACCGCTTGGCGCCGAGGAGCAGCAGCTCGTGGTTGCCCATCAGGGCCTTGCAGTAGCCGCCCGCGGCCGCGGCCTCCGCGGACAGCCGCATCACGAGGTCGATGACGCCGATGCCGTCGGGGCCCCGGTCGGTGAAGTCGCCGAGGAACCAGATCCGCGCGTTGCCCGCGGACCAGTTGCCTTCGGCGTCGATCAGGCCCTGTTCGGCGAGGGCGGCGTGGAGTTCGTCCAGGTAGCCGTGGACGTCGCCGACCACGTACAGGGGGCCGAGCTCCGGATCCTGGGCGGGCCGCGGTTCGGGCACGGCCCGCACCTGGACGGTGGTGTCGCGGGTGATCACCGGAAGGTCGCGCTCTGTGGGGGTGTACCCCACCGGCGGCTCACCTTCCGGGAAGGCGTTCCCCGGGTGCGGAGCCGCAGGCGGCGCCGGGGACTGCGCATAGGGCGGTACGCGGAAGTCGCGCAACGTCGCCGTCCGCACCGCGGGTTCCTGACCGGCCCCCTGTGTCATCGACCCCTCCACCACCGTCGCGCCGCCGTACACCTGACGGGCCCTGCTGGTCGGGGTGGTCCGCGGTGTCGTCCGCCCATCATAGGAATGCGAATCGTGCTCTGTGACGCACCAGGGGTGGTCAATCCGAACGCATGCCGGGTTATCCGGTCGATTAGTCCCAATTGGTCTGATCAATCCCCTGCCGGGGAGCGTGGCGCGCTGACCGTGGTGCGGGGCGGACGGCGTTGCGAGGAGGTCCGGACGATGAGCTCCGTCGGTATCACCTGCTCCACCGGGCCGTCCTGGTCCACGCCTTCGATGGCGTCGATGAGCAGTTGTACGACCGCGGTGCCGATCCTGCGCGGTTTGAGCGAGAGCGTGGTGATGGGCGGCTCGGTCGTCGCGTAGACGGTGGATTCGCTGCAGCAGACCAGCAGCAGGTCCTCAGGGACGCGCAGACCGTACCGGCGGGCCGCCGCGAGCAGATCGGTGCCGTTGGGGTCGAAGAGCCCGTAGACGGCGTCAGGGCGGTCCGGACGGGCCAGCAGGCGGTCGGCGGCCACCGCGCCCGCGCACGGGTCGTGGGCGGGGTAGGACTCGTACACGGGATCCTGGCCCACCCGCTCGCACCAGTGCAGGTACGCGGTGGTGGACAGCCGGGTGTACGTGTCGGTGGTGGTGCCGGTGAGCAGCCCGATACGGCGGGCCCCGGCGGCGGCGAGGTGGTCGAGGAGGTCGAGCACGGCGGCCCGGTGGTCGTTGTCGACCCATGCGGTGACCGGGAGGGTCCCGGCCGGCCTGCCGTCGGAGACGACGGGCAGCCCCTGGCGGACGAGTTCGGTGACGACCGGGTCCTGGTCGGAGGGGTCGATGACGACGGTGCCGTCGAGGGCGACGTTCGACCAGACGTCGTGGCGTGAGGTGGCGGGCAGGATGACGAGGGCGTAGCCGCGGGCCAGCGCGGCGGACGTGGCGGCTCTGGCCATCTCGGCGAAATACGCGAATTCGGTGAAGGTGAAGGGTTCATCCCCGTAGGTCGTCACGGTCAGGCCGATCAGGCCGGACTTGCCGGTACGGAGCGTTCGGGCCGCGGCGGATGGGCGGTAGCCCAAGCGCTCGGCGACCTCGCGGACATGGCGACGGGTGGCGTCCGGGAGCCTGCCCTTGCCGTTGAGCGCGTCGGAGACGGTCGTGATGGAGACTCCGGCGGCGGCGGCCACATCCCGGATACCTGCTCGTCCCCGCCTGCCGCCGCGCCGGGGGGTCTCCGTCCGGCTCACCTGGTGCTTCCCTGCTGCTGTCATGGCGAGCCGATAGTAGGTCGCGCACGGGCAGTTGGTCTGATCGCATATGCACCCGTTGACAGGCACGTTTCTGCATGGTCATCAGCGGTCAATAACCTTGTGAATCAAGGGTGTTGTTGAGAAAAACCATCATGTGTCGGGTGTCGGACCGGATGGACC
This sequence comes from Streptomyces sp. NPDC087428, assembly GCF_044744085.1. Taxonomy (NCBI): domain Bacteria; kingdom Bacillati; phylum Actinomycetota; class Actinomycetes; order Kitasatosporales; family Streptomycetaceae; genus Streptomyces; species Streptomyces sp. NPDC087428. The sequence continues at coordinate 367,256 of NZ_JBIUXR010000010.1, forward strand.
TGCCGTAGGGGCGATGTCTCGAAGAGGTCTCAACTCACCTCTTCGAGGGACGCGCGCCACGGAGTGAGCCACCGGCGCGCGCCAGGGGGCGGAGCGCTCCCCCTCATTCCGGGGCCCACCGGACGAATCCTCTGTCCCGCCGTTCGCAGCGGCGCTCAATCCTCATATGGTGAGCAGTATTGATGTGTGCAGACGGTCGAGGAGGACCTGCGGTGAGCCAGACGAGCCCCAAGTTGCGCGCCGAGCTGGACGGCGTTCCCGCCTATGTGCCGGGCAAGCCGGCCGCGGCGGACGGACCGGTCGCCTTCAAGCTGTCCTCCAACGAGAATCCGTATCCGCCGCTGCCGGGGGTGATGGAGTCCGCGATGGCCGCGGCCGCGCACTTCAACCGCTACCCGGACATGGCCTGCACCGGCCTGATGAACGAGCTGTCCGAACGTTTCGGTGTGCCGGTCTCGCACCTGGCCACCGGCACCGGCTCCGTCGGTGTGGCGCAGCAGCTGCTCCAGGCCACCTCGGGGCCGGGTGACGAGGTCATCTACGCGTGGCGCTCCTTCGAGGCGTACCCGATCATCACGCAGGTCAGCGGCGCGACGTCGGTGAAGGTGCCGCTGACCGACGGTGAGGTGCACGATCTGGACGCGATGGCGGACGCGATCACCGACCGGACCCGGATGATCTTCGTCTGCAATCCGAACAACCCCACCGGCACCGTGGTGCGCAGGGCCGAGCTGGAGCGGTTCCTGGACCGGGTGCCGGGCGATGTGCTCGTGGTGCTGGACGAGGCGTACAAGGAGTTCATCCGCGACGCCGATGTGCCGGACGGCATCGAGATCTACCGGGACCGCCCCAATGTGGCGGTGCTGCGGACGTTCTCCAAGGCCTACGGTCTGGCCGGTCTGCGGGTCGGCTTCGCCGTGGCCCACGAGCCGGTGGCGGCCGCGCTGCGCAAGACCGCGGTGCCGTTCGGCGTCAGCCAGCTCGCCCAGGACGCGGCGGTGGCGTCGCTGCGTGCCGAGGACGAACTCCTGGGCCGGGTGGGCTCCTTGGTGTGCGAGCGTCAGCGGGTGCAGGAGACGCTGGTGCGGCAGGGGTGGACGGTGCCGGAGTCCCACGCGAACTTCGTCTGGCTGCGGCTGGGGGACCGTACCGCCGACTTCGCCGCGGTCTGCGAGAAGGCCGGCGTGGTCGTCAGGCCGTTCGCGGGCGAGGGCGTGCGGGTCACGATCGGTGAGGACGAGGCCAATGACCTGTTCCTGAAGGTGACGGAGTCGTACCGCAAGGAGCTGTGAAGGGGGGCGCGGCCCGCCGGTCGCGCTCACTGGGCCACCAGGTCGTTCAGGCCGGCACGGGGCGGGGGCGGGGCCCGCGTTCGGCGGCCGCGCGGCCCGGACGGCCGCCGTGGCCCGTCGGATCCGCGCTCCCGTCATTCCCGATGCCCGTCGGCCGGCGCCTGTAGCGGCCTGTTCGGTTCGTCTCCCGCCCCGTCGTACCCGGCGTCGGCGATCCGTTGGAGTTGCGCAGATCGCGGGCCGGAGCGGCGCGTTGCGTGAGCGGAAGCCCGGCGCGCGGGAATCCCTCGTCCAGCAGCTCGGACCTGCAACGCGATCTGTGGATCCTCGTGTTCGCCGGCCACCCGCACCGGGCGACGCACCTGTTCCAGGACCAGGCCGAGAGCCTGGCCGACCCGGCGCTGCGCCAGCTCTTCCTCCACTACGCCCCGGCGCACGACCTCGATGCCGACGGCCCCGCATCGACGACCTCGCCCGCAGGACCGCCGAGGCGATCCGGGAACGCCACGGACCCGACGAACCGCCCGAGCCGGACGCGGCCTCCGACATCCCCGCCCTCGCCCAGAGCACGGTCGGCGCCTCGTCCCCGGCGTGGCAGCGACTCGACACGCTCATCCGCGCACCACTGCGTGCGTGACTCGACGCCCGGGACGCCCTGGCCCTCCCATGTGCCACGTCCCCGGGCCGGAGCGGTGTCTGCTTCGGGGGAAATGATCAGTACGTCCCCGGAGGGGTACCCCGGCCGAGAGTTCGATTCAGGGGTGGGCCATAATTGCTTGTGAATGTGAACGCGTTCACAAGCGTGTCCTGCTTCCTCCCATGATCAGTCGGATTTAAGGGACAAAATGCCGGTGCAACTACGGCGACGTAAGGAGAAGACGACGTGGAGCTAGCTCTGGCGCCGGAGACCCTGGCGCGATGGCAGTTCGGAACGACCACCGTCTACCACTTCCTCTTCGTTCCCCTGACGATCTCGCTCGCCGCGCTCACCGCGGGCCTGCAGACCGCCTGGGTGCGGACGAACAACGAGAAGTACCTCAGGGCCACCAAGTTCTGGGGAAAGCTCTTCCTGATCAACATCGCCATGGGTGTCGTCACCGGCATCGTCCAGGAGTTCCAGTTCGGCATGAACTGGTCGGACTACTCGCGGTTCGTCGGAGACATCTTCGGTGCTCCGCTCGCGTTCGAGGCGCTGATCGCGTTCTTCTTCGAGTCCACCTTCATCGGGCTGTGGATCTTCGGCTGGGACAAGCTGCCGAAGAAGATCCACCTCGCCTGCATCTGGATGGTCTCGCTCGGCACCATCCTCTCCGCGTACTTCATCCTGGCGGCGAACTCCTGGATGCAGCACCCGGTCGGCTACCGCATCAACAAGGAACGCGGACGCGCGGAGCTCACCGACTTCTGGCACGTGCTCACCCAGAACACCGCGCTGGCGCAGTTCTTCCACACCATCACGGCGGCCTTCCTGGTCGGCGGGGCGTTCATGGTCGGCATCGCCGCCTTCCACCTGGCCCGCAAGAAGCACATCCCGGTGATGCGGACCTCGCTCCGGCTGGGGCTGATCACCGTGGTGGTCGCCGGTCTGCTCACGGCCGTCAGCGGTGACCAGCTCGGCAAGGTGATGTTCAAGCAGCAGCCGATGAAGATGGCCGCGGCCGAAGCGCTGTGGGACGGGCAGCACTCCGCACCCTTCTCGATCTTCGCGTACGGCGATGTCAGCAAGGGGCACAACTCCGTCGAGATCTCGATCCCCGGAATACTGTCCTTCCTCGCCGACGACAACTTCAACTCGTACGTCCCCGGCATCAACGACATCAACAAGGCCGAGCAGGAGAAGTACGGGCCCGGCGACTACCGGCCCAACATTCCGGTCGCCTTCTGGAGCTTCCGGTGGATGATCGGCTTCGGGATGGCGTCCTTCGCCCTCGGGATCCTGGGGCTGTGGCTGACCCGGAAGAAGTTCATGCTTCCACCGGGGATGCGGACCGGTGAGGACGAAGTGCCGCACCTGGTCCTGTTCAAGAACAAGGCGCTGAGCCCGAAGCTCGCCAGGTGCTACTGGATCGTCGCCCTGTGGACCCTGCTCTTCCCGCTCATCGCCAACTCCTGGGGCTGGATCTTCACCGAGATGGGGCGTCAGCCCTGGGTCGTCTACGGGGTGCTCCAGACCCGTAACGCGGTCTCCCCCGGCGTCTCGCAGGGCGAGGTGCTCACCTCGCTGATCCTCTTCACGCTGCTCTACGCGGCGCTGGCCGTGGTCGAGGTCAAGCTGCTCGTGAAGTACATCAAGGCCGGGCCTCCCGAGCTCACGGACGACGACCTCAACCCGCCCACCAGGATCGGCGGCGACGATGACGACGCCGACCGGCCCATGGCCTTCTCCTACTGAGAGCGCAGGAGCCGAGAGATGGAACTCCACGACGTCTGGTTCGTGCTCATCGCCGTCCTCTGGATCGGCTACTTCTTCCTGGAGGGATTCGACTTCGGGATCGGTGTGCTCACCAAGCTGCTGGCCCGCGACCGCAAGGAACGGCGGGTCCTGATCAATACGATCGGGCCCGTCTGGGACGGCAACGAGGTCTGGCTGCTCAGCGCCGGCGGAGCGACCTTCGCCGCGTTCCCCGAGTGGTACGCCACGCTGTTCTCCGGCTTCTACCTCCCGCTGCTGATCATCCTGCTCTGTCTGATCGTGCGCGGTGTCGCCTTCGAGTACCGGGCGAAGCGGCCCGAGGACAAGTGGCAGACCAACTGGGAGAACGCGATCTTCTGGACCTCGCTGATCCCGGCGCTGCTCTGGGGTGTGGCCTTCGGGAACATCGTGCGCGGCGTGAAGATCGACGCGGACATGGAGTACGTGGGCAACTTCTGGGACCTGCTCAATCCGTACTCGATCCTCGGCGGGCTGGTCACGCTCTCGCTCTTCACCTTCCACGGAACGGTGTTCGCGGGGCTCAAGACGGTCGGGGACATCCGGGCCAGGGCACGCCGGCTGGCGCTGAAGCTGGGCGCGGTCACCGCGGTGCTGGCACTGGGCTTCCTGATCTGGACCCAGGCCGACAACGGCGACGGCTGGAGCCTGATCGCAATGATCATCGCTGTGGTGTCCCTGATCGGGGCGATCGGCGCCGTCGCGGCGGGGCGCGAGGGCTGGTCCTTCGCCTTCTCCGGTGTGACCATCACGGCCGCGGTCGCGATGCTCTTCCTGACGCTCTTCCCGAACGTCATGCCGTCCTCGCTGAACGATGCCTGGAGCCTCACGGTCACCAACGCCTCGTCCACCCCGTACACGCTGAAGATCATGACCTGGTGCGCGGGGATCGCCACTCCCGTGGTGCTGCTGTACCAGGGCTGGACCTACTGGGTGTTCCGCAAGCGCATCGGCACGCACCACATCGCCGACGCGCACTGAACGCAGTGGCGACCTGGTGCGCGACAGAGCGGATCAGGTCGTACGTGCCCTGACCGAGCCGAGCCCCCTGGGGTGTTTCACGTGAAACCGATCGACCCGCGCCTGCTCCGCCACGCCCGCGCCACCCGCCTCTTCCTGGTCGCTGTGGTGGTACTCGGACTGGCCGGGGCGGCGCTGGTCATCGCCCAGGCCATGCTCGTCGCCGAAGTGGTGGTGGGCGGTTTCGAGGACGGGCTCACCGGGTCGGGGTTGCGCACCCCGCTCATCCTTCTCGCCGCGGTCGCCCTCGGCCGGGCCCTGGTCTCCTGGCTCACCGAGCTGGCCGCCTACCGGGCGGGCGCGGCCGTCAAGTCGGAACTGCGCGGACGGCTGCTCGACCGGGCGGCGGCGCTGGGTCCGGAATGGCTGAGCGGGCAGCGCACCGGTTCGCTGGTGACCCTCGCCACCCGGGGGATCGACGCGCTCGACGACTACTTCGCGCGCTACCTGCCGCAGCTCGGGCTCGCGGTGGTGGTGCCGGTGGCGGTGCTCGCCAGGGTGGTCACGGAGGACTGGATCTCGGCGGCGATCATCGTCGTCACCCTGCCGCTCATCCCGCTCTTCATGATTCTGATCGGCTGGGCGACCCAGTCGCGGATGGACCGTCAGTGGCGGCTGCTCTCCCGCCTGTCCGGACACTTCCTCGACGTGGTCGCCGGGCTGCCGACGCTGAAGGTCTTCGGCCGGGCCAAGGCCCAGGCCGAGTCGATCCGCACCATCACCTCGCAGTACCGGCTGGCGACCGTGCGCACGCTGCGGATCGCCTTCCTGTCGTCCTTCGCCCTGGAGCTGCTGGCGACGCTCTCGGTGGCCCTCGTCGCCGTCACCATCGGCATGCGGCTGGTGCACGGCGAACTCGACCTCTACACAGGCCTGGTGGTGCTGATCCTGGCGCCGGAGGCCTATCTGCCGCTCCGGCAGGTGGGGGCGCAGTACCACGCCGCCGCCGAGGGCCTCTCGGCCGCGGAGGAGATCTTCTCGGTCCTGGAGACCGAACCGCGGGCGGGCGGTACGCAGGACGTCCCGAATTCGCTGCGGCTGGAGCTGGAGGGCGTGACCGTCCGGCACGCGGGGCGCACCGAACCCTCGCTCGCCGGCGCCTCGCTGGTGGTGGACGAGGGGGAGACCGTCGCTCTGGTCGGCCCGAGCGGCGTAGGCAAGTCCACCCTGCTCAACGTGGTGCTGGGATTCGCCGGACCCGACGAGGGACGGGTACGGGTCGGCGGTACCGATCTGGCGGACCTCTCCCCCGAACGCTGGCGCGAACGGATCGCCTGGGTCCCGCAGCGCCCGCATCTCTTCGCCGGCACGATCGCGGAGAACGTACGGCTGGCCCGGCCGGAGGCGGACGACAGCGCGGTGGAACGCGCGCTGCGCGACGCCGGGGCGTACGACTTCGTGACGGATCTGCCGGACGGCGCCGCGACCCTCCTCGGCGAGGACGGGGCGGGCCTCTCCGCCGGACAGCGGCAGCGTCTCGCGCTCGCCCGCGCGTTTCTCGCCGACCGGCCGGTGCTGCTGCTCGACGAGCCGACCGCGAGCCTGGACGGCGAGACGGAAGCGGGCATTGTCGAGGCGGTCCGCAGACTGGCGGCCGGCCGGACCGTGCTGCTGGTGGTGCACCGGCCGGCGCTCCTCTCGGTCGCGGACCGGGTGGTACGGCTGGAGCCGGGCGCGCCGGCCGGACCGGCCGATGCGGCGGGCTCACCGGTGCGGGCCGTGGTGCCGCGCCCGGCGGGCGCACCCGACGACCTCACCGGCAACGGGGCGGTGCGGGAACCCGAGGTGTTGCGGGACACCGCGGCCCGGACCGGGCACGTGCTGGCCCGGGTCAGGGAGGCCGCCGGGGCGCAGCGCGGCCGGCTCGCGCTCGCCCTGCTGCTGGGCAGCCTCGCGCTGGGCTCCGCGGTCGGTCTCATGGCCGTCTCCGGCTGGCTGATCTCCCGCGCCTCCGAACAGCCCCCGGTGCTCTACCTGATGGTCGCGGTGACGGCGACCCGCGCCTTCGGTATCGGGCGGGCGGTCTTCCGCTACGCCGAACGCCTCGTCTCGCACGACGCGGTTCTCCGGATGCTCGCCGAGCTGCGCGTCGCCGTCTACCGGGGCCTGGAGCGCATCGCGCCCGCGGGCCTGCGCCGGACCCGGCGCGGGGATCTGCTCTCGCGGCTGGTCGCCGATGTGGACGCCCTTCAGGACTACTGGCTGCGGTGGCTGCTCCCCGCCGGGACCGCGGTCGTCGTGGGAGCGGCAGCCGCCGGATTCACCGGCTGGCTGCTGCCGGAAGCGGGTGCCGTACTCGCCGCCGGACTGCTGCTGGCCGGGGTCGGGGTCCCGCTCGTCAGCGGCGCCTGCGCCCGGCACGCCGAGCGGCGCCTCGCGCCCGCCCGCGCCGATCTGGCGACCCGGATCACCGACCTGCTCGGCGGGACCGCCGAACTGACCGTCGCCGGAGCCCTGCCGGGGCGCTCGGCCAGGACCCGGGAGGCCGACGGCGTCCTGACCCGGATCGCTTCCCGGGCCGCGACCGCCACCGCGCTCGGCGGCGGCCTCACCGCACTGATCGGCGGCCTCACCGTGGTCGCCGCCGCACTCGTCGCCCTTCCCGCGGTGGCCGACGGACGGCTGGCCGGCGTGGAACTCGCCGTCGTCGTCCTCACCCCACTGGCCGCCTTCGAGGCCGTCACCGGTCTCCCGCTCGCCGTGCAGTACCGGCAGCGGGTCAGGCGGAGCGCGGAGCGGGTGTACGAGGTGCTGGACGCCCCGGTGCCGGTGTGCGAACCCGCCACCCCGGCCGAGGCGCCCGCGTCGCCCTTCCCGCTGGAGGTACGGGGGCTGTCGGCCCGGTACGCGGGGGCGCGGCACGACGCCCTGGACTCCGTGGACCTCACGCTGGAGGCCGGCCGGCGCATCGCGGTCGTGGGTCCGTCGGGTTCCGGGAAGACCACGCTCGCCCAGGTCCTGCTCCGCTTCCTGGACGCGCGGGCGGGGACGTACCGGATCGGCGGTGTGGAGGCGTCCGCGCTGGACGGGGACACCGTCCGGCGGTTCGTCGGGCTGTGCGCCCAGGACGCCCACATCTTCGACAGTTCCATCCGCGAGAACCTGCGTCTCGCCCGTACCGGCGCGACCGACGCGGAACTGCGCGACGCCCTCGCTCAGGCCCGGCTGCTCGACTGGGCCGAGGCACTGCCGGAGGGGCTGGACACCCTCGTCGGTGAACACGGCGCCCGCCTCTCCGGGGGCCAGCGCCAGCGGCTCGCGCTGGCGCGGGCGCTGCTGGCGGACTTCCCCGTGCTCGTTCTGGACGAACCGGCCGAGCACCTCGATCTGCCGACCGCCGACGCCCTGACCGCGGACCTGCTGGCGGCCACCCGGGGACGTACGACGGTACTGATCACCCACCGGCTCGAAGGCCTGGACGCGGTCGACGAGGTGGTGGTCCTGGACGCGGGCGCGGTGGTGCAGCGGGGTCCGTACGCGGCACTCGTGGCGGTGGACGGTCCACTGAGCCGGATGCTGGCGCGCGAGCGCGAGACCGTACGGGAGCCGGGCGAGTACCTGGACGCACGGGTCTGAGACGCCAGGGGCCCGAGGCGCACCGGCCGGAGGCGCACAAGCCTGAGGTGCGCAAGCCTGAGGTGTCCGGGTCCGAGGTGTCCGAACCGGCTCTCGACTTTCCCCAACAAAAGGGACTAACTACTCTCTGGGTATGTCAGAGCAGGGCCCGAAGCACCCGCACCCGAAGCACCCGCACCCGAAGGACTCGTCGCACCCGAAGGACTCGCTCGAAGCCGCGACGGAGGCGGCCCGCAGCCTGCAAGGCCTGTCCACCGAACTCACCGCCCGCGTACCGCAGCTGCTCGAAGCCATGCGCTCCGTCGGCACCGGGCTCGAACTGCACACCACCCTCGACCGGATCTGCGAGACGGCGGCCGAACTGGCCCACGCCCGCTACGCGGCCATCGGCGTCGTGGACGAGGAGGGCAAAGGGCTCTCGGACTTCGTCATCTACGGAGTCCCGGAGCCGGTGGTGAACGAGATCGGCCACCGGCCCGACGGCCGGCGGGGTCTGCTCGGCGCTCTGATCCACGACCCCCGCCCCATACGGCTCACCGATCTGACGACCGATCCGCGGTGCGCCGGATTTCCGCCGGGCCACCCCCCGATGCGGACCTTCCTCGGCGTACCGATCCGGGTGCAGGGCGAGATCTTCGGCAATCTCTATCTGGCCGAGAAGGACGGCGGGGGCGAGTTCACCGACTACGACCTGCACATGGTGCGGGTGCTGGCCACCGAGGCGGGCATCGCCATCGGCAATGCCCGGCTGTACGAGGCAGCCCGGCAGCGTGAGCGGTGGATCGACGGCTCGGTCGCCGTCACCACCGCCCTGCTCTCCGGCGGGGACGCCGACGACGCGCTCGCGGTCGTCGCCGAACAGGCCCGCCATCTCGCCGCCTCCGACGCCGGGATCGTGCTGCTGCCGGCCGAGGAAGGGGGCCTGGAGATCGTCGCCGTGTCCGCGGAGGAGCCGGTCGCGGCGCTCGGGCTGATCATCCCGGCGCAGAGCCCGATCGTGGCGACCCTGCTGAGTGGCGAGGCCGTCTTCGTGGACGACTCGGCCACCGACCCCCGCGTGACCACGAGGCTGGCGGACCGGTTCGGACCGAGCATGCTGCTCCCGCTGCACAGCGGGGGCCGGGTGCTCGGCGCGCTCGCCACCCCCCGGGCCAGGGGCGGCCGGCCGTTCACCGAGACGGAGCGGACCCTCGCCGCCCAGTTCGCCTCGCAGGCCGCGCTCGCGCTGATGATGGCCGAGGCACAGCGGGACCGGGAACGGCTCGCGGTCTACGAGGACCGCGACCGGATCGCCCGGGACCTGCACGACCTGGTCATTCAGCGGCTGTTCGCCACCGGGATGATGCTGGAGAGCGCTCAGCGCCGGTCGGCCGTCCCGGAGGTGCAGACCGGCGTGGGCCGGGCGGTCGACGAGCTGGACGTGACCATCCAGGAGATCCGTACCGCGATCTTCGCGTTGCAGCAGGAGCCGGCCGAGGCGCCGTCCGGGCTGCGCACGCGGGTGCTGCGCGAGATCAACATGGCGGCGGTCCCGCTGGGCTTCAAACCGTCACACCGCTTCCTCGGACCGGTCGACTCCGGGGTCGGCGAGCTGACCGGCAAGAACCTGATCGCGGCGCTGCGCGAGGCGCTGTCGAACGCCTTCCGGCACGCCGTCGCGTCCCGGATCGACGTGGTCGTGGACGCGACCGCCACGCTTCCCGACGGGCGGGACGCGGTACGGCTCACGGTCGCCGACGACGGTGTGGGCATCCAGCCGGGCGGCAGGCGCAGCGGGCTCCGGAACCTGGCCCGCCGGGCGGAGTCGCTCGGCGGGGCCAGCTGGTTCGGGCCCGGACTCGGGGAGGACGGCGGCGGTACGACGGTGGTGTGGCAGGCACCGCTCTGACACCGCGCGGGTCACGCCGCCCGCAGCGGCGTCGCGAGGCGGCGTCGGTACGCGCGTGGGCCGGCCCGGCTCGGCTCAGCGCTGGGTGCGGGACAGGGACCGCTCGGCGATGAGCCGCTCGATGACGATCGCCACGCCGTCCTCGTTGTTGGTGGCCGTACGTCCGGTGGCCGCCGCCACGGCGGCGGGGTGGGCATTGCCCATCGCGTACGAGGCGCCGGCCCAGCTCAGCATCTCCACGTCGTTGGGCATGTCCCCGAACGCGACGACCTCGGCGGGGGAGATGCCGCGCTCGGCGCAGCAGAGTTCCAGCGTGCTGGCCTTGGAGACGCCCGGTCCGCTGACCTCCAGGAGGGCGGTCGGGCTGGACCGGGTAAAAGAGGCCCGGTCGCCCGCGGCGGTACGGGCCAGCGCGAGGAAGTCGTCCGGGGTCAGCTCGCCGTGGTGGGCGAGGAGCTTGAGCACGGGTGCGCCGGTGCCCGGCGCCTCCTCGTGGAGCAGCTTCTCAGCGGCCGCCACGGTGGCGCCGGGATCGAGGTGGAAGGGCGGGTAGTCCGACTCGTAGTGGATACCGGTGGCCAGTTCGACGGCGAAGGAGGTGCCGGGGGCGGCCGCGCGCAGGGTGTGCACGACGTCGAGGGCGGTCTCCCGTTCCAGGGCGCGGACCTTCAGCAGCCTGCCCCCGTCGTGCAGGTCGGCGACGGCGGCGCCGTTGGCGCAGATCGCCAGGCCGTGGCCGTGGACGTGGTCGCTGACGACATCCATCCAGCGGGCGGGCCGGCCGGTGACGAAGAAGACCTCGATCCCGGCCTCCTCGGCGGCGGCCAGCGCCGCGACCGTACGGTCCGAGACGGTCTTGTCGTCGCGCAGGAGGGTGCCGTCCAGGTCGGTGGCGATCAGCCGGGGAGCGGCAGGAAGAGGGGAATCGGTAGCTGAGGTCACCGCCTCATTCTCGCGCACCCGGGTGCACGGGCGTGCGTAGGGGCGCACATCTGAGTACGCACGCGCCTGAGCAGGGAACATCCCTCTGGCATATGCCAGGCGATCGGCGTTCCGCCGAAGCTCTCCGCGCACCCGGCTCTCCGCACACCTGACCCCTCGGATGGGCCGACCCGCAGGAGCCGCCGACGCCGGAACGGATCGACGCGGTCACCTGGTGTGGTGACCGCGACGGCATCAGCACCCGGCGCCGGCCGTCACTGGTGGATCACGACCTCGGCAGAGTGACCGCCGGAGCCGTCCCCCGCGCCCCCTCCAGCGCGTCCGTCAGCCGCCCGTCAACGATGCATCCGTCAACGGAGCTGGCCGAGCGCCTCGATCGCGATCTTCTCGAAGTCTCCCTCGTCGGTCGCGAAGTCCGAGTCCGGGATGGGCCAGTGGAGCACGAGCTCGGTGAAGCCGAGGTCGCGGTGGCGGCCCGCGAAGTCGACGAACGCGTCGACAGATTCCAGCGGACGGTTGCGGTCCGGGGTGAAGCCCATGAGCAGGACCTTGTCCAGCGGCGCGGCGTCCCGGCCGATCGCGGCGCAGGCCGCGCCGAGCCGCTCCACCTGGCCGCGCAGCGCGGCCACCGACTGCTCCGGAGTCCCCTCCTCGAACAGCTTCGGGTCCCCGGTCGTCACCCAGGCCTGTCCGTACCGGGCGGCCAGCTTCAGCCCGCGCGGTCCGGTGGCCGCCACCGCGAAGGGCAGCCGGGGCCGCTGCACACAGCCCGGGATGTTCCGCGCCTCGACCGCCGAGTAGAAGGTCCCCTCCTGCGTCACCGCGCCCTCGGTGAGCAGCCGGTCGAGCAGCGGTACGAACTCGCCGAAGCGGTCCGCGCGCTCACGCGGCGTCCACGCCTCCTGCCCCAGCGCCGTCGCGTCGAATCCGTTGCCGCCCGCCCCGATGCCCAGGGTGATCCGCCCGTCGGAGATGTCGTCGAGAGAGATCAGTTCCTTGGCGAGTGTCACGGGGTGGCGGAAGTTCGGGGAGGTGACGAGGGTGCCCAGGCGGAGGCGCTCAGTCGCTGTGGCGGCGGCCGTGAGGGTGGGCAGGGCGCCGAACCAAGGGCCGTCGCGGAAGGTGCGCCAGGAGAGGTGGTCGTAGGTGTACGCGGCGTGGAACCCGAGCTCCTCGGCTCGCTGCCACTTCGCGCGACCCCCCTCGTGCCATCGGTCTACGGGGAGGATCACGGTGCTCAGGCGCAGGCTCATGCCCCGACCCTACGTGTCGCCTTTCCGGCGACCGGTCAGGCCACGTGGGTGCCGTGGGCGACGGCACGGTGTGCGCCGGACAAGGACGCGCTCCCGGGTCAGCCGGGCAGGCGCAGGAACTCCGGGGGCACCGCGGCGGTGAGCCAGACCCCGTTGGCGCTGACGCAGAAGGTGTGGCCGGCCAGGTGCATCGCGCCGGTGTCCACCGACAGCACGACGGGCCTGCCGCGCCGGGCCCCGACACGGGTCGCCGTCTCACGGTCCGGCGAGAGGTGGACGTGGGTGCGGTTCATCGGCCGCAGGCCCTCGCTCCGGATCGCGTCCAGGAACCGGCCGACCGTGCCGTGATAGAGGTACGCGGGCGGCTCGGCCGGGGGCAGGTCCAGGTCCACTTCCACGGTGTGCCCCTGGCTGGCCCGGATGCGGTCGCCCTCGACGGCGAAGCGCTGCTTGTCGTTGGAGGCGACGACGTGGTCGAGCTCGGCGCGGGTGAGCGGGAAGCGGTGGCGTGCCGTGGCCCGGAGCAGCTCGTCGATGGCCACCCAGCCGTGTGCGTCGAGCTGGAGGCCGATCCGTTCGGGCTGATGCCGCAGGTGTTTCGAGAGGTACTTCGACACCTTGACGGTGCGTCTTTCATCCATCCGTCCAGAGTGCCCGCGGCGCGGTCACCGGCGCATCCGGATTCTCCCGGGATTCACAGCAGCAATTTTTGTCCACAGGTTTGATCCACAGCCAACTCGGGTTATCCACAGGTATTTTGACGATTCTGTGGACAAGTGGCGTGCGATTTAGTCTATTTGGTCAATTTGCTCCACCTTGGCGTGAGATGAGGCAAGAGTATCCAATGCTCGTGCTTGTACCTCACGTTCAGTGGCTGCGGTGACGAAGGCAGCAGCGTGATCCCGGCCAACCAGCCTCTCGACGGCCTTGATTGTCGAGGTCGGCAGGGCCACCGGCACTGGCGGATGCACCACGAGACCCGTGGTGATGGTCTCCTCCGAGGCGAGATGGTGCTCCAGATGGCGCGGCGCGAACGTCCGCATCGCCCGCGCGAGTTCGGCGTCCACCGTCTGCTGGGCAAGCGGGCGGAGCCTGCGCACCATCGAGGCGGCCTCGGCCGCGTCCGCGTCCGTCGGCGGCCGATGGCCGAGATAGCGGGCGAAAACATGCTCCGTGGTGAACTCCAGGAAACGGGAGGCTATCTGCTCGACCTGACCCCGAAGCTCCCTCAGATGCCCGGAGATCGCGCTGAGCGGCACACCCGCCGCGTACAACTCCACCGCGACCGCCAGCTCTTGGGGGCTCGGCACCAGGAACTCGTCGTCGCGTCCGGGAATCGGTTCGAGCACGCCGAGGTCCACCGCCTCGGCGACGGCCCGGTCGTCGGAGGTGCCGCCGAACTTCACCTCCAGCTCGGCCCGGGTGATCCGGTCCGCCCGCTCGTCGGTCCACGGCCCGTGCACCTCGGCGACGAGCCCGAGCACCCCGCCGAGCCCGCGGCCCGTGTCCCACGCCTCCAGCAACTCCTTGATGCTGGCCAGGGTGTAGCCGCGGTCGAGCAGATCGGCGATCTGCCGGAGCCGGGCGAGATGGGTGTCCCGGTACACGTTGGCCCGGCCCCGCCGCTCCGGGGTCGGCAGCAGCCCGCGGTCCTGGTAGGCGCGGATCGTGCGGACCGTGGCCCCGCTGGCATGTGCCAGGTCCTCGATCCGGTACTCCGCGCCCGTCCGCCCGGCAGGCGACGGCCCCGCCCCGCTCACAGCGGCGGCTTCAGCCGGGCGATGCCGCGCAGCACCCCGGGGCTGACCCGGGACAGCAACCGGGCGGCATGGGACTCCGGCGTCACCGGGACCACGGCCTGGTTGCGGACCACCGCCCGCAGGATCGCCTCCGCGACTTTCTCCGGCGGGTAGTTGCGCACCCCGTACAGCTTGCTCGTCCGTTTCCGCAGCCGCTGCTCCTCCGCCGCGTCCGTCCCGGCGAAATGCGTGGTCGCCGTGATGTTCGTGTTGACGATGCCGGGGCAGACCGCACTGACCCCGATCGACTTCTCCGCGAGCTCGGCGCGCAGGCATTCGCTGAGCATCAGCACGGCGGCCTTCGACGTGCTGTACGCGGGAAGCGCCCGCGACGGCTGATACGCCGCAGCGGAGGCGGTGTTGACGATGTGACCGCCCTGCCCGCGCTCGGCCATCTGCTTGCCGAAGAGCCGGCAGCCGTGGATGACACCCCAGAGGTTGACGTCCAGGACGTGCTTCCAGTCCTCTGCGGTGGTTTCCAGGAACGAGCCGGACAGCCCGATCCCCGCGTTGTTGACCAGCACGTCGACGATCCCGTACTTGACGGCGACCTTCTCGGCCAGCTTCTCCATGGCCTGCTCGTCGCTGACGTCGACCGTCTCCGCCCAGGCGGCCGGTGCGCCTATCAGCCGGGCCAGCTCCGCCGTTCGGGCCGCACCGTCCGCATCCCGGTCCACGGCCACCACCCGGGCGCCCGCTTCCGCGAAGGCGAAGGCGGTGGCCCGGCCGATGCCGCCGGCTGCGCCCGTCACCAGGACGAGCTGTCCGCCGAACCGGTCCGCGTACGCACCCTTCGGCGCGGTGTCCCGCACCGGGACGCCGCCCCGCAGTGCCTCCTCGTTGGCGGTGGCGAACTCATTGATCCAGGAGGCCAGCTGGTCGGGCCTGGTGCGCGGTACCCAGTGCTTGGCCGGCAGTGAGCGGCGGGTCAACTGCGGTACCCAGGACTCGAGGTCGTCGTAGAGCTGCTGCGACAGGAAGATGTCGCCGGTCGGCGTGATCAGCTGGACCGGCACATGCGCGTAGGCATCGGCGCGCGGCCTGCGCATCCGGGACCGGACGTTGTCGCGGTAGAGCCAGGCCCCGTGCGCCGCGTCGTCGGGCAGGGACGCCGTCGGGTAGTCGCCCGGCGGCACCTTCTCCAGCCGCTCCAGGATGCCGGGCCACCGCTTGCCGAGCGGGCCGCGCCAGGCGAGCTCCGGCAGCACTGGGGTATGCAGCATGTACACGTACCAGGACTTGGCGCCCTGGCCCAGCAGCTGGCCCACCCGGCGCGGAGTGGGCCGGGCCATCCGCTGCTTGATCCAGTGCCCGAAGTGGTCCAGGGAGGGGCCGGACATCGAGGTGAAGGAAGCGATCCGGCCCTCCGTGCGGCTGACCGTCGCGAACTCCCAGGCCTGGACGGAGCCCCAGTCGTGCCCGACCACATGGACCGGCCGGTCCGGGCTCACCGCGTCGACGACGGCCAGGAAGTCGTCGGTCAGCTTCTCCAGGGTGAAGCCGCCGCGCAGCGGGACGGGCGCCGTCGAACCGCCGTGACCGCGCACGTCGTACAGCACGACGTGCCACTGTTCGGCCAGCTGCCGGGCGACCTGCGTCCAGACCTCCTTGCTGTCCGGGTAGCCGTGCACGAGCACGATCGTCGGACGCGTCTCCTCACCCAGCTCGACGACGCACAGCTCGATACCGCCCGTGGCCACCCGGCGCTCGCGCGCCCCCGGCAGATCCCGCAGACTCATGCCGCCACCCTCTCCTCGGCCCAGCGCCGCACATGCGGCAGATCCTCGTCCAGCCAGAAGGCGCTCTGCTCGGGGTCCCGTGAGTCGGTGACGACCAGGATCTCCTCGAACTTCGCGCCGGTACCCCGGAATCCGAGATGGGGTTCGACCGCCCACAGGCCCGGCTGCGGAGGATGGTCGGAGAAGCGGTACGGACTCCAGAGCGGCGACCAGCCGTCCCGGTGCCCGTGCACCGCGTCACTCAGCAGCCCCTTGAGCGACTGGGTGCCGAACCCGAACACGTGGGGCGACCAACGGCGTTCGGCCACGCGGTCGACCTTGTGGGCGATGACGCCGAAGGGGTACGCGCGGTGCCGGTTGGCATAGCCCTGCCTGATCATCAGGCGCTCCACGTCCTCGTATATCTCGCGCAGCGGGCGCCGCTCGCGCACCTCGCAAAGGATCAGCTCGCGGTGGACCTCAAGATCGGCGAGCAGCCTGTCGTGCAGGGGGTTCAGCCCCAGGCAGCCCGAGTAGCCGATGTCCGCGGTGAATCCCTTGTACACCGGGGCCATGTCGAGGATGAACGGCATCCCCGGCTCCAGCTGCCGGTCCGTCGGGAAGAACTGCAGCGGCACCTTGAAGCCGGCGAACGCCGTGCGGTCCCCGAACCAGGCGAAGGGAAGGTGGAACCAGTCCCGCACCCCGCGCTGACGCAGCCACTCGCGCTGCATCCGGGCCGCGTCCCGCTCGGTCACCCCCGGCCTCAGACGGGCGGCGACCGCTTCCGCGCAGGCGTACGCGAGACGCTGCACGTCTCTGAACCCCGCCAGATCCGGGGCCCGTTCGTCGTTCACTCGCGAGGCCATGCCACCGTCCGTTCCCTGCCGTGTGCGGTACGTGCCCGTAACGTGACACTGATGAATGTGACAATGTCCGGCGGCTACGTCAAGAGGTGCGCCGGACCTGTGGACAACTCCGCGCGAGCACCCGGCGCGACGGCCGGGACCGGGTGCGGACCGGGTGCGGACCAGGGGACCGGCCTCCTCCTTGACGGGGTCCCCCTACGGGTCCGTACATCTGGAGTCTGACGAGAATCCAGCCGTCAGGTCTGACGACCGGTGTGGCCCGCGCCACTACGGTCAATGACGTGACTGTCATTGCGACCGAAAGCCTGAGCAAGCGGTTCCCCCGGGTAACCGCACTTGACCGGCTCTCCTTGGACATCGGCCCCGGTGTGACCGGACTGGTGGGCGCCAACGGAGCCGGCAAGTCCACGTTGATCAAGATCCTGCTGGGTCTGTCTCCCGCCACCGAGGGCCGGGCCGCGGTGCTCGGGCTCGATGTCTCGACCAGCGGCGCCGCCATCCGGGAACGGGTCGGCTACATGCCCGAGCACGACTGCCTGCCGCCCGACGTCTCGGCCACCGAGTTCGTCGTCCACATGGCCCGGATGTCCGGACTGCCGCCCACCGCGGCACGCGAACGCACCGCGGACACCCTGCGCCACGTCGGCCTGTACGAGGAGCGCTACCGCCCCATCGGCGGCTATTCGACCGGTATGAAACAGCGGGTGAAGCTGGCCCAGGCCCTGGTCCACGACCCGCAGCTGGTCCTCCTGGACGAGCCGACCAACGGCCTCGACCCGGTCGGCCGCGACGAGATGCTCAGCCTGATCCGGCGGGTGCACACCGACTTCGGCATCTCGGTCCTGGTCACCTCGCACCTCCTGGGCGAACTGGAACGCACCTGCGACCACGTCGTCGTCATCGACGGCGGAGCGCTCCTGCGTTCCAGCTCCACCAGCGACTTCACCCAGATCACCACGACCCTCGCGGTGGAGGTCACCGACAGCGACACCCACCCCAATGGGACCGACGCGCTGCGCCGCGCCCTCACGGACACGGGGATCAAGCTGGTGGGTCTCGACGGCCTGGACACGGAGGGGCTGCCGGGGGCGGGCCACATCCTGCTGATCGAGGCGACCGGCGAGGAGACGTACGACATCGTCCGCGACAGCGTCGCCGGCCTGGGCCTTGGTCTCGTCCGGATGGAACAGCGACGCCACCACATCGCCGAGGTCTTCCGTACCGAAGAGGCACCGGCGGCGCAGGTCGTGGCGCAGACCGCGCCCGTGGCCGCCGGGGCCGTACAGCAGAAGGGGAGCGGTAGCGATGAGCACTGAGACCGGCGCCGCGATCGGGAGCGAGACCTCCCGGATCCACAACATCGGCTACCGCGCCTACGACGGCCCGCGCCTCGGCCGGGCGTACGCCCGGCGCTCCCTCTACTCGCAGTCCCTGCGGGGTTCCTTCGGGCTCGGCCGTTCGGTCAAGTCCAAGGTGCTGCCCATGCTGCTGTTCGGCGTGATGTGCCTGGTCGCCGCGATCATCGTGGCCGTGGCCATCAACATCCCCGACTCGACGAAGCTGCCGGTCAAGTACACCTCGTATGCGATCTTCCTCCAGGCGGTCATCGGGCTGTTCCTCGCCTCGCAGGCACCGCAGTCGGTCTCCAGGGACCTCCGCTTCAAGAGCGTGCCGCTGTACTTCTCCCGGCCGATCGAGCGCGGCGACTACGTCATCGCCAAGTTCGCCGCCATGGCCTCCGCGCTCTTCGTGCTCACCGGCGCGCCGCTCGTCATCCTCTACGCCGGCGCACTGCTGGCGAAGTTCGACTTCGGCGACCAGACCAAGTGGTTCGCCCAGGGAATGGTGTCGGTGGCGCTGCTCTCCGTGCTCTTCGCCGGTCTCGGCCTGGTCATGGCCGCGCTCACCCCGCGCCGGGGCTTCGGCGTCGCCGCCGTGATCGCCGTGCTCACCATCTCCTACGGTGCCGTCTCCACCATCCAGGGCATCGCCTGGTCGACGGGGTCCACCGGAGCCGTCCCGTGGCTGGGGCTGTTCTCCCCGATCACGTTGATCGACGGTGTGCAGACCGCGTTCCTCGGGGCCACCTCCGCCTTCCCCGGAGGGGAAGGCCCGGGAGCCGGCGCCGGTGTGGTCTATCTGATCGTTGTTCTCGCGCTCGTCGCCGGCTCGTACGCCGTACTGATGCGCCGCTACCGGAGGGTCGGGCTGTGACCACCATCGAGATCGACCACACCTCCCGCTGGTTCGGCAATGTGGTCGCCGTCAACGACGTGAGCATGACCGTGGGGCCGGGCGTCACCGGTCTGCTGGGTCCCAACGGTGCCGGCAAGTCCACGCTGATCAACATGATGGCCGGATTCCTCGCCCCGTCGACGGGCACGGTCACGCTCGACGGCAAGGCGATCTGGCGGAACGAGGCCGTGTACCGCGCGATCGGCATCGTGCCCGAGCGGGAGGGCATGTACGACTTCCTGACCGGCCGCGAATTCGTGGTCGCCAACGCGGAACTGCACGGTCTCGGCGCCGCCGAGGCAGCTGTCTCGCTGGCCACGGTCCAGATGGAGTACGCGCAGGACCGCAAGATCTCGACGTACAGCAAGGGCATGCGCCAGCGCGTGAAGATGGCCTCGGCCCTGGTTCACGACCCGTCCGTGCTGCTGCTCGACGAGCCGTTCAACGGGATGGACCCGCGCCAGCGGATGCAGCTGATGGAACTGCTGCGACGGATGGGAGAAGAGGGCCGCACGGTGCTCTTCTCCTCCCACATCCTCGAAGAGGTCGAGCAACTCGCCTCGCACATCGAGGTGATCGTGGCCGGACGGCACGCGGCGTCCGGTGACTTCCGGAAGATCCGCCGGCTGATGACCGACCGCCCGCACCGCTATCTCGTACGGTCCAGCGACGACCGCGCGCTCGCCGCCGCGCTCATCGCCGACCCCTCGACGGCCGGGATCGAAGTGGACCTGAGCGAACAGGCCCTGCGCATCCAGGCGGTCGACTTCGTACGCTTCACCACGCTGCTGCCGAAGGTGGCACGCGAACAGGGCATCCGGCTGCTGACCGTTTCGCCGTCCGACGAATCCCTCGAATCGGTCTTTTCCTATCTCGTAGCGGCCTGAGTAGTGGCCGATAAGGAGCTGTGAAGCGTCATGTACGACCCCACAGTCGCCCGGCTCACCTACCGGGCGCTGCTCGGTCGGCGCCGGGCCGCCATCCTCTTCATCCTGCCCGCACTGCTGGTGGTCATCGCCGTGGCGGTACGCATGTTCGCCGGGGCCGATGACCAGGTCGCCTCGGATGTGCTGGGCGGTTTCGCCATCGCCACCATGGTGCCGCTGATCGGCGTGATCGCCGGAACGGGCGCCATCGGTCCGGAGATCGACGACGGCTCGATCGTCTATCTGCTGGCCAAGCCGGTGACGCGGCCGACGATCATCTTCACCAAGCTGATCGTGGCCGTCGCCGTGACGATGGTGTTCTCGGCGGTGCCGACCCTGATCGCCGGTCTGATCCTCAACGGCAACGGCCAGCAGATCGCGGTGGCCTACACGATCGCCGCCCTGGTCGCCTCGATCGCCTACAGCGCGCTGTTCCTGCTCCTGGGCACGATCAGCCGGCACGCGGTGGTCCTCGGACTCGTCTACGCGCTGGTGTGGGAGGCCCTCTTCGGCAGCCTGGTCTCCGGCGCGCGCACGCTCAGCGTCCAGCAGTGGTCGCTCGCGCTGGCCGAGAAGGTCGGCGGGGGCGGCGCCATCACCTCCGACGTCGGACTGCCTCTCGCGACGGTCCTGTTGATCGTGGTCACCGTGGCGGCGACCTGGTACGCGGGCCAGAAGCTGCGCACCCTGAAGCTCGCCGGCGAGGAGTGAGCACAGAGACCCTGCGATACGACAACCCCCCGTCCGATGGACGGGGGGTTGTCGTATGTCAGACAGTATTACGCGTAACTGTACGGATATCGGGTCGTTGTTCCGGATGCGTGGAGGCAACTGGAATCCGTGACGTCGAGCTTTCGTGAATTCGGGGAATGCCGATGCCGTGGGACGCGCCTACGGGCGACACCCATCGGGTCGGCCATTGAGCAAGTGGCACCTGTGAGCGTCCTCCGCCCCTGAGCCCGGGGAGAGGGCCGTCCCCCCGTCGCTTTCACGATCGGAAGGCATGCTCATGCCCACGGAAATCGCCCTGCTCGAATCGCGCGCGCTGCGCGTCGAGCAGATGGAGCGCGTCGACGCTCTCGACAAGGTGAAGAGCCTTGTCATGCTCCCGGACGGAATCCATGTCCGCACCGAGGACGTGGCCCGGTACTTCGAAGTATCCACAGCCTCGGTCAGGAGGCTCACCGATCGCCATCAGAGCGAGCTCATCGAGAATGGGATGCGAGTGCTGCGCGGCTCTGATCTGCGCTCTTTCCATAGCGACATGATGTCGCTATGGGGAGATGAGCAGGCGGAAAGTTATCCACAGGCGGCCACGCAGCTCCGTATCCACACCCGCAGGACCGTCCTCAACGTCGCGATGCTGCTCCGCGACAGCGACATCGCGCGCTGCGTCCGTACGTACCTTCTCGACGCCGAGCAGGACCTGCGGGCGGGATACGCCTCGCTCGAACACCGCGTCACCCGGGTCGAAAGCTGCCTGGCCGGAGTCGGCACCGCTCTCCAGGAACTGGGGCCCGTCCTCAGCCGGATGTCGTTCCGGCTCGACAGCCTCGACCGGAGGCTCGAGGTCACCCAGCAGGTGGTCGGCGCCATGAGCGTGCGGCTGGGCGGGGTGTCCGAGGACATCGTCCGGCTCGACGAGAGGATGGACGAGCTGGTGCGCGGGCTGAAGGATCTGAGCCGCCGCAACAGGAGCCGCTGAGACCCCTGATGTCCGGTGCCACGCGGCACCGCCGCCCGTAAATGGGTGGCACCGGGCATCGGGTGCGCGGCACAGTAGGCGGTACGGCACCCGCCGGGAACGGCACCACAGACCGGGAGAGGAGCGCGGCGATGACCGAGAGTCCGAGTCCGTCGAGCTCCCGGCAGAGCGTGCCCGAGCGGGCCGCGAAGTAGTCATCAGGGACTGCTCCGCCGAGCCGCTTCGCGCAGCACGCCGGGGCGGCCGCTTCCCGCGCATCGCGCGCGGCCGCCCTTCCCCGGAGGATTGGCCGAGTGGTAAGGCAGCGGCTTGCTAAGCCGTCGTCGGGGAAAACCCCCGCGCGCGTTCGATCCGCGCATCCTCCGCCTCGGGCAGCCGGCCCCTAAGACTGCTGGAGCAACTGCTCCAGCACCACGGCGATCCCGTCGTCCTCGTTCGACGCGGTGACCTCGTGGGCCACGGCCTTGAGATCCTCGTGCGCGTTGGCCATCGCCACACCGTGCCGTGACCAGGCGAACATCGGGATGTCGTTCGGCATGTCACCGAAGGCGATCGTGTCCGCCGCCTTCACACCCAGCCGGCGCGCGGCCAGCGAGAGGCCGGTGGCCTTGCTGAGCCCGAGCGGCAGGATCTCCACGACCCCGGGGCCGGCCATGACCACGTCGACCAGATTGCCGACCGCCGCTCGCGCGGCCTTCGCCAGTGCGTCGTCGTCCAGATCCGGGTGCTGGACGTACACCTTGTTGAGCGGGGCTGCCCACATCTCGGCCGGGTCCTGCACGAAGAGGGCCGGCAGCGGACCCTCCTGCACGCGGTAGCCCGGACCGACCAGCACCTCGCCGTCCAGCCCGTCGCGGCTGGCCGCCAGCGCCAGCGGACCGACCTCCGCCTCGATCTTGGACAGTGCGAGACCGGCGAGCTGCCGGTCCAGCGTCAGCGAGGTCAGCAGCTTGTGCTCGCCCGCGTGGTAGACCTGTGCGCCCTGGCCGCAGACCGCGAGGCCCTCGTAGCCCAGGTCGTCCAGGATGTGCCGGGTCCACGGGACCGCCCGGCCGGTGACGATGATGTGCGCGGCGCCGGCCGCGGTGACCGCGGCCAGTGCCTCACGCGTGCGCCCGGAGACCGTGTCATCCCCGCGCAGCAGGGTCCCGTCGAGGTCGGTCGCGACGAGCTTGTAGGGGAAGGTCACTTGGCGACCGGCTCCAGGACCTCACGCCCGCCCAGGTACGGACGGAGCACCTCGGGCACCCGTACCGAACCGTCGGCCAGCTGGTGGTTCTCCAGGATCGCCACGATGGTGCGCGGCACGGCGCAGAGCGTGCCGTTCAGCGTGGACAGCGGCTGGAGCACCTTCTTGCCGTCGCGGGTGTCACGCATCCGGACGGAGAGCCGGCGGGCCTGGAAACCGTCGCAGTTGGACGCGGAGGTCAGCTCGCGGTACTTGCCCTGGGTCGGGATCCACGCCTCGCAGTCGAACTTCCTGGAGGCCGAGGCCCCCAGGTCGCCGGTGGCGACATCGATCACCTGGAAGGGCAGCCCGAGAGCGGTGAGCCACTGCTTCTCCCAGTCCAGCAGGCGCTGGTGCTCGGCCTGGGCGTCCGCCGGGTCGACGTAGGAGAACATCTCGACCTTGTCGAACTGGTGGACCCGGAAGATGCCACGGGTGTCCTTGCCGTACGTACCGGCCTCGCGGCGGAAGCACGGCGAGAAGCCGGCGTAGCGCAGCGGCAGCTTGTCCGCGTCGATGATCTCGTCCATGTGGTACGCCGCGAGCGGTACCTCGGAGGTGCCGACCAGGTAGAAGTCGTCCTTCTCCAGGTGGTACACGTTCTCCGAGGCCTGGCCGAGGAAGCCGGTGCCCTCCATGGCGCGCGGGCGGACCAGCGCCGGGGTGAGCATCGGGATGAAGCCGGCCTCGGTGGCCTGGGCGATCGCCGCGTTCACGAGGGCGAGCTCCAGCAGTGCGCCGACGCCCGTCAGGTAGTAGAAGCGCGAGCCGGACACCTTGGCGCCGCGCTCCATGTCGATCGCGCCGAGCGCCTCGCCGAGCTCCAGGTGGTCCTTGGGCTCGAAGCCCTCGGCGCCGAAGTCGCGGATGGTGCCGTGCGTCTCCAGGACGACGAAGTCCTCCTCGCCGCCGACCGGCACGTCCGCGTGGACGATGTTGCCGAGCCGCAGCAGCAGGGACTTGGTCTCCTCGTCGGCCTCACCCTGCGTCGCGTCGGCCGCCTTGACGTCGGCCTTGAGCTGCTCAGCCTTCTTCAGGAGCTCGGCGCGCTCCTCCGGAGAGGCCTTGGGGATGAGCTTGCCGAGCGATTTCTGCTCGGAACGGAGTTCGTCGAACCGAACCCCGGACGACCTGCGCCGCTCGTCGGCGGAGAGAAGGGCGTCGACGAGTGCGACGTCCTCTCCACGGGCGCGCTGGGAGGCGCGAACACGGTCGGGGTCCTCACGAAGCAGGCGAAGGTCAATCACCCCTCCAGGCTACCGGTGTCGGCTTCCGTAGCTCGAACCGATATGGACAAGCGTGTCACTTTGCCCGAATTGCCGGTATTGGTAATGCTGGGGAGGAATCCGTGGTGGGCGTTTGGACGGTGGCGTCAATAAAGAGGCCCTATTCCCCTAAATGGGGCGGATGGGTTCATGGGTCTTGACGTATCAGCCTTGCCCGGAAGGCGAGTTGGCCGTCGCTTGTCCACAGGGAGGAGTGGTTCTCAAAAGTTATCCACAGGCTGTGAGGAAGATCTGTGGACATGGAGGAGATCATTCCGAAAGTGGCGCGAAGGCTCACGGAATCCCGCTTCAAACCCGCCCTGCACGCTCGTTCGGGTGGGAATTGCTCGCTCTAAAGAGTTGATCAATGGAATTGGGGTGACAGCTGACGTCCTGCCGGCCTGTGGATGGGTCTGAGCGGACTGGGGCGATTTGTCGACCATGTCGCGTTGCGGTGTCGACTTGTCCCCAGGTCGAGACTCGCCCCTGTGGATAACTTTTCCTGTGGTGACAATCCGCTGATCGCACCGGAAGAGCGGGCACGTGGAAGAGCGCGGAAGGGCAGGGGCCCGAGGGCGTACGGGTGCGACAGGCCGAGGGCCGTCAGGCACGCCCATCCTGGCTACGGGCCAGCCAGTCCGAGGCCACCGTGAACTCCGCGTCCGACGTACCCGCACGCAACGGGCGCACCTCCGCCGGCGTCACTCCGGCCCGCGGGTACGAGCCGAGGAAGCGGACGTTCGGGCAGATCCGCTTGAGCCCCATCAGCGCCTCGCCCACCCGGCGGTCGGAGATATGCCCCTCGGCGTCCACCGCGAAGCAGTAGTTCCCGATGCCCGCGCCCGTCGGCCGGGACTGGATCAGCATCAGGTTCACCCCGCGCACCGCGAACTCCTGGAGCAGTTCGAGCAGCGCACCGGGATGGTCGTCGCCCAGCCAGATGACCACCGACGTCTTGTCCGCACCGGTCGGCGCCGCCGGCCGGGCCGGGCGGCCCACCAGCACGAAACGGGTCTGGGCGTTCTCCGCGTCGTGGATCTCGGTCACCAGCGGTTCGAGCCCGTACGTCGCCGCGGCGAACTCACCCGCGAAGGCGGCGTCGTACCGCCCCTCCTGCACGAGCCGCGCACCGTCCGCGTTGGACGCCGCCGACTCCCATACGGCCTGCGGGAGATGGGCGGCCATCCAGTTGCGCACCTGCGGCTGTGCGGCCGGGTGAGCGGTGACCGTCTTGACGTCGGACAGCTTGGTACCGGGGCGTACGAGCAGCGCGAAGGTGATGGAGAGCAGCACCTCGCGGTAGATCATCAGCGGTTCACCGCTGGTCAGCTGGTCGAGGGTGGTGGTGATGCCGCCCTCGACGGAGTTCTCGATCGGGACGAGCGCCGCAGCGGCCGTGCCGTTCCGCACCGCGTCCAGGGCCGCCGGCACGGAGACCATCGGGACGAGCTCACGAGTGGCGGCTTCCGGGAGCGTACGGAGGGCGACCTCGGTGAAGGTGCCTTCGGGGCCGAGATAGGCGTAGCGCGTGGCGGACATACCGTCACCCTAATGCGCCGTGATGGCTCAGGACTCCAGGACCAACGCGCCGTACCGGCTCAGGACTCCAGCAACCGCTGGCCCACGTACTCCCCGGCCGCCGCACCGCCCGGCACCGCGAAGAGGCCGCTCGCCTCGTGCCGGAGGAACGGCGACAGGGCGTCTCCCCGGTCGAGTTTGCGCTGCACCGGCACGAAGCCCCGCAGCGGATCCGCCTGCCAGCAGATGAACAGCAGTCCGGCGTCCGGGGTGCCGTCCGCGGCGATGCCGTCGTGGTACGAGAACGGGCGGCGGAGCATGGCCGCTCCGCTGTTGCGCTCGGGGGAGGAGATCCGGGCGTGTGCGTTGTCGGGGATCAGGAGTTTGCCGTCGGGGCCCGCCTTGTCGAGATCCATGTCGGTGGTCTCTGTGCCGCCGCTCAGGGGGGCGCCGTCCGCCTTGCGCCTGCCGATGACCCGTTCCTGACGCTCGACCGGGAGCTTCTCCCAGTCGTCGAGCAGCATCCTGATCCGCCGGACGACCGCGTACGAGCCGCCGGCCAGCCATTCGTACGTCGCGTCACCGGCGCCGGACGGGACGAAGACACGACGGTCGAAGTCGCTGTCGGCCGGTTTCGGGTTACCGGTGCCGTCGATCTGGCCCATCAGATTGCGGGCGGTCATCGGCTTGGCGGTGGCTCCGGGGGTGCGGTTGAAGCCGTTCATCTGCCAGCGCACGGTGGCCGTCGAACCGGCCTCCTTCTGTACGGCCCGCAGCGCGTGGAACGTGACGAGTGCGTCGTCGGCGCCGATCTGCACCCAGAGATCGCCGTTGGAGCGGGCGCTGTCGAGGTGGTCGGCGGAGAACGGTGGCAGCGGGTCGAGCCCCGGTGGCCGACGGCCGACCAGGCCCGTGCGTTCGAAGAATGTGGCCCCGAAGCCGAAGGTGACGGTCAGCGAGGACGGCCCGGCATCCAGCGCGATGCCGGTGTCGTGCCCCGTGCCGTCCGCCGCGCCACCGGCGGTGGGCTCGCCGGCCATCAGCCGCTGCGCGACCGTGGACCAGCGGCGCATCAGGGCGGCCGCCTCCTTCCGGCCCGCACCGGGGGCCAGGTCGAAGGCGATGAGATGGCCGCTCGCCTGGAGCGGGGTGGTGATCCCCGGCTGATGTTTCCCGTGAAACATCACCTCGGAGGAGCCGACGGAGGTCAGCGCGGTCGGCGCCTCGTCCCGCGTCGCGGCGTAGCCGGCCGCACCGCCCGCCGCCCCGAGCACCAGCCCGGTTGCCCCGGCCACGCCCGCGGTGCCGAGCAGCCGTCGCCGGGAGAGGGTACCGGCGGTCCCGGGACCGCCGGCGGGTGAGCCGGTTCCGTTGATTGCGCTGCCTGAACCCTTCGAGCTGCCTGAGCCTTTCGAGCTGCTGGAAGTACGCGAGCTGCTGGAACCTTTCGAGCTGCTGGAAGTACGCGAGCTGCTTGAGGCGTCCGAGGGGTTCGAAGTGTTTGAAGTGTTTGAAGGGTTTCCGTTCACGATCCTGCTCAGCCGATCTTCACGTTCTTGTCGACCGTCGTCTGGTCGATGTCCGACGTCCGCACGGTGGCCGAGACGTTCCAGTCGCCCGCGATCGGGATCTGGACGCCGGTGGCTGTCCAGTGCCCCTCGGTCAGCCGGACCGGGACCACCGGAAGGGGGCCGATGTCCTTGGACTTCAGGGTGAGGGCGAGCTTCACCTCGGGGACGTCCATGGCCTTCCCGCCGGCGTCGTCGATCCAGAGGTGGAGCACGTTGGTCCCGGTACGGCCGGGGTCGATGTCCATCCGGACCGTGCCCTTGCCGTTCTTGCCGCCGGTGTCGAAGGGCAGCGTGAGGTTGACGGGACCGCTCGCCGCGGGGGCGGCGGCCGCGCTGGACGTACGGGCCGCCTCCTCCTCGGTACGGCCGGGCTCGGTCGAGGTCAGGATGGTGGTCACCGCCAGCAGGGCCACCGCGACGCCGACTTCGGCCAGCACCGAGCGGCGGAGGCCGGAGCGCTCTGGGTCGGCATCACGCACCCTCTTCTTCTCGGCGGTTGCCACGGCGGCCTGCTGGCGGGCGAGCTGAACGGCCCGCGCCGGGTCCTGCGACTCCGACTCCGGCTTCGGCGTGGGCGTGGCCGTGGCCGTGGCCGTGGCCGTGGGCGTGGGCGTGGGCGTGGACAGGGCCTCGGCGGTGGCCTCGGTCTCGGCCTCCGCCACCGGCGCCGCAGCCGTCACAGCCGTCTCGTCCGTCGCCTTTGCCCCCGTGTCGGTCGCCAGCCTTCCCGTCCACCGGCGTGAGAACGACGCGACCCCGACGAGGACCGCGACGAGCCCCACCTTCACCAGCAGCAGCTGCCCGTACCCGGTATCGGTGAGCGCGGACCAGGAGCCGAGCTGACGCCAGGACTGGTAGATCCCGGTGGCGGCGACCACGAGGACACTGCCGAACGCGATCCGGGAGAAGCGTCGTACGGCGTCGGCGGTGACGTCAGGGGTGCGGTACAGCGCGACCAGCAGGGCCGCGAGTCCGCCCAGCCAGGTCGCCACGGCCAGCAGGTGGAGCACGTCGACGGGCATGGCGATCCCCGGCTGGATGCCGGTCGACGCGTGCTCGGCGAGGGCCCACGTCCCGGCGATCCCGGCGGCGATGACCGCGCCGCCGATGGCGAGGCCGAAGGTGAGGTCCTTCTTCTCGCGCTCGTCCTCGCGCTTCGCGTACGCCCCGAACAGCACGGCGACGAACAGCGCACTGGCGCCGAGCAGCAGCAGCCGGGAGACGAGTGCGGCGCCGGGTTTCGTGTCGAGGACCGCCTTCAGCCCGTCGAGGTCGAAGGCGTCCGCGAGCTTTCCGGAACCGGTGTACGGGTTGCGCAGCAGCAGCATGGCGAGCGTGGCCGCGGTGATGGTCATCCAGCCGCGCACCACGAGGCGTTGCAGCGGGCGCGCGCCCGCCCCGCGCTGCCAGCAGGCCAGCACGAAGGCGGCGCCGCCCGCGAGCACGATGAAGCCGGCGTACGCGGCGTAGCGCGCGATCCCGTAGAGGGTGCCGACGAGGCCGCCCCCGGCCTCGTTGTCCGGGAGGGCGACGCTGGTCTCCGAGGGGGCGCCGATGGAGAAGGTGAAGGCACCGGAGACCGGATGGCTGTCGGCGGAGACGGCCTGCCAGGCGACGGTGTACGTGCCGTCGGGGAGACCGGTGTGCAGGGCGACGCCGTATTTCACGGTGGAGCCGCTGTGCAGATCGAGCGGGGCGGCCTCGGTGTCGGCGCGCTTGCCGTTGGGGTCCAGGATCCGGATGGAGCCCTCGCCCACGGCGACCTGCTCGGAGAAGGTCAGCGTGACCTGCTTGGGTGCGGTGTCGACCACCGCCCCGTCCTGCGGATCGCTCCCGGTGAGCGCGGCGTGAGCCGACGCGGGACCCGCGACCGCCAGCAGCAGACCGAACACCACGCCGACGAGAGCGGCGAGGAGCCCGGCCGCTGCGAGCGGCCGGCGTATGGCGGATACGGACGGGGGCGGCCCGAAGTGCGGGGCGGTGGCTGTCATGGTCTGTCAGTCCCTCACTGCTTCTTCGGGTTGTGGGTGGTCTCCTTCACGGGAAGGTCGATCCTGATGGGATCGGCCTTCTCGAAGTGCAGCTCCATGGACACCTTCTCGCCTTGTTTGGGCTGCTGCTTGAGCTTCATGAACATGATGTGGTTTCCACCGCGTTCCAGGTCCAGCTCGCCGCCCGCGGGCACCGCGAAGGACGTCACCATGCGCATCGCCTGGTTCTTCGTCTCGTGGATCGTGACGTCGTCCGAGAGCGGGCTGGTGACGGAGGTGAGCCGGTCGGAACTGCCGCCGCTGTTCTGCACGACGAGGAAGGCGGCCGCCATGTCGTTGACGGGCTGCGGCATGAACGCGCCGATGACCTTCAGCTCCGGCTCGCTGCCCGGGGAGGAGCACCCCGCCAGTGTCAGACCCGTGGAGAGGGCCAGGACGCCGGCGAGGGTGGTGCGGCGGTTCACGGCTTCTCCCCCTTGATGATCTTGGGGAGGTCCTTGGTGTAGTCGTCGGGCGTGGTGTCCTCGCTGTACAGCACGTACCCCTTGTCGGTCTTCGGGGAGAACGCCATGACCTGCGAGCCGTGCATCGAGACGATGGTGCCGTCCTTCTCCTTCTTCGGCGCGTCGATACCGATGCCCATCTGCCGGGCGCCCGCCTGGATGGTGGGGAAGTCGCCGGTGAGACCGGTGAAGGACGGGTCCTGGGACTTGAGCCAGCTGCCCAGCGAGGACGGGGTGTCCCGCTCCGGGTCGGTCGTGACGAAGACGACCTGGAGCTTGTCCCGGTCGGCCTCGGGGAGCGACTTCTTGGCGATCGCGATGTTGCTCATGATGAGCGGGCAGACGTCGGGGCAGTTGGTGTAGCCGAAGTAGACGAGCGTCGGCTTGCCCTTGGTCTTCTCGCGCAGGTCGTACTTCTTGCCGTGGGTGTCGGTCAGGACGAGGTTCGGCTTGGTGAACGGATCGTCCAGCACCGTCGCGGCCTTGGTCTTCGTCTCCGTCGAGACGTCGGCGATCGGCTTCTTGCTGTCGTTGTCACTGCCGCCGCAGGCGGACAGGGTGAGCGTGGCCGCGGCGACGAGCGCCGCGGCCAGCACAGACTTCTTAACCATGGAGCACTGATTCCTGATGGGTCGGTGAGGCGGGTGGGTCGGTGGGGCGGGTGGGGCTTTAGGGCCCGTGGGGCTTGTGGTTCTTTTGGGGCTTGTGGAGGGTCAGGCGGTGCGCCGACGCCCGGCCAGGACGCCGAAGGCGACACCGGCGACGCCGATGACGATGCCGACGATGCCGAGGACGCGGGCCGTGGTGTCGCTGGAGGAGGACGCCGAAGCCGTCGTCGTCTCGTCCTTCGTCTGGTCCGCGGCAGCGTTCTTGTCGTCGGATCCGGCGGCCGCGGCGCCGTGCGCGTCATCGGTGGCAGCCGTCAGCTTGAGGACCGGAGCGGGGCTCTCGGGCTCTTCCGCCCCGTCCTTCTGCTCCTCGATCCAGCGGACGACTTCCTTGTTGTCGTACGTCTGGACGGCCTTGAACACCAGCTGGTCGGCGTTCTCGGGGAGCTGGCCGACCGAGAGCGGGAACTGCTGGAAGCGGCCGGGCTCGATCTTGCCGCCGTCGGCGGTCCAGGTGACCTTGGAGACGGCCTCGTTGATCTTCTTGCCGTGCATGTCGAGCGGCTTGGCCAGCTTGCTCGTGGTGACGTCGATCTTCCAGCCGGGGATCGCCTGCGGCTGGACGGAGGCCAGGGGGTGGTCGGTCGGGAAGTTGACCTCGAGCTTGGTCGTCGCGGCGTCGTCGCGCTCGTTCGGGACCTTGAAGTTGATGACGGCGTAACCGCCCTTGGCGGCCTCGCCCTGCGGCTGGACGCTGACGTGGGCGGAGGCCGTACCGGCGAGGATCAGCACGGTGGACGCGGCGACGCCGCCGGCGAGGGCGATGCGGGAAACGTTCATGTCAGGGATCACTCCACAAAGCACGAAGGAAAGGTGCTCCGCCGCGCGGGTGCGCGACGGCATCGCGACACCTCTTCCCTCACGAGCGGCATGTGCGCGCCGGCCGCACCGGCACCGGAGAGGTGCCCGCGAGGGGCGCGTGCATCGAGGAGGAGGGCGTCGCGTCAGGCTGCGAGAGCGAATACGGGCGGGGGCCCGCGCCTGATCACCATGTGCTGCAAGGGGTCCCCGGTGGCCGGGGCCGGTGCGTCCACGGCCGTACGCGGGATGCGCGGCCCGTTCGTCGGCCCGCCCGGAAGACCGGCGCGCAGGGCGGACACGAGGACGAGTGCCGCCCGCAGCGCCCGCAGCCGGGCTCCGGCCGCGATCTGCTGGGCGCCGTGCGCCGACAGCCGGGCGAGCCGGAACAGGGCGACCTCGCCGCGCCGCAGCAGCCAGCCGGTGGCCAGCGCCGCCAACAGGTGACCGAGCAGCATGGGCAGGCTGGGGAACATTCCGGCGAGGCCGGCCGCTCCGGTGCCGAGCATGGCGTCGGACGGGGCGGCGGCCATGTGCTGATGGGCCTGCGCGGTCACCGACGCCGGGTCGATGCCCGCCGTGGTGACGATGCGGTGGGCATCGGCGGCGTTCAACTGCGCCGGGCCCGCGCCGCAGACGAGGCTTGCCGCGAACCGGATCAGCGAGTCGTCGCCGGCCGCGGGCTGCGGCGTCGCGGCGTGCGTACCGGCACCGAAGAGCGTGTGCAGTGCGATCTGTCCGCCGGCCAGGGCCGCGGCGATCGACGGCAGCGAGCGCTCGCGTCCGGCCAGTGCCACCGCCACCGCGAGAATCCCGAGGAAGCCGGCGAGCAGGGTCCACCCGGGCACCGCCGCGCAGGAGGCCAGTGCGTGTCCGGCCGCGGACAACGCGACGCAGACCGCGGCGAACACCGCGGCCCTCAAGAGCCGCAGACCGGCTCCGGCGCGTCCCACAGACCTAGACATGGCCGGGTCATCATCGCACTGCGCCCCCGGCCGCCGTACGGCAGGTCCGGAAGGTCACCTTCCACCCGATTGGCTGCGGGCCGGGCTGTTGGGGATGGTTGCGGACGGGGTAGGAGCTGCTTTGTGGGCCGGGCATGCACAGGTGTGGCGAGCCCGGGTATCCGCCGAATGAGCGGTCTCACATCCCGTCCGTGCTTACGAACGGCATCGGGCGGCAATACGTATCGGTATGTCGAGCCGCAGCCAGGAGGCTGGAGCATGAGCATTTGGTGGTCACTCCATCTGCGGCGCGAAGCTGCGAGCGTTCCGCTCGCCCGTCGTTTCCTGCTCGGCACCATGGAATCCGCGGGCGTGGACCCGGACATCTCCTTCGACCTGTCGGTCGCGCTCAGCGAGGCCTGCGCGAACGCCGTCGAGCACGGCGGGGCCCAGGGGGGCCCGGACGATGCCGGGGAGGACTGGGACGCGTGGGACGCCTGGGAAGAGCCGTCCGGTACGGCCTGCGGGCAGTACCGGGTCACCGCATATCTGGACGGCGAGAAATGCCGTATCGAGGTCGCCGATTCAGGTCCCGGCTTCCCCGCCCGCCGCACACTTCGCGATGCCGCACAGCAACAGCAACTGCAACAACACGAACCGCAGCACCAGCAACACGAACCGCAGCACCAACAACTTGAACCGCAGCACCAACGACATGAGACGCAGCAGTACGAGCCACAGCCGTACGAACTGCTGCAGTTCCAGTCGAAGCAGACCGGGCAGCAAGCGGGGCAGCAGGCCGGTCATCCGCCGCTCGCCGCCGAGGGCGGGCGTGGTCTCTGCCTGATCGAGCAGCTCTCCGACCACGTCCACTTCGGCAACCGGCCGGGACGCGGCGGTGCGGTGGTCAGCTTCGACAAGATCCTGAAATGGCGGGAGGGCGCCCTGCTCATGGTGTCCTGAGCGGGGCGCCCTCCGGCGCGTGTCGACGGCCCTTGACCGGCCGGCGCGGGTCAGCCCTTGAGCCGGGCCATCCAGGCCTCGACCTCGTCGGCCTGCCGCGGCAGCTTGTCCGAGAGGTTCCGGTTGCCGTCCTCGGTGACGAGGATGTCGTCCTCGATCCGGACGCCGATGCCGCGGTACTCCTCGGGGACGGTCAGGTCGTCGGCCTGGAAGTAGAGACCGGGCTCGACGGTGAGGCACACCCCGGGCTCCAGCGTGCCGTTGACGTACGACTCCGTCCGCGCGGCGGCACAGTCGTGGACGTCCATGCCGAGCATGTGACCGGTGCCGTGCAGGGTCCAGCGGCGCTGCAGACCCAGCTCCAGGACCTCGTCCACGGACCGGTCGCCGAGTAGACCCCACTCGACGAGCTTCTCGGTCAGGACGCGCTGCGCGGCGTCGTGGAAGTCACGGAAACCGGCGCCCGGCTTCACCGCCGCGATGCCGGCCACCTGCGCCTCGTACACCGCGTCGTAGATCTTCCGCTGCAGCGGCGTGAACGTGCCGTTGATCGGAAGGGTGCGGGTCACATCGGCGGTGTAGAGGTCGTTGGTCTCCACGCCGGCGTCGAGCAGCAGCAGCTCGCCGGAGCGCACCGCGCCGTCGTTGCGCACCCAGTGCAGGGTGGTGGCGTGCGGGCCCGCGGCGCAGATCGAGCCGTAGCCGATGTCGTTGCCCTCGATGCGGGCGCGAAGGAAGAACGTTCCCTCGATGTAGCGCTCGCTCGTCGCCTCGGCCTTGTCGAGGACCTTCACGACGTCCTCGAAACCGCGCGCCGTGATGTCGCAGGCCTTCGCCAGCTCGGCGATCTCGAAGGCGTCCTTGACCACGCGCGCCTCGGAGAGGAAGACCCGCAGCTCCTCGTCGCGTTCCGCCGTGACCTTGTCGCTCAGCGCGGCCTCGATGCCGGCGTCGTGACCGCGGACGTTGCGGACCGGGCCGGTGGCCTCGGTCAGCGCGGCGGGCAGCTCCCGTACGTCCTTCGCCGGGATGCCGAGCAGCTGCTCGGCCTCGGTGAGGGAGTGGCGGCGGCCGACCCACAGTTCGCCCTGGCCGTCGAGCCAGAACTCGCCGTTCTCCCGGTCCGAGCGCGGCAGCAGATAGACGGTCGCCTCGTGGCCGCCGTCCTTCGGCTCCAGGACGAGGACGCCGTCCTGGGTCTGGTCGCCGGTGAGGTACGCGTACTCGGTGGAGGCGCGGAAGGCGTACTCGGTGTCATTGGAACGGGTCTTCAGCCGGCCCGCGGGAACGACGAGCCGCTCGCCGGGGAAGCGCGCGGAGAGCGCGGCGCGGCGGTCGGCGGTGTGCCCGGCCTGAGCGATCGGCTCGAGTCCGTGCAGCTCGGTGTCGGCCCAACCGGACTTCATGCTCGCGGCGAGCTCGTCGGAGACGCCCGGGTACAGGCCGTTCTTCCGCTGCTTGACCGGCTCTGCCTCTTCGGTCTCCGGGTTCTCCGGGGTGAGCTCCTCAGACACGTTTTGTCTCTCCTTGATACGACACTGGACCCCCTCCATCGTACGGGCGTACGGAAGGGGGCCCAGGGCCGGAAGACCTCTTACCCGGAGTGCCCGGCTCCGGCCGGGACGGCCCGGCGGCAGCGGGGCGGTGCGGCGGTGGGTGCGGCGGTGGGTGCGGCGGGGCGGCTCAGTCGAACCGCGCGGCCAGCAGGACCACGTCCTCCGTGTCGTCACCCTGCTCGGGGCCGTCGGGGAGCACGGTGCGCAGCACGTGGTCGGCGACCGACGCGGCGTCGTTGCGCAGCGCCCTGGGGACGCTCGCCGCCGCCGAGTGGAGCCGGGTGAACGCCCGGTCCATCGAGTCCCCGGCCCGGCGCAGCAGGCCGTCGGTGTACAGCAGTACGGTCTCGCCGGGCGCCGGGGCGATCTCCACGCTCGGCGCCTCCCAGCAGGCGAGCATGCCCAGCGGCGCCGACAGGGTCGTCTCGACGTACTCGGTGCGCCGGTCGCCGATGATCAGCGGCGGGGCGTGCCCGGCCCCGGCCAGCAGGATCTTGCGGCGGGCCGGTTCGCAGTAGGCGAACAGCGCGGTCGCGGAACGGGCGGGTTCGGTCAGCCGCAGCAGCAGTTCAAGATCGGAGAGTACGGCGACGGGGTCCTCTCCCTCCATCACCGCGTAGGCCCGCAGACCGGCGCGCAGTCTGCCCATCGCGGCCAGGGCGCTCGGCCCGGAGCCGCTCACCGAGCCGACGGCGAGCCCGAGCGCACCCTCCGGGAGGGCCAGCGCGTCGAACCAGTCGTTGCCGCCCTGCGGTGCGGCGTGATGGCGTACGGCCAGCTCCACGCCGGGGATCCGGGGCATCCGGCTGGGCAGCAGTTCCTCGGTGACGGTGGCGACATCGGTCCTGGCCCGCTCCAGTTCCAGCAGCCGGGCCAGGTGTTCGGCGGCGTACCCGGCGTACAGGCCCACCAGGTGGCGCTGACGCTCCAGCGGCTCGGCGGGTTCGTCGTAGAGCCAGACGGCGGCGGCGAGCCGGCCGGTCCGGTCGGTGGCGATCGGCAGGGCGTAACTGGCGGCGTAGCCGAGCCGGGCGGCGACCTCACGCCTGCGGGGGTCCAGGCCGGTGTCGCCGAGCAGATCGGGGGTGGTCAGCGGGCCTTCGGGGGTGGGCAGACCTTCCAGGACGCGTCCGTAGGAGGTGGCGCTGCGCGGCACCGTCTCGATCTGGCCGAGTTCCGCGTGGGCCAGTCCGAGGCCGATGGTGCTGACGGGGCCGCGGCGGTCGGACGGTTCGAACGCGATCAGCCCGCGGCGGGCTCCCACCAGAGCGGCTCCGGCGTCGAGCAGCTCGTGAAGTGCGTCGTCCAGGCTGTTGGTTCTGGCCAGCCGCTCGGTGAGCTCGTGCAGCGTGGTGAGGTCGGAGACCCAGCCCGCCAGACGGTCCTGGATGAAGGCACTGGGGGCGGCGGGCACCTCGGCGAGAGGCCCGTCAGTGTGCGTCGAAACCGGAACTGTGGGGTCGATTCCAGCCACTTTCGGCAGGTGCGGGGCGCTCATGGTCGCCAGCTTTCCGACTGGTGTGTTTCGTCGAATAGCATCGCAAACCCCCATGTCATTCTGCGCCGCTATCAATGCATCCACATGTACACGCACAAGTGAGGCGATGTCCAGCATTGTCCCCACGGGATTTGTGGTGTCCAAGTGATAACCAACTTGGCCAAAAAATGCACCCTGCGGCAGCTATTTGCGGTCGACTGGGTGTGCTTGGCAGGGGGTGTCCTCGGGGTGAAGTCCCGAGGGGAGCGTCATTCCGGGCATGCTGGGTACGTAATCGGTAGATGACCAGGGGCGGTTCCGACCGCCCCCGGAACCTGGCAGCGAGCCCGGACGTCCTCATCTGTGACGGCCCCGCCCCACCCCCGAGTGGCGAGGTCGTGCGCACGGACGGCAGGCGCGACACACGCCCTGCACCTCGCCACGATTTCGACTGGAACCGGCTCGATTCGGCTCAGCACAGCTCACGCTCGGTAGCGACGACCAACCCGTACCGCAGGCTCGACGAGCATGTACACACAGTGAAGTTCCGCACACGCGATGTGACGCACGCGTGGTGTGATGTGGACCCTCGGCGTTCAACGGAAAGGAACGAGCGCTCATGCGCGAGATCCTCGGAAGGCGACGCAGGCTCCGGCTCCGGGACAGGCCCGCCCAGCTCGACGCGGCCCTGACCTGTGCCACCGAGTGGCAGTGGCCGGTACTCCCGGGAGTGGGACTGCAAGCGGCCGACGGCCGCGGCGAGCGCGGCTGCGCCTGCCCCGACCCCGAGTGCGCCGTACCCGGCGCGCACCCCTTCGATCCCGGACTGCTCGCGGCGACCACCGACCCGCGGATGGTGCGCTGGTGGTGGACGAACCGGCCCACCGCGCCGGTCGTGCTGGCCACCGGCGGGCCGGCGCCGTGCGCACTGAGCCTGCCGGCCGCCGTCGGCGCCGGCGCACTGGCCGAACTCGACCGGATGGGGGTGCGGCTGGGCCCCGTGGTGGCGACGCCGACCCGGTGGTCGCTGCTGGTCGCCCCGTACACCCTCGAACGGCTCGGTGAACTGCTGCACGCCCAGGACTGGGTGCCCAGTTCGCTGCGGTTCCACGGCGAGGGCGGCTATCTCGTCCTTCCGCCGTCAGAGACGGGCACGGGGCAGGTGCGCTGGGAGCGGGCACCGGCCCGCGTCTCCCGGCTGCGGCTGACGGGTGGAGCGCCCGTCGCGGCGGCCGCCTCGCCGTGGCTGCCGGATGTGGGAGCGGTTCTGGACGCGCTGGTCGAAGCGAGCAACAGCGCGCCGGACGGTGGAAGCCGGCTCGCCTACTGACGGCCGGGCGGCGGCGGCGCAAAGCGCGACGGTGCAATAGCGTTCGGCGGTCGGCTTTCTGATGCCCCTTCCGAAATGTGTCCGAAGAATGTTCGAGCTTCTCTTTCGGGAATCGCTCGGGGTGTTGTCCCGGGCACAGTCCGGGCGTTGTTCGGGCTCGATTCGGGCGCGGTTCGGGGGCAGTTCGGGCGCCGCCCCGGTTGTTTTGCGGCCGTATTCCGGCGGAAGTCGCATTCCCGCGGGTGTTCGAAGGTTCGGATGACGACTCCGGCCACCGTCCGCGGGCGCCACCCGTTCCCCGCCCGACGCCGGGGGCCCTGCGGCTGTCCTCGGGCCCCGGGGCAGTGCGGCGTCGCTGAGGGGCGGGGTTCTGTGGGGCCGGAGCCAATCCGGTTCCGTCCGGGTCGGGTTGGCGCAGGCCCGTGGCCGATGCTTGCCCGATCGGTCGGGAGTCGTCTGGAGCCGTGGGGAGCCGTCTGGAGCCGTCGACGGCCCGGGTGGGCCGATGGCGAGGCTTGCTCCACTGGGGGGGCTCGTCCGGGGACCTGCATCAGGTCTGTGCGCGGTTCGTGCGCCGCACGGTGCGCCATGGGCGCCGTACCCGGAAATGAGGATGCCCGATCGCTGGCGACGGGGGATGCACCAGCGACCGGGCTTCTAGAACGGTAACAAGAGATCTGCCGTTCGCAAATTCGATCTCGCGTATTCGGACAGCGATTTACCTGTCAGTACGGCGAGTTGTGACGCGAGTCACCGTACGGTCCGGGTAGTGGTCACTGTCAGCTGAGCGTCACCTGGCGGTTGGTGAGCCCGCCGCGTGCCCGGCGCTCCTCGGGAGTGAGGGGCGCGTCCGAAGCGAGCGCCGTGGCCAGCCGCTCCGCGAACACCGCGGCGGGCTTCTCGCACTCCTCGGCTCCCATCTCGCTCGGCAGGTCCCAGACCGGCACCATCAGGCCGTGCGCGCGGAAGGAGCCGACCAGCCTGGTCCCCTCGCCGAGGGACGAGACTCCGGCGGCGTGCAGCCGGGCGAGAGCGTCGAGCAGCTGCTCCTCGGGGTGCGGCATGACCCACCGGAGGTGGTTCTTCTCCGGCGTCTCGCACCAGTACGCGGCGTCAACCCCGGTGAGCAGGACGGTCGGGATCGCGGCGTCGTTCGCACGCTCCAGGGAGGCGGACACCTCGGCCGTGGCGTTCTCCGCGTCCGGCACCCAGAACTCGAAGCCGGAGTGCACGACGGGCGCGAACGGCGCGTCCGGGTCCAGGACGTCCTGCAAACGGGGCCCGTCGGCCGGAACGCGCCGGGCGGCCACGGGCGAACCGGGCTCGGTCTCCAGCGCTCGCTGAAGGGTGTCGGCGAGGTCCCGGCTGAGGTCACCGGAAGAGGTGTCGTTCTGCAGGGCGAGCAGAACGGATCCGTCGTCGCGGCGCAGCGCTGGCCAGGCCATCGGGAGCACGGTCGCGAGCGTCACGGACGGCACGCCCTCGGGCAGCCCGCCCTTCAGCGTCAGCTCGACCGTGGCGGCGGGGACCAGCTCGCGCAGCGCGACCCAGTCGCATTCGCCGGCCAGTCCCTCGAAGGGACGCTGGACCAGCTCGGTCACGGCCTGGGCGGCGGCGCGGCCGTGGCAGGCCTTGTAACGGCGGCCCGAACCGCACGGGCAGGGCTCGCGAGCCCCGACCACCGGGATCTCGCCGTCCTTGAGTTGCTGCTTCCCGGCCTTGGTCTGAGGGCGCTTCTTGGCCATGGTGGGCTTTCTCCCGGTTGCGACGGTTGAGACAGTGCGGTCTGGGCCGCGAGCCTAGCCGCCCGTACGGTGTCCGGGGTGCAGCTGCCCCGGCTGCCTGCGGGTACGGGCGCGGGAACGCCGCGTTCCGGGTGCGACTTTCCCGGCTGGGGGACCGCTGCGCTTGCGCCGTACTGTCTCGGCCGCACAGCTTCCGTCGTACCGCTTCGCCCGCGCATCCAGCCCGTACGGCTTCGCCCGGGTCAGCCCGCGTCGTCGAAAGCGGCGGCGAGATCCAGCCCGTCGAGCTCCGGTACGACGGGTGCCACGGTCGCGCTCGGCAGCGCGGCCGCGCTCGGTACCGCGGTCGCGCTCGGTACCGGGGTCGCGGCGGTCGCCTGTCCGTTGACCCGTCCGTTGCCTCGTGCGCCCGGTCGGCCGTCGGGGCGCCCCGGGCCCTCGTTGACCAGCACCCAGACCGTGACCTCGCCCGACGAGTCGTCGCGTACGCCCCACTTCTCGGCGAGCGCGCTGATGATGTTGAGCCCTCGGCCGCCACGAGCGGTGACCGAGGGAGTGGCCGGAACCGGTCGGGTCGGACCGCCTCCGTCCGTCACCTCGACGGTCAGCCCGCCCGTTCTGTCGACGCACCACGCGGCGCGTACGTCGCCCTCTCCCACATCGCTCTGCCGGCCCAGCGGCCTGCCGTGCCGGCAGGCATTGCTGAGCAGTTCGGAAAGGATCAACACAGCATCGTCGACGACCGAGTCCGACACTCCGTGGCTGCGCAACTGCTCACGCATCCGGTGTCGTGCCTGACCCACGCCCGCAGGGCCATGGGGAACGGCCATGCTCGACGACGTGGGCACTTCCTGTGCCACCACCAACGCCACCCCCGAGACCTCCTTTGCCCCACGCCACGGAGTGGATGCCCCCCTGGGCTGGGCCGGAAACCGGCCAATGGTCTGCCAGTGACGCACTCGTAACGATCGAGTACACCCCGAATGCGCCGGTGCACTCCCTGTCACAGATATGAAGACCGACCAGCATATGTACCGGTCGGTCTAGGAGCGTCCCAGTTGCGCCAGGACCTGCTTCGGGCGGTTTGTGATGATCGCCTCCACTCCGAGCCGGACGCAGAGGTCGACGTCCTCCGGTTCGTTGACCGTCCAGACATGGGCCCGGTGGCCCGCGCGGTGCAGCCGGTCGATGTAGCCCGGGTGGCTGCGCACGATCCGCATCCCGGGACCGGCGATCCGGGCGCCGGCCGGCAGGCGCCCGTCACGCAGCCGCGGCGAGACGAACTGCATCAGGTAGACGGTGGGCAGATCCGGTGCGGCGTCCTGGATGCGGTGCAGGGAGCGGGCCGAGAAGCTCATGATGCGGACCGGTGAGGGGCCGTCGGCCGGCGGTGCGTCGAGCTCGAACCGCTTCAGCAGATGCAGCAGCCGCTCCTCGACCTGGCCCGCCCAGCGGGTCGGGTGCTTGGTCTCGATGGCCAGCTGGAGCGGACGCCCGGCGGCTCTCGTCTCGACGAGCAGTTCGAGCAGCCGTTCCAGGGTCAGTACGGAGGTGAGCTCGCCCGGCACCGGGTCCCAGTCCGGGGACTCCGACTCCTCGCGGTCCTTCCACGAGCCGAAGTCGAGCGCGGCGAGCTCGGAGAGCTCCAGGGTCGAGACCGCGCCGCGGCCGTTGGACGTACGGTTCACCCGGCGGTCGTGCACGCATACGAGATGGCCGTCGGCGGTGAGCCGCACGTCGCACTCCAGGGCGTCGGCACCGTCCTCGATCGCCTTCCGGTACGCGGCCAAGGTGTGCTCGGGGGCGTCGTCGGACGCGCCTCGGTGCGCGATGACCTGGATGGGATGCTGCGTGGTGTGCTGCTGCCGTGCTTGGGTCACCGCGTCATGGTGTCACCGGCGGGACCGCGGGCGCGAACCCTGCGAGGTGGAGACGTTTTGTCCGATGTAAAGGCCCGTGCGCGGATGCACAGGTCCTGCTTACAGTGGTCTGACGTGCTGTGGGAAAAGCTGACTCCAGACACGTACACAGCGGATCTCTTGCCGAATCATGATGTGGAACCGAGGAGTATAGAGCTGTGAGCACAGAGAACGAGGACAACAAGGGCACGGCGGCCGAGGCCGCCCCGTCCGTTCCGTCCGCACCTCCAGTGCCGGCCGATGCTCCCCAGGGGCCTCCTGGAAGCACGTACCCGGCCCCTCCGCGGACGGATGTGACG
The DNA here is from genome assembly GCF_044744085.1 of Streptomyces sp. NPDC087428. Lineage (NCBI taxonomy): Bacteria > Bacillati > Actinomycetota > Actinomycetes > Kitasatosporales > Streptomycetaceae > Streptomyces > Streptomyces sp. NPDC087428. Next base: position 408,685 of record NZ_JBIUXR010000010.1, read on the forward strand.
GCCGAGCAGCCGCAGGCCCTCCCGGCCCATGACCCGGCGACCACGCCCATGGCCCAGGTCCCGCCGGCGCCGCAGCCCCACACGCCCCCTCCCGTACCGCAGTCGGCAGCGGATGCCGGCTGGCCCCCGCCCCCGCCCGCGGTCCCCGCCTACGCCCACGGCGCGCAGGGCGGCGGACCCGTGTGGGGCCCGCCCGGCCAGGTGCAGGCGCCCGACGCCCCCCGCAAGCGCGGTGCCGGCGGCCTGGTGGCCGCGGTGGTCGTGGCAGCGCTGGTCGCGGGCGGGGTCGGCGGGGCCCTCGGCTACTGGGCCGCGGACAGCAATGACGGCTCCGGCGGCTCCGGTTCGACCACGGTCGCGGCGTCGGCCAACCCGCAGGACCTCAAGCGCGACCCGGGCACGGTCGCGGGAGTGGCGGCCAAGGCGCTGCCCAGCGTGGTCACCATCGACGCGCAGGGCGGCGACGGCGAGGGCGGCACCGGCACCGGCTTCGTGTACGACAAGGAGGGCCACATCCTCACGAACAACCACGTGGTGGCCTCCGCGGCGGACAACGGCCAGCTCACGGCGACGTTCTCGAACGGCAAGAAGTACGGCGCCGAGGTCGTCGGCCGGGCCCAGGGCTACGACGTCGCGGTCCTGAAGCTGAAGGACCCGCCGCAGGGACTCACCCCGCTGGACCTGGGCAACTCGGACAAGGTGGCGGTGGGCGATTCGACGATCGCGATCGGCGCCCCGTTCGGCCTGTCCAACACGGTCACCACGGGCATCATCAGCGCGAAGAACCGCCCGGTCGCCTCCGGTGACGGCGCCGGCGGCAGCAACTCGTACATGAGCGCCCTGCAGACCGACGCCTCGATCAACCCGGGCAACTCCGGCGGCCCGCTGCTGAGCGCCGGCGGCGCGGTCATCGGGATCAACTCGGCGATCCAGTCGACCGGCAGCAGCACCGGCCAGAGCCAGGCGGGCTCCATCGGCCTCGGCTTCGCGATCCCGATCAACCAGGCGACGAACGTCGCCCAGCAACTGATCAAGACGGGTCAGCCGGTCTACCCGGTCATCGGCGCCACGGTGACGATGGACGAGAAGACGGGCGGCGCGGTCATCTCCGACCAGGGCTCGGGCGGCACGGAGGCGGTCCCGAAGGACAGCCCGGCGGGCCGGGCGGGCCTCAAGCCGGGGGACGTCATCACGAAGTTCAACGACACCGTGGTCGACAGCGGCCCGACCCTGATCGGCGAGATCTGGACCCACAAGCCGGGCGACAAGGTCACGCTGACCTACAAGCGCGGCGGCAAGACGTCGACCGCCGAAGTCACCCTGGGGGAGCGCAAGGGCGACAGCTGACCGGCTAGGCTGTCCTGGTGTCGAAAGCGGTTTGTTGACCGTCGGCGCGGGGTGGGTTGCCCGAGCGGCCTAAGGGAACGGTCTTGAAAACCGTCGTGGCAGCGATGTCACCGTGGGTTCAAATCCCACACCCACCGCAGCAGGTCAGAGAATGCGCTGATCAGAAGGGGTGTCCCGACCAGGGGCACCCCTTCTGTATGGGGTCCTGTCTTACCCTGCCCCGCTCGCGTGCCGCTTTCGGTCATGCTGTGTGGACCAGGCATGGACCACCATGAACCTTCCGGCCCTGCGCAATCGCGAGCGCTTCGACACCGACTCAGGTCTGCCCGAGTCCGATGGTCTGGGCCGACCCCAACTCGAACAGGACACCGGCCATAGCCACTCCGGCCGACCGAGTTGTACGCCGCGCCGGCGTGAGTGAACGGTCACGGCGGGGGGCTGTAGTTGGCGTGCACGCACAGAGTTTTGAAGCGGCTACGCAGGTGTGGTGTGGCTGAAGCCGAGGGAGGTCAGCCCTTCGGCTTGGCACAGCCTGTCGGACGGGCCGCCGACCTCGGTTTGGAGAAGCTGGTAGGCCGCGCCGTGGGACTGGCCCCAGTGCATCGCGGCCCGCCACAGGGCGCGACCCAGGCCCTGCCCACGGGCCTCGGGCAGGACGGCGAAGTACTGGGGCATGAGCTGGGGGCAGCCGATCGCGTCGGTGCGTACTTCCATGGGGCCGATCGCACCCACGATTTGGCCCTCGACGGCGGCGGCGAGGACCGGGCCGCACCGGCCGGTCTGCATGTGGGCGTGGAGGAAGGCCAGGCCATCAGCGGTCATGGCCGCGGCGAACGACGCGAAGGTGTTCTGCACGGCGGCCGGCCAGTCGGGCATAGGGCGGACCGGGCCGCCGAGGTCTGGGCACGGGCAGGCAGTGAAGTCCTTGAGCTGGATGCGTGTGCCGCGCGGGAAGGCGGTCTCGGGGCCGAGCGGGCGTACAACCTGGGCTTTCATCGCGTCGTGCACGGCGGCGAGCTTCACTGCAAGCTCGCCGGCCTCGTCCACGACGCTGCCATGGTGCCCGTAGGCGAAGACCTTGACGGTGCCGCGTCCGCGCCGAGTCAGGGTGGGCATGAGGGTATGGCCGGGCTGATGGACCACATCGTCGCAGAGGACTGTCTCGTCCTTCTCGGTACTCCAGCGCCGGTCCTTGTCGTAGTGGAGGAAGGACCGGCCAGTTACGGCCGCTCGTAGCGTGTCCTCGAAGAGGTCGACAGTGAGGACGTGGGGGTGGACGGGGCCGAGAGTCGGCACGATCGGCGCGGTCAGTACCGGCCGCAGCCAGTCCCAGCGGAAGAGCATGAGCGGCACCCTAGCGGTCGGCCGGCAGGGCTCAGGCCCCGACGCGAACACGTCAGGGCCTGAGCGGGGCCGACTGGACTGTCGGTCAGTGCGGGTTGTCGTCGCCGGCGTCGCAGGAGCACTCCGCGCTCTCCACGATCGCGTCGAGGTCCTGGACGGCGGTGATCGAGGCGGTCGCGACGGGTGAGGCCGCGCGGCGGGCCGAGGCCGGCGGGCTGGGGAGGATGGTCACCGGTACAGGTGGGGTCATGAGGCGTTCTCCTTGTCTCCGTGCTGGCAGTAGCTGTGCAGCGGCGCCTTGGCCTCCTGGTAGTGCTTGGCCAGGGGGCGGCAGACCCGGCAGGTGCCGGACAGCGCGCAGCCTTCGCACCCACCGGTGCGAAGCATGAGGCGGTCGGCGATGGCGCCGAGCCGGGTGAGGCCGTCGATGCCTTCGGCCATGAGGTCGATCTGGTCGTCGCGGCCGACCTTGCAGATCGAGACCTTGGCGTGCGGGTCGGCGTGAAAGAAGGTGTGTCCCGCGTTGCAGCCGGCGAACGGCTTGCGCTGCCGCAGGTGGGCGGCGGACTGGGCGAGCAGCGGCTCTCCGCCGCCGTAGATCGTGGGTGTCATGTTCGTGTACGCGTGGTTCTCGACGTTCCACTCGTCGGCGATGGCGGCCATCTCGTCGGCCTCGGAGGCGTTGTCCTCGGTCACCACGACGTTGATGCGCAGAGGAAGACCCGCTTCGCGGGCGGCGTCGATGCCGCGCCGGAACGCCTTCCACGCCCCGCGGCGCTGGGTGAGCGTGTCGAAGGACTCCTCGCTCGCCCCGTACATGCTGACCACCAGCCGGTAGGGCGGGCAGTCCCGGAAGAGCTTGAGGAGGTCCGGCCGCCGGAGCAGCGAGCCGTTGGTGGAGATGGTGAGCATCATCCCGGCCTGCCAGGCGTACCGGTAAGCACCCTGGAAGTCCGGGTCCATGGTGGGCTCGCCGCCGGTGATCTGGAGCCAGAGGACACCGGCCTCGCGCATGATGTCCAGCAGCCGCACCTTGTCCTCCCAGCCGAGGCCGGAGAAGGGGCGCTCGCCGAGGTAGCAGTGCTTGCAGCCGAAGTTGCAGCCGAGGTTGATCTCCCAGGAGGCGCGGCAGTAGCCGTACGGGGACGGTTCGCGCACCAGCACGGTGCCCTGCGCGGGTCGGCCGCCCAGGTTCAGGCCCCACACATCGGCGGCCGTCTGCACCGCCCAGGCGGGAAGCGACTCACCGTCGGCGGCGGCCTGGCGCAGGCCCTCGAAGTGGTCGGCGGAGATTCGTGCGCCTGCCCGTGCTCCAGGCTTGAGGAGAAGGTGTCCGTCGAGGAACGGGGAGGCGATCAGAGCGTGGGCCATCGGTGGGCTTCCTTTCGGATCACGGAGCGGGACAGCACAGGGGACTCCTGGCGGTCGGCGCGGCAGTGGATCTCGCCCAGCCCGTTGCAGGTGCCGCAGGTTCTGCCGGACGTATTGGCGCCGCTGCCACCGCAGTCCCCGCACTGTTCGTTGCGAGGCGAGCGAGGGCGCCGGGTCTTGTGCGGACTCGCAATCAGCCGGTGCACGAGACCTCCTCCAGGGCGTCTTCCCAGGTGTGCCGCTTGGCGTGGTCGGCGAACAGACAGCAGCCCTCACCGTCGGGCCCCGGGGCGGCCACCGGGCAGTCAGGCAACACGACAAGTTCCGCTTCGTCCGTCCCGTGCCAGCGGACCCACAGCGCGGTCCCGTACACGCCTGTGTCGGTGAGGAGACCGAAGTGCTCACCCTCGTCGTGCGCGGACAGCTGACACTGCACCGCCCTGTCGATGTACGTGGCGGCTGACTTGTCCTGTGCTTCCCTTGCCAGGTCGAGGGGCACCCGGCGCCAGTGCGCGCACCGCATCACGGCACCATCCGGAAGAGCACGACGGCGTTCCGTGCCTGCTGCGGGCACCGGGGGCAGACGCACGTCGGGTAGCGGCCCTGATTCTCCGGGACCAGCGGGTCCTCGCCCACGCGTACCTCCGTGCGAGGTCCCCACGTCTGGCCGGAGTCGCGGGAGACCCGCAACGTCATCCGTACGTCGTCCTGTCCGTTCGCCATGGTCAGGAGCATCGCGATCCACGGACCCGGCCGGAAAGGCCAAGCGGATTACCCAACTTGGGTAACATCACCCTCGGTCGACCAAGTGCAGCGATCCGTAGTCCTCACGCCGGAGCGTGCCCGATGCCCGAGCCATCTCGCTCTAAGGAACTCCCGGTCAGCCTGCTCACAGACCCAGTCATGATCGAGGCATGCCAGGCCAGAGATTTCGGCCGCATTTTTCACCTGGTCAAGGCACGAGCAGGCATCTATCCATCGATGATCGCGCGCCGCTGCGACCTGACCCCGAGCCGTGTGGGTGAGGTGATCGCCGGGCGGAGGCAGTTGCTGCACATGGACGTGATCGAACGGATCTCGGACGGATTGCGCATTCCCGGACACATGCTCGGACTTGCCCGGCGCTCCTGGGAGACGCCGCCCAGCCTGACGGTCACACCCCGCGAACCGGCCGAGGTGCCGACCTCAGCCGCCGAGCCGCTGGTTGCCGGAGTACCGGGGGCGGACGACGATGCCCGATCCCCAGCCGCCGACACGGAACTCTCTGCCAGGCTCGCTCGTCACGCGGCGGAGACCAACGTCAACACGCTCGTACTGGAGCAGTTCGATGCTGATGTTGAACGGCTTGCCCGAGACTTCGTCAGTCGGCCCCTGCCTCTTCTGATCCCGGAGATTCGCACAGCTCAGGGTGGAGTGTTCCAGTTACTGGAGGGCCGCCAGCACCCCAGTCAGACCCGTCACCTGTATGTGGTTGCGGGGTGGCTATCCGGTCTTGCAGCCCATGTGTCACTTGACTTGGGGGACCGCTCTGCCGCAGCTACGCATGTCCGCACTGTGGTGCAGTGCGCGGAGATCTCGGAGCACTCACCGCTACGCGCATGGGCACGGTCGTTCCAGTCACTGGCCGCTTACTGGGCGGGGGACTACCGGAGAGCAGGAGACCTTGCGCAAGCCGGGCAGAGCGAGGGGCGAGGCCCCGGTACGGGAACGATCAAGGCTCGGCTGCTGAGCTTGGAGGCGCGTGCCCGCGCGGCCGCAGGGGACAACCGCAGCGCGCTGCGGATCCTTGCGCTGGCCCGTGAGGCGCGGGGCGCTGCGGGACCCGACGAGTTGCCCGGGGTCTTCTCGTTTCCCGAGGCCAAGCAGTGGGCCTATGCCGGTACCACCTTGTTGGCCGTCGGGGGCGATGAGCAGATCCGGCACGCCATAGGTGCTTCCCATCGTGCCGTGGAGCTGTACCAGGCCGGGCCGGAAGACGACCGCTCCCCCGGCGATCTACAGGCCGCCCATCTGGACCTGGCCACCGCCTACCTTGCCAGCGGTGACGTCGAGGGAGCCGGTGCGAAGCTCTCGGAGGTGTTCGGCGCCGAGGGATACACGGCGAGCATCACCATCAGGCTTCGCAATCTGGCCGCACTCCTCGGAAGCGAGCCGTACCGTGGCGCACAGTCGGCAGTCAGTCTCCGCGCGCACATCCACGAGGTGACCGTCCGGCCCGCTCTCGCCAGCAAGCCCACGGAGCCCCGATGACCGTCCAGCCCGCGCCTGATCATTCGGTCACCGACCGCAGCCTTCTTTCCACCAAGGCGTACGGCACGGGTCAGCACCTGGCCGCCCGCCAGTCCCTCTACCAATGGCAGACCCCGAGACACGACCTTCCGGGCATCGTCGTGAGCGAACTGACCGGCATACGCGGCGCGGTCGCGGACGTGGGCTGCGGTAACGGGAAGTTCGCCACCCGGGTGCGGGACGACCGTCCCGACCTGAACGTGCTGCCCATGGATGTGTCTCACGGCATCCTCGGCGCCATCCCCGGAGCGGTCGTCGCGGACGTCCAACAGTTGCCCATCGCGGATGGAGCCCTCGGTGCGGTTCTTGCGCTGCACATGCTGTATCACGTCGCGGACCAGGCTCAGGCCGTACGGGAGTTGGGCCGCGTACTGGCACCCGGCGGCATCGCGATCGTCTCGACGAACAGTCAGGCCGACAAACGGGAACTGGAGCACCTCTGGCGCCAGGCCGCAGGCGATGTGCTGGGCATCCAGGAGGGCCCGGCCCGAGTGCAGTTGTCCGCCCGCTTCACCCTGGAGGACGCGCCGGCGGTCCTCGGTACGGTCTTCGGCGAGATCCGCACAATCCCCCTCCCCGGGGTGATCGAGGTGACCGACGCTGAACCGGTCGTCGCGCACTTGGCCTCGTACGAAGCCTGGGCCGACAGGATGGGCGTTCCGTTCCCGGAGACGATCGAACGCGCGCGGGAGCGGGTCAACGAGACCATCCAGGCAGAGGGCGCTTTCCGTGTCACTTGTCTTGGCGGCATGCTCGTCTGCCGATGAGCCTTGCTACCTCGTACCGTTGCGCGTCGCTGCCCTGAAGCCACCTGCACGTCACGAGTGCGGCCTTCCGGATGTTCAGTAGCGACGGCTCCTCGGCGGTCGCAGGTCGCAGGTCGCGGGTTGCGGCTCGGGCTGCTCCGCGGCATGGCTGACGGTGACTCCGATCGCGGCCATGCGGTGCACGGCACCTGCCCCGGCATGTGGCCTTCCTCTGGGAGGACGATGAGCGTGCCGCCGGTGTCGTCGTACGGTTCCCAACGCGTCGACAGCTGCACCGGCCTGCCGTCCGCCAGGAACTCGTACGTCGTCCGCACGCTACGTCCGGCCTGTGGCTGGTCGCGACGACCAGGTGGCCGAGGCGTCGGACTCCTGGCTCAGTGGGGCGGATGCCGAGCGTGGCGACTCCGCGTCCGTCGCGTCGGACCGACTATGGCGTCAACCCGGCTCAGTCCGGTGACCCCACGCTGTCCGCCGGTATCCCCTGGGTGCCCGTCGGCTCCCGGCCGGACGGGCACGGCAAGAGCACGGTTACCGCCTCGGCCGCAGCAGGAGTCCTTACGATGGCGGACGGGGGCGGAGCTGTAGCGCAGAGGTCGTCGCGCGCGGTCTCCAAAACCGCGAGGACGCCGGTTCGAATCCGGCCGGTTCTGCCTTCCGACCGGTTCCGCCTTCCCGTTGTATGCCGACCCGCCACTCACCCCAACTTGCTCTCCCCTCCCCTCTCTTCCTCTCGGGCGTTCTCAGCGCGTTGTGGTGAGGCGTGCCGCTGAGGCGATGGTTGCGCGGGCCTCGTGTTCGGGGAGGCCGGTGCGGACCGCGGCTTCGGTGAGGGCGTCCGCCAGGGTGTCGCCGAAGCCGTGTTCGTAGGCGCGGCAGGCGGCCCAGAAGAGCCGGGTGTTGCGCTGGCCCGCGTCCGCCGCGCGGACGAACCGGATCAGGCCCTGGCCCCGGTCGTCGGGGTGGCCGTGGCGGCGGTGTGCGCGTGCCGGGGGCGTCAGTAGCTGGAGGAGGGCGCGGGGGCAGGGGGCCGGCGGGAGGCTGCCGGTGCCGGGGACGAGCCGGTAGGTGCCGCGGGTGGTGGCCGAGCCGGGGCCGACCAGGTAGCCGCCCGTGCCGCGGATGTCGATGCCGGGGGCGAGCCGGCCCGCGGAGTTCGGTACGGCCGTTCCGGGCGGGCCGGACAGCCAGATGTGGCGGCCGCCGCTGGGGGTGAGCACCGTGACGGTCGGCGGGATGGTGAACAGGTGATGGAACGCGAGCTGTTGCAGGGCCGCAGTGGAGTCGTTCCGGCCGTTCGGGTCGATGTCGAGGTCGATACCGATGAGGTGGTGCGGGGCCCGGCCGCAGGCGATGCCGTAGCCGGTGGCCCAGGGGGCGGCGGCGAAGAGGGCGCGTACGGCGGCGGGGTCGGTGGTGGCGTCATGGACGCCGTGTCCGGGCAGGCCGCAGGCGCCCCGGCAGCTGCTCGGCCGGTCCTCGCCCCGGTGCGGGGAGCGCAGGGCGGGGAGCTTGGACGCGGACAACGGGAGGACGGGGAGCCCGTGCTCGGCCGCGGACAGTGCGTGGGCCAGGGCCAGGGTGAAGGTTCGCCGGTCGGTGATGGCCATGCTTCTATTTTCGTACTAACGTTCGAATAAGGGAAGAGGGAAAGGTTCGGGAGTGGGGGTGCGGCGTGGAGTGGCGGAACGCTTCTTCTCTTGCGGGGCAAGGGTTGTACGGGTGCGTCCTGCTGACCTGCGAGTCTGTGGAGTCTGGGGGTTTATCAGCTCTTCATCACGCTTGCGAGGGAATCGAAAAGTGTGGGTGGTTCGCCGGGGTGATGGTGGGCAACCTTGATCTCGCGACGTCGTGACCACCACCCGGGCGGTCGGCCAACTGACCCGGGACCCGCCCTGCTTTCGGTTCCTGGAGGAATAGACATGGCAAGCATCCGTACCGCTCGTGCCCTCGCCGTTGTTGCCGCTCTGCCCCTCGCCGGCGCGCTCTTCGCCGGTGTGGCCCAGGCCGACAACGGCTCGTTCGCGAACGACGGATCGAACTCGGGTGTGGCCGCGATCAGCGGCAGCGGCGTCAGCGGGCTGAACCTCGGAAACTCGTCCACCTCGCAGCAGCAGGCCGTCGGGGACGGGGCGTCGAACCACAGCAACTCCGCCCAGGTGAACGGGTCCGCCTTCACGGCGATCGACCAGTCCAGCCACACCGTCGCGGTGAACTTCACCAATCTCTGGTGATCCGGTGCCTGCCGCGGGCCGTTCGGGGGACCGGGCCGCGGTCGGGGGGAACGGCGGCCTGCGTGACGTCACTTCGGTGGCGGCACGCAGGCCGCTCGTCGTTCCCGGGGGTGACGGGAGGGAGGCGGGTGGAGTGCGGGGTGAGGGGGAAGTGCGGGGATGAAGCGGGTGGGAGGGGTGAAAGGGGGAGGGGGCGGTGAGCGTCTGCTGTCGGGTGCCTTGACAGGTGAACGGAATCTGACGGACAGTCAGAAACCCTGATCCGCAGGCCTTTCCCGGGAGGCAGCCGCCGTGCACCTGGCCCCTACGGAGCGCCAGCTACAGCTGCGCGCCGAACTCCGCACGTACTTCCGCGAGGTGATGCCGGAGTCCGGTCACCGGACCGGCCCGGTGGCCGGGAGCCCGGCCGAACAGCGGCGACTGCTGCGCCGTATCGGTGCGGACGGGATGCTGGGGCTCGGCTGGCCCGTCGAGTACGGCGGGCAGGGGCGCGGCGCGGACGAACAGTTCGTGTTCTTCGACGAGGCCTACCGGGCCGGCGCCCCCGTCTCGATGGTCACCCTCAACACCGTGGGCCCGACCCTGATGAAGTACGGGACCGAGGCGCAGAAGGAGTACTTCCTGCCGCGGATCCTGGCCGGTGAGATCGTCTTCGCCATCGGCTACAGCGAGCCGGAGGCCGGTACCGACCTGGCGGCGCTGCGGACCAGGGCCGTACGGCAGGGCGACTCGTGGGTCATCGACGGGCAGAAGATCTTCACCAGCAACGCGCAGAACGCGGACTGGATCTGGCTCGCCTGCCGTACGGATCCGGAGGCGCCCAAGCACCGCGGCATCTCGATCATCCTCGTGCCGACGGACGCGCCCGGCTTCTCCTGGACGCCGATCGAGACCGTGGGCGGGCTGACCACGACCGCCACGTATTACGACGGCGTGCAGGTGCCCGCCACCGGGCTGGTCGGTGCGGAGAACGGCGGCTGGGGGCTGATCACCAACCAGTTGAACCATGAGCGGGTGGCCCTGGCCGCGATCGGGATGCAGGCCGAGGACTTCTACGACGCGGCGCTCACCTTCGCCCGTACGCCCGATCCGGTGACGGGGCGGCGTCCGGTCGACGAGCCGTGGATCCGGTCCAGGCTGGCCGAGGCCTATGCCCGGCTGGCGGCGACACGCCTGCTCAACTGGCGCCTGGTGGGGGATGTGGGGGCCGGTGCGCTGGCACCCGGTGAGGCGAGCGGCGTGAAGTTCGTGGGAACCGAAAGCGCTGTCGAGGTGTATCGCATGTGCCAGGAAATCACGGGCGATGCCGGAATGATCCGGGGCGGTTCGCCCGGCGCCTTCGGGGACGGGGAGCTGGAGCGGATGAACAGGGCGGCGCAGATCAACACCTTCGGTGGCGGGGTGAGCGAGGTGCAGCGGGAGATCGTCGCGACGATGCGGCTCGGCATGAAGAGGGGGAAGCGGTGATGGCCGAGCAGGACAGGCAGGGCGTGCGGGACACGAGCGAAGGGCCGGGCAGGCAGGGCGTACGGGACACGCGTGACGGGCCGGGCAGCCAGGACCTGCCGGACGAACTGTACGAGCGGCTCAGGGCGTACGAGGGGCGGCCGGCCGCCACCGCCGGCAGTGGCAAGGATCCGGTCAACGAGCCCATGATCAGGCACTGGTGCGAGGCCATGGGTGACACGAATCCCGCGTACGCCGGCCCCGACGCCGTCGCCCCTCCGGCCATGCTTCAGGCGTGGACGATGGGCGGGCTGTCGGGGCACACGGACCGGGGCGCGGCCTACGACGAGCTCTTCGGCCTGCTCGACGGGGCCGGGTACGGCTCGGTGGTCGCGACCGACTGCGAGCAGGAGTACCTGCGGCCGCTGCGGCCCGGCGACCGGATCACCTTCGACGCGGTGATCGAGGCGGTGTCGGAGCGGAAGACGACGAAGCTGGGCACCGGCTACTTCATCACCACGCGCATGGACGTCCGGGCGCAGGGCGAGCCGGCGGGGACGCACCGCTTCCGGATTCTCAAGTACCGTCCGGCGGCGGTGAAGGGCAAGGCGGAGAGCCGGGATACGCAGGGCAAGGAGGCAGCGCGGTCCGGGCGGCGGCGGAGCGGCGGGAGCCTGCGGCCCAGGCCGGTGATCAACCGGGACAACGCCGGATTCTGGCGGGGCGTCTCCGCGCACCAGCTGCTGATCCAGCGCTGTGACGCGTGCGGCACCCTGCGCTTCCCCTGGCTGCCCGGCTGCAATGACTGCGGGTCCTCGGCGTGGGAGACGGTCGAGGCATCGGGCGAGGGCACCGTCTTCTCGTACGTCGTGATGCATCACCCGCCCTTCCCCGCGTTCAGCACGTCCGAGGACGCCGAGCCGTACGCGGTGGCGCTGGTGGAGCTCGCGGAGGGCGTCCGGATGGTCAGCAACGTGATCGGGGTGCCGTACGACAAGGTGCGGGTGGGAATGCCGGTCCGGCTGGAATTCCTGCGTACGGACCCCGAGTTGGAACTGCCGGTCTTCCGGGGGAGCGAGGCCTGACATGGATTTCACACCCACTGAGGAGCAGACCGCCGCGCAGGGGCTCGCCGCGCGGATCTTCGGGGACCTGTCGACGCACGACCGTCTGGTCGCGGCCGGCACCGGTACGGACGCCGGGCTCTGGAAGGAGCTCTGTGCGGCCGGACTGCCCGGGGCGGTCGAGGAGATCGGGCTCCTCGGCCTGGTGCTCCTCCTGGAGGAACAGGGCCGGACGACCGCGCAGGTGCCCTTCGCGTCGAGCTGTGTGTACGGGCTCCTCGCCGTCGCCGGACACGGCACGGACGAACAGCGCGAGCGGCTGCTGCCACCGTTCCGGGACGGCACGGCGGTGGCGGTCGGGGCCTTCCCGGCCGGCGGCTCCGTGCATGCGCGGCCGGAGGGCGGGCTGACCGGCACGGTGCCGCTGGTGCCGTGGCTGAGGGGGGCCACACACGTCCTCGTCGCGGCCGCGGACCGGTCGCTGTGGATCGTACGGACCGCGGACGCCGGTGTGCTGACCGAGCCCGTGGAGACCACGGCCCCGTGGTCGGCGGGACGGCTCGTGCTCGACGGGGCGCCGGGGGAACGGCTCGGCGGGGCGCGGGCGTACGAGGAGGTGCTCGCCACGGCCCGTACGGCGTTCGCGGGCCTGCAGGCGGGGGTGTGCGCGGGCTCGGTGGCGCGCGCCGTCGAACACACCGGCACACGTGAGCAGTTCGGGCGCCCGCTCTCGACCAAACAGGGGGTGCTGCTGCGAGCCGCCGACGCCCATATGGACACCGAGGCGATCCGCGTCACGGCGTACGAGGCCGCATGGCTGCACGACCGGTCGCTGCCCCGCGCGGCGCAGGCGCTCACCGCCGCGTGGTGGGCGTCCGAGGCGGGAAAGCGGGTCGTGCACGCGGCGCAGCACCTGCACGGAGGTACGGGCGCCGACCTCGACCACCCCGTGCACCGGCACTTCCTCTGGGGACGTCAGCTCGACGCCTACCTCGGCTGCGGCAGCGAAGTGCTCCAGGAACTCGGCGGACTGCTGGTGGAGGAGGGATCACGGTGAAGGTCGGCGAAGAGCTGGCACCGCTGGAGATCGCGGTGACCCGCACCCTGATCGTGGCGGGCGCGGTCGCCTCCCGCGACTACCAGGACGTGCACCATGACGCGGAACTGGCCCGGGAGAAGGGCTCCCCGGACATCTTCATGAACATCCTGACGACCAACGGCCTGGTCGGGCGGTACGTCACCGACCACTTCGGGCCCTCGGCGGTGCTCAGGAGCATCGCGATCAGGCTGGGTGCCCCGAACTATCCGGGCGACACGATGGTGCTGAGCGGCACGGTGACCGCGCTCGGCGACGACGGGACGGCCGAGGTGGCGATAGTCGGCGCCAACGGCCTCGGCAGGCATGTCACCGGCACGGTGACCATCAGCGTTCCGGAGGGAACCGCATGAGCGTGCGCAGGGCCGATTCGCTCGGCGGACGGGCGGCGGTGGCCGGGATCGGGGCGACCGAGTTCTCCAAGGACTCGGGACGCAGCGAACTCAAGCTGGCCGTCGAGGCCGTACGGGCGGCGCTCGACGACGCGGGGCTCAGCCCCGCCGACGTCGACGGACTGGTCACGTTCACCATGGACACCAGCCCCGAGATCACCGTCGCCCAGGCGGCCGGCATCGGTGAGCTGTCGTTCTTCTCCCGCATCCACTACGGCGGCGGGGCGGCCTGCGCCACCGTCCAGCAGGCGGCCCTCGCCGTCGCCTGCGGGGTGGCCGACGTGGTCGTCTGCTACCGCGCGTTCAACGAGAGGTCGGGGCGGCGCTTCGGCTCCGGGGTGCAGCAGCGGGAGCCCACGGCGGAGGGCGCGGCGCTGGGCTGGAACCTGCCCTTCGGGCTGCTCACCCCCGCCTCCTGGGTGGCGATGGCGGCCCAGCGGTATCTGCACACCTACGGGCTGACGCCGGAGGCTTTCGGTCACGTCGCGGTCACCGACCGGCGCCATGCCGCGCGCAACCCGGCGGCGTACTTCTACGAGAAGCCGATCACCCTCGCCGAACATGCGGCGTCCCGCTGGATCGTCGAGCCCCTGCGCCTGCTCGACTGCTGCCAGGAGACCGACGGCGGACAGGCGATCGTCGTCACCAGCGCGGAACGGGCCAAGGACCTGCGCCACCCGCCCGCGGTGATCGTCGCCGCCGCGCAGGGGGCGGGGCGGGCACAGGAGCAGATGACCAGCTTCTACCGGGACGGGCTGACGGGTCTGCCGGAGATGGACGTCGTCGCCCGCCAGCTCTGGCGGAACTCGGGCCTCGCCCCCGCCGACATCGACGTGGCGATCCTGTACGACCACTTCACCCCGTTCGTGCTGATGCAGCTGGAGGAGTTCGGATTCTGCGGACCGGGTGAGGCCGCCGACTTCGTGGCCGCCGACGCCCTGCCCCTGAACACCCACGGCGGCCAGCTGGGGGAGGCGTACCTGCACGGGATGAACGGCATCGCGGAGGCGGTCCGGCAGATCCGGGGCACCTCGGTGAACCAGATACCCGGGGCGGCCCGGTCCCTGGTCACGGCCGGCACGGGGGTACCCACCTCGGGTCTCCTCCTGGGCCGGGCGGAGTGAACGGCGCGTCCGGTCCGCGGGGCGCGGCCTCCGGGGCGACCCTGAGTACCGTCGTGCGGCCCCTCCACCTTCAGGAGGTGGCAGGGGGCCCGGTCCTACACCCTGAGGCGGACCCGGTTTCGGGACCTGGGGGCGATCCCCGGGGCGGCGCCCGCTCCTAGCGTGGAGGCATGACCACGCCAGTCTGCACGGACACCTCCAGGGGAGTCGCCGCCCACACCGGAAGCACGCCGCACCTCCCGCGTGCGCCGCTCGCCGGACACCCGCCGCACGCGTCGGCGGCCCCGCACGCGTCGGTCGCTCCGTACGCGGTGCCGCGCACCCCGGCCGCCGCGCGCACCCCGTACGGTGCCCGCGCTCCGTACGTCCCGTACCCGTCGTTCACGTCGTTCGTGAAGGCCCGCGGGCCGGTGCTGCTGCGCGCGGCCCGCTCGCTCACCGCGAATCCCAGCGATGCCGAGGACCTGCTGCAGACCGCTCTCACCAAGACGTATGTCGCCTGGGAGCGGATCGAGGACCACCGGGCCCTCGACGGCTATGTCCGCCGGGCCCTGCTCAACACCCGGACCTCGCAGTGGCGCAAGCGCAAGGTCGACGAGTTCGCCTGCGAAGAGGTGCCCGAGCAGGAGACGGCTCCGGGGCCCGACCCCGCGGAGCAGCAGTCGCTGCACGACGCCATGTGGCGGGCCGTGCTCAGACTCCCCGACCGCCAGCGCGCGATGGTCGTCCTGCGCTATTACGAGGATCTCAGCGAGGCGCAGACGGCCGAGGTGCTGGGAGTGTCCGTCGGCACGGTCAAGAGTGCCGTGTCCCGGGCGCTCGGCAAGC
Organism: Streptomyces sp. NPDC087428; assembly: GCF_044744085.1. Taxonomy (NCBI): domain Bacteria; kingdom Bacillati; phylum Actinomycetota; class Actinomycetes; order Kitasatosporales; family Streptomycetaceae; genus Streptomyces; species Streptomyces sp. NPDC087428. Next base: position 423,984 of record NZ_JBIUXR010000010.1, read on the forward strand.
TGCGCCAGGACCCGGAGCTTGCACCGGTCAGGTGAGGCGCCGCCCGTGGACCTGGGTGAGGAGAGACGCATCCGAGCTGGTCATCGGCATGGGCATGGACATGGTCGCGGGTGCGGGGGAGGAAGGTCCGGCCCGCGCGCACGGACGTGTGATTTTGCCGGACGACATCGATCCGTACGTCCGGGAGTAGTGACATACCGCTCGGTATGTGCGCAGAATCAGCGGAACCTTACTGCCGCGTAGCGCCTACCGGGAGGACGCCGTGCTCAGCACCATGCAGGACGTACCGCTGACTGTCACCCGCATCCTGAGCCATGGGATGACCATCCACGGGAAGTCGCAGGTCACGACCTGGACCGGAGAGCCCGAGCCGCAGCGGCGCAGTTTCGCCGAGATCGGCCGGCGGGCCACGCAGCTCGCCCACGCCCTGCGGGACGAGCTCGGTATCGACGGGGACCAGCGTGTCGCCACACTGATGTGGAACAACGCCGAGCACGTGGAGGCGTACCTCGCCATCCCGTCCATGGGCGCCGTGCTCCACACCCTCAACCTCCGGCTCCCCGCCGAACAGCTGGTCTGGATCGTCAAGCACGCCGACGACAAGGTCCTCATCGTCAACGGCTCCGTGCTGCCCCTCCTCGCGCCACTGCTCCCTCAGCTGACGTCGCTGGAACACGTGGTCGTCTCGGGACCCGGTGACCGTTCCGTCCTCGACGGCGCCGTGCCCCGGGTGCACGACTACGAGGAGCTGATCGCCGGCCGGGCCACCGACTACGACTGGCCCGAGCTGGACGAACGCCAGGCCGCCGCCATGTGCTACACCTCCGGCACCACCGGGGACCCGAAGGGCGTCGTCTACTCCCACCGTTCGATCTACCTGCACTCCATGCAGGTCAACATGTCCGAGTCGATGGGCCTGACCGACAAGGACACCACCCTGGTGGTCGTCCCCCAGTTCCACGTCAACGCCTGGGGGCTGCCGCACGCGACGTTCATGTCCGGCGTCAACATGCTGATGCCCGACCGCTTCCTCCAGCCCGCCCCGCTCGCCGACATGATCGAGTGGGAGCGGCCGACCCACGCCGCCGCCGTTCCCACCATCTGGCAGGGGCTGCTGGCCGAGGTCACCGCGCGTCCGCGCGACCTCACCTCCATGGCACGCGTCACCATCGGCGGCGCCGCCTGCCCGCCCTCCCTCATGGAGGCGTACGACAAGCTCGGTGTCCGGCTCTGTCACGCCTGGGGCATGACGGAGACCTCGCCGCTCGGCACGATGGCCAACCCGCCCGCCGGACTGACCGAGGAGCAGGAGTGGCCGTACCGCATCACCCAGGGCCGCTTTCCGGCCGGTGTCGAGGCACGGCTCGTCGGACCGGGCGGCGAGCACCTGCCGTGGGACGGCGAGTCGGCCGGTGAGCTGGAGGTGCGCGGCTTCTGGATCGCCGGTGCGTACTACGGCGGTGCGGACAGCGCGGCGCTGCGGCCCGAGGACAAGTTCAGCGAGGACGGCTGGCTGAAGACCGGCGACGTCGGGGTGATCAGCGACGACGGCTTCCTCACGCTCACCGACCGCGCCAAGGACGTCATCAAGTCCGGCGGGGAGTGGATCTCCAGCGTCGAACTCGAGAACGCCTTGATGGGGCACCCGGATGTGGCCGAGGCGGCGGTCGTGGCCGTCCCGGACGACAGGTGGGGCGAGCGTCCGCTGGCGACCGTGGTCCTCAAGGAGGGCGCGAGCGCCGACTACCAGGCGCTGAGGGCCTTTCTCGCGGAGCAGGGCATCGCCAAGTGGCAGCTGCCCGAGCGCTGGTCGGTCATCGCGTCCGTACCGAAGACCAGCGTCGGGAAGTTCGACAAGAAGGTGATCCGCAAGCAGTACGCGGCGGGCGAGCTGGACATCACCCAGCTCTGAGCCGGACGGCCGGGGCCGGAGAGCGAGAACAGAACGAGGGCGGTACGGGAGAGATCCCGTACCGCCCTCGTTCTGTTCCCGCTGCCGCCGCGGTCAGTTGGTGCCTATCTTCGCGAGCAGGTCGACGATGCGTGCCTGCACCTCGTCGCTCGTCGAACGCTCGGCGAGGAAGAGCACGGTCTCGCCCGAACTCAGCTTCGGCAGGTCCGACTGGCTCATGTCGGCCGAGGTGTAGACGACCAGCGGGGTGCGGTTCAGCTGACCGTTGGCGCGCAGCCAGTCGACGATCCCGGCCCGGCGGCGGCGTACCTGCATCAGGTCCATCACCACCAGGTTCGGCCGCATCCGGGTCGCGAGCGAGACCGCCTCGCTGTCGGTCGCGGCACAGGCGACCTGCATGCCGCGGCGCTCCAGCGTCTGCGTCAGCGCGTACGCGATGTCCTCGTGCTCGTCGATCAGGAGGACCCGCGGCGGGTGCTGTTCGCTGTCGCGCGGGGCGAGAGCCTTCAGGAGCACGGCCGGGTCGGCACCGTACGCGGCCTCCCGCGAGGCCTGCCCCAGACCGGCGGTCACCAGTACGGGGACCTCGGCCGCCACCGCCGCCTGGCGCAGCGACTGAAGGGCCTTACGGGTGATGGGACCGGTCAGCGGGTCGACGAAGAGCGCGGCGGGGAACGCCGCGATCTGTGCGTCGACCTCCTCGCGCGAGTGCACGATCACCGGCCGGTAGCCGCGGTCGCTCAACGCCTGCTGGGTGGAGACGTCGGGCGCCGGCCAGACGAGCAGCCGGCGCGGGTTGTCCAGCGGCTCCGGGGGCAGCTCGTCGTCCACGGGCTGCGGGGAGGGGCGGTTGGCGACCTCGACCGCGCCACCGGGGCCGTCCAGCGGCTCAGGTCCCTCTGCGGCCCCCTCGTCGGGCGCCCCGATCGCGTACGCGCGCCCTTCGGCCGCCGGAGCGGGCAGCAGCGGGCCCGAGCCCTGCGCCGTGCCGCCCGTGCCGCCGGGGCCGGGGCCACCGGCGCCCGCTCCGGGCTGGGGCTGCGGGTTCCCGGGCTGCGGTGGTGACGCGGCCGGCGCCGACAGGCCGGTCGGGTCGATCGGACCGGTCGCCTCGGTCGGCTCGGTCGGGTCGCTCTCCGGCGGCGCGGCGAGCTTGCGGCGCCGGCCGGCACCGCCGAGCGTCTGGTTCTGCTGGTGCGCGATGTGCTGGGCGAACGGCACGCCCTGCCCGAGCGTCCGCACGCTGAACGCGCGCCCGTGCGTCGAGTCCGGCCCCCCGGGCATGGGCGCCTCGGCGGGCAGCGGCTGCCGCCGCGCGTCCGGGCCGGGCACGAGGGTCCGCGGACGGGTCTCGTCGGGCCCGGTGGGACCGTCAGGGCCTCCGGAAGGGCTGTCGGGGGCGTCGGGACGGCCGGAGCCGCGGGCGTGGCCGGCCGGGGACGTGCCGGTGGTGTGCGTGGTGTGGCCTGCGCCGGGCCACTCCGCGTCACTGTCGGGCCGCTCCCCGGGAGACCGGTCGGCCCCGGCCGAGGCTGCTCCGTGGGTGTGGCCCTGGCCCTGGCCTTGGTTCTGGTCCTGGTCCGGTACGCCTTCCGGTTCCCAGCCACCGTTCTGTTCCCAGCCGTTGTCCTGATCCCAGCCACCGTTCTGCGCGGCGGACGGTGCCGGCGGTGCGGGCGGGGCAGCGGGTGCGGACGGAGGGGCCTGCTCGGGCAGGGCGGAGGGCGCCGCGTCGGGCAACTGCTGCGGCGGGGCCGCCTGCGCGTCGGCGTGCCGGGCCCGGCGGCGTCCGGTCGGGAGCGGGTGTGCCTGCGGCGGGGTGTGGTCGTCGTCCGGCGGACCGGACACGGCGTCGTGACGCCCCGGCACCGAGGCGTCGGGCTCGGCGGCGACGGGCGGCGTCTGGTCGGCGGCGGCGGGCGGCAGGGCGAAGGGGACCCGGGGGCCCTTCGGTTCGGCCTGAGCGGCCCGGTCCTGGGCGGCGGAGAGCGCGCGCCGGGCCCGTCGCCCTGACGACTGCTGCCGCCCGGGTGCGGATTCCGGAGCGGGCGCCGCCGGACGGGCCTGCTGAGCCGACGGCTGTGTCCCGGCGGCACCGTACGGCTGCGTCCCGGCTGCGCCGTCGAGATCGGAGAGGGCCGCGGGGCCCTCGGACTCCACGGCGTTCCCCGACGGCAGCGCGGCCGGAAGGGCCAGCCGGTTCTCGCCGCCCCGGCGCGCCCGATGTCCGGCGGCCGGTACGGGCGTCGGCGCCTCGTTCGGAACGCCCTGCGGCGGCACGGTCTGCCCCCGCTGCGGGCGGCCCCCGGCCCCCTGAGCGCCCTCGGCCGCCGTCACCACGGACCCCTCGGACGGGGCCGCGGCAGCGGGCAGCGCCAGGGCCTGACCCGGTCCCCGCTGTCCGTCGGCGGTCTGCGCGCCGGACTCCGCCGGGCTGGGCCGACCGCGCCTGCGCCCGGACCCGCCGCTCTGCTCGGCCGACGTCAGTTCGTGCGGGTTCGGCCCGTCGTGCTCGACGGCAGCCACGGACGAGGTCGGGTCCACGGGCCCGTCGACGGTTTCTGCCGCAGGCTTGCGCCGGGCCCGCCGCCGGCCGGTCGGTTCGGCCGCCCCGGTGTCCCCGGGCTCACCCGCGCCCTCGGAACCGCCCACCGGGCTCTCCAGGAAGGCATCCGTGGAGGCCCTGCGCGCCCGGCGCCGCCCCCCGCCGCCCTCATGACCACCCGCGGCCCCGGGAACCTCCTCGACCTGAGGTTCCTGAGCAACCTGGGGCGCCTGGGGCGCCTGGGGCGCCTGAGGTGCCTGATGTGTCTGGGGTGTCTGGGGTGTCTGGGGGGCTTCCGGAGCCCCAGGGGCCCCAGGAGCCATCGCGGTCCCCGGATCCACCGGCGCCATCGCGGCTTCCGGAGCCATCGGCGCCCCGAGAACCTCCAGACTTCCGGGACTCTCCAGACTTCCGGGGCCCTCCAGTCCTCCAGGGCTCTCCGGTCCTCCAGGGCTCTCCGGAACGTCCGGGGTCATGGCGGGAGGCATCGCTGTTCCCGAGCCCGCGCCCAGCGGTACTTCGAGCACGTACGCGCTGCCGCTCATGCCCGGCATCTCGTGTGTCTGGAGCACGCCGCCGTGGGCCCGCACGATCCCGCGCACGATCGGCTCGTGCACCGGGTCTCCGCCGGCGAACGGTCCGCGCACCTCGATCCGTACGACCTCACCGCGCTGGGCCGCGGCGACGACGACCGTCGAGTCGACGTAGCCACCGCCGGGCATCAGCCGTGCCTTGCCGGTCGAGTCGACGCCGGCGACGTCCGCGACGAGGTGCGCGAGCGCGGTCACCAGCCGTCCCGCGTCGACCTCGGCCTCGATCGGCGGCGCGTGCACCGCGAACTGGGCGCGGCCGGGGCCGATCAGCTCGACGGCGGCGTCGATACCGGCCGTCACGACTCCGTCGAGCATCACGTTCGTCTTGACGAGCGCTTCGGAGCCGCCGTCCAGGCGCTGGTAGCTCAGTACGTTGTCGACGAGCGTCGTCATCCGCGCGTAGCCCGCGGCCAGGTGGTGCAGGATCTGGTTGGCCTCGGGCCACAGCTGGCCCGCGGGGTCGGCGGCGAGCGTGGACAGCTCGCCGCGCAGCTCCTCCAGCGGTCCGCGCAGCGACTCGCCGAGCACGGCCGTCAGCTGGGCGTGCCGGGCGGACAGGTCCGCCAGCCGCTCGGCCTGCTCCTCCATCCGGTCGGTCTGCTCCTCCAGCGCGGAGGCGTGGCGCTCGGCCCGGTCGGCCAGTTCGGCGGCGTGCAGCTCGGTCAGGCCGGTGATCTCGGCCGCGTGGTTCGCGGTCAGTTCGTTGACCGCGGCGGTGTGGCTCTCGGTCAGTTCGGTGATCTCGGCGGCGTGCTGGCCGTCGAGTTCCTCGTACGGCCTGCGGTCGGTGAACGTCATCACCGCGCCGACCAGCTGATCGCCGTCCCGCACGGGTGCCGTGGTCAGGTCGACCGGCACCTGCGCGCCGCTCTTGGACCACAGGACCTGCCCGCGCACCCGGTGCTTGCGCCCCGACTTCAGGGTGTCGGCCAGCGGCGATTCCTCGTACGGGAACGGCTCGCCCTCGGCCCGCGAGTGCAGGATCAGCGGGTGCAGCTCCTGGCCGCCCAGGTCGGTGGCGCGGAAGCCGAGGATCTGGGCCGCGGCGGGGTTGACCAGGACGACCCGGCCGTCGGTGTCCGTGCCGACGACGCCCTCGGACGCGGCGCGCAGGATCATCTCGGTCTGGCGCTGCGAGCGGGCCAGTTCGGCTTCGGTGTCGACGGTGCCCGACAGGTCGCGCACGACGAGCATCAGCAGCTCGTCACCCGTGTACGTACCGCTGTAACTCACCTGGACGTCGTTGTACGCGGCCTGCCCGTCCTCCAGGCTGGCGCTCGTCACCTCGACGGGGTACTCGTTGCCGTCGGTCCGCCGCGCGGTCATCCGCGTGGGCTTGGTACGGCCCCGCTCGTCCGCAGCCTCCGGCCTCCGCATCGACCCCGGGATCAGCTTGGAGTCGAACTCCGGCAGCAGATCGAGCAGTCCGCGTCCGACGAGCGCGGTGCCCGGCGTCTCGAACATTTCGAGGGCGATGGTGTTGGCGTTGACGACCGTACCGTTGCAGTTGACGAGCAGAAGCCCGTCCGGAAGGGCGTCGAGTATGGCTGCGAGGCGAGCAGCGCCTCGGGATGGCCTGCTGCTCACGACGACGCTTCCTCCCTGATTACTGCACCTTGCCGACAGCGGCCCCATCTTGCCCCTCGGGCCTCAGGCTGTCACTGGAGGAGTCTAAAGGCAGGGGAGGGGCAAGGGGCGGCGGATGAGGGGGAGCTCTCACCAAGGTTCTGTGCAAACGGTGCACGACCCCGGCCCATTACGCGCCCCTCGCGCCGCCCCGTGACCTGCGGAGCCCCTGCTCAGCGGACGTTCGGGAGCACCGGCCGCAGGCTGTTCCAGCGCCCGATCTCGCACCCGTTTGACCGGTCGAACGTGGCATCGATGCTTCGCCCCCGCCAGCTACCGGTGACCCGGGCGGTGGCCGGCCCGCCGTACTGCTGCGTGCACATCGCGTCCCGGGACACCGGGGTGAACGGGTCCGTGCTCTCGTCGGGCAGCTGCCCCAGCCGCTCGCAGGCCTGCTGCGCCGCCGGGTGGCTGCCGCTCACCGGCTCGCACTCCAGCTCGTAGCTCCCGTCCGCCGCCCGGTCCCCCGACCCCGAGACGACCACCGTCAGATGCGTCCCGCCGTCCTCGCCCTGGAGCACGGGCAGCGGCAGCAACGGCAGCGGCAGCGGACCGGCCGTAGCCGTCGCGGCCGGGACGGCGGCGGAGAGTGCGGCGAGGGACACGACAGCGGTGAGGGCGAGGCGACGCAGCATGCGGGCTCCTGTGGTCGTGCACGGCGGCGGCGGTGGCCGGCGACGGAGGGGAACGGCGGGGGCGGCGCCCCCGGCATGACTAACGCTCCGCACGCCACGGCGTTGCGCAACCGCAGGCGCTTTGCCCTCGCGGCCGACTGCCTAGTACCGTAGGCAGCGATTGGTGACACGGCGCGCAGCTGTGTCATCATCTGCACGCACCACCCGCGCTTGCGCGGGGTGTGCTGGAGGCGTCGCCTAGTCCGGTCTATGGCGCCGCACTGCTAATGCGGTTTGGGTCTTAAAGCCCATCGAGGGTTCAAATCCCTCCGCCTCCGCGTGATCACCGAAGCCCCGAGCCACCGGCTCGGGGCTTCGGCCGTATCCGGGTCCGGCCGGCCGGGGACCGGTGCACGCGCGTCCTGGACCGGTACGCGCCCGCCCGGGACCGGCCTGGGGCGGGCCTGGATCCGGGCGTCGCCGAACGGGTGTTTTCACAGCTCAGAGGCGGTGCGGCTAATGGATTTCGCGTGACGCCGCAGGTCATGTAATGTTGTTCTCGCAACGCCGACGGGGCACAAAAGCCCAGGACGCCAAGCACTCGTAGCTTAACGGATAGAGCATCTGACTACGGATCAGAAGGTTGCAGGTTCGAATCCTGCCGAGTGCACAGCAGGCCAGAGGCCCCCAGGAGAAATCCTGGGGGCCTCTCGCGTTGTCGGTACGGCAGCGAAGTACAGCAACCGTGTCAGCCGTTGCCACCCTCGCGTCGGACAGCCGACCGATCGCGTCCCGTACCGCCTCCTCGCTCGCTTCGGCGTAGACCTCCATCGTCATGGCGATCTGTGAGTGCCGCAGGATGTGCCGGGCGACCTTCGGGCGAACCTTGAGAGCTGGCAGCGGCGAACTGCACGTGTGCCGGGTGTTCCGCGGGCTCCGCGGGCTCCGCGGGCCATGTGGGGGCGGATCGTGGCAGCCGAAGGCTCTCAGGGGCGACTCAGCGACGCACGCATTGCAGCCATGAGCTTCTGGCGCGCCTCCCGGAAGTCGCGCCGTGCTTGCGCGCACTCAGGGTCATCACGCACATGTCCAGCGACCACCGTGTCCCGGTAGCGGAGCAATTGGTAGGCGGCATCCCTGGCGGACTGGGCCACCTCGGGCGTAGCCAGCAGCTCCAGTTGGTACTGCTTCGCGTGGACGCCGTGGGCCAGGGTGCTGGCGCGAGCGAGCTCGGCCCGCTCGTCCAGAGGCAGGTGCCCCGATCTGCTGGCATCGCTTATTGCATCGCGTGCCTCAGTCAGGGCTTCCAAGAACTGGGCGGACACCGTGCGCATGGTCTCTCTGTCGCGCTCGCCCATGTCCCGTCGCCAACGCACGCGGTCTGTGGTGAGCGTGCTACCCACCCCGATAATCGCACCCACCACGGTGGCAACCAACGCTGTCAATTCCATGGCCTGGAGACTTACGAGCTCGTGCATGGTTAGCGGTGACGTTGGCCCTGCCGGTTCGTTAGGCCGTTCGTGGTGGGGATACAGGCACGTGGGTTGATCATGTCGGAG